>NZ_LR698963.1:174280-474280 GCF_902381725.1 Dermabacter jinjuensis | reverse complement strand
AAGCCGCACGTCGTCGCTCGCGTCCTTGAGGATTGGCGACTTCTCGTAGAAGCTCATGAACGCCTGCGCGAGATCGAAGAGGTACGCCGCGAGTTTGTGCGGGACGTACTGGCTGCCCACCTCGGCAACCGTCGGCGCGAACTGCAGGAGCTGAAGCGCGAGGGCCCGCTCGGGATCATCGACCACGCGCGGGGCCGCCGCCTCCACCTGCTCGGCGGAAATGCCCTGCTCGGAAGCCTTGCGCTGGATCGAGCGGATGCGCGCCACGGCGTACTGGAGGTACGGCGCCGTGTTGCCCTGGAGGGCGAGCATACGGTCGAGATCGAACACGTAATCCGAATCGTGCGCGGTCGAAAGATCCGCGTACTTGATGCTGCCGATGCCAATCTGGCGTGCGATTGTCGCCCGCTCATCCTCGGGCAGGTCCGGGCGAAGCTCGTCGATCACGGAGCGAGCCTTCACGACGCCCTCCTCGAGGAGCGCCATGAGGCGCAGCGAGGAACCAGAGCGTGTGCGGAGGATCTTGCCATCCTCGCCGAGAACCGAACCGATCTTCACGTGCTCCGCATCGACGGTTTCGGGGAGCCAACCGGCCTCGCGCGCAGTCGTGAAAACCATCTGGAAGTGAAGCTCCTGCGAGGAGCCCACGACGTACGCGATCCGGTCTGCTCCGAGGTCATTCACGCGGTGGCGAATAGCCGCAAAATCGGTCGTCGCGTAACCGTAGCCGCCGTCGGACTTACGAATGATGAGCGGAAGGGGCTGCTCGTCGCGGCCCGTGAATCCAGCCGGGAATACGCACAGAGCGCCATCCGAGACACGCGCGATCCCTGCCTTCTCGAGGTCATCGCACACGCCCGCGAGCGCGTAGTTGTAGGTCGATTCGCCCGCGAGGTCCTCATCGGTGAGGGTCACGTCGAGCATGTCGTAGATGCGGTGGAAGTACTGCTTCGAGAGACCAACGAGCTTCGTCCACATCGTAAGCGTCGCCTCGTCGCCCGACTGCAGGGTCGCGACTCGTGCACGCGCGCGCTTCGCGAAATCGGTCTGCTCCGTATCTGCATCGAATTTCGCGCGTGCCGCCTGGTAGAACGCGTTCGGGTCGGTCTCGAGAAGTTTCGCCTCTTCCGAATCCTCGCCCACTTCAAGCAGGTGTTCAATGAGCATGCCGAACGGCGTGCCCCAGTCGCCGATGTGGTTCTGGCGCACAACCTTGTGGCCTTCGAACTCGAGCACGCGCGCGAGAGCATCGCCCACGACGGTTGTGCGCAGGTGCCCCACGTGCATTTCCTTCGCCACGTTCGGCGCCGAGTAGTCGATCACGATCGTCTCGGCCTTATCAGGGCGGCCCACGCCGAGACGGTCATCGCCGTGCAGGTCGCCAGCTTGTGCCGCGACCCATTCGGTCTTGAGCGTGATGTTGAGGAAGCCGGGGCCGGCAATCTCGGGCGTCTCGGCAATATCGTCGAGCTGCACCTTCTCAAGGATCTGCTGGGCGAGGTCGCGTGGCTTCGCGCCAAGTTTCTTCGCGAGTCCCATCGCCGCGTTGCACTGGAAGTCCGAGAACTTCCCCGGCCTGATGATCGGGTCGGCGGTGCGGTACTCCTCGCCGAAAGCCTCGGCGAAGGCATCCTGAAAACGGGTCGTGAGGGCAAGTTCGGGTGCAGTCATACCCCAAGCCTACGGCGTCAAGCGGAGCCAGGTCATGCCGGAAGGGGTCTCGGAAGGGACGGTTTCGTCACGCAGGCGGCGCGAGGGCCCTTGAGAAGGCTCCGACGGTTGCTCACACAACTGAGGCGGCTCCGCCTTGTCGGCGGAGCCGCCCGTTTCTTTTGCGTGGCAATGTGGATCGAGATGGCGAGATTAGTGCTTTCCGCGCTCGCGTGCTCCGAACGTCAGCGCAATTCCTGCGGCGAGGACTGCCGTCGCGGTGCTGGCGATGAGCAGTGCTGACGTACCCGTGCGCGGAAGGGTGCGGGAGGGCATTGAGCTCTGCCCCGTGTTTGCGCCTACCGCCCGCGGTGTTCTTGCTGCCTGGTCGTGTGCCTGCTGGGGCTCGAAGCTCTCCGAACTCGCACGACCCGGGTCATTCTCGGAGATTGCGGGGGCATCCTCGCTCGGCACTCTCGGTTCGTTTGGTTCAGTCGGGTCACCTTGCTCAACCGGGTCAGGTTGTTCGCCGGTCGGGGTGTCCGACGGTTCCTCGCCCGCATTGTCGCCCGACTCTTCGGCTGGCGGTTCTGCGGGCTTTTCGTCGGGAGCTACGAGCCAGACTTTCTCGCCGGTGACGGTGATCGTGACGGGATCGAGACCCCTGCGCGTGAGTTCCCACGTGCTTTCGGGAATGAAATAGCCACGTTCGAGATCCTGCTCAGTGACCGTGTAGCGGGGTGTGGAACACGTGTACCCATCACCGGGTTTGAGATCGCGCCAGCGACAGTTGCCGGGGCCCTCCGGCACGAGCGGAGAGAGGTTGCTGGAGACTGGCGTCACGGTTTCGGTGACGTTTGCCGTCGAATCGACGCGGAATGTGTAGGGGACCTCGTCACCCACTTTGTAGGGATTTTTCACGAGGTCGCGTTCAGGCTCGCCAGGCGTTCCCACGATCGTGGCGCCGAGAGTATCGGGTGCAGTGTTGATGACGTTGAGATCGAGATCCCCGCGAACGGTGATGTCGGCGGCCGCGACGCGTACGTCGCCGTGCACTTCGCCCTTCGGAGCCCATGCGGGAGCCGAAACCTTGAGAGTGACCGTCGTGCTCTCACCCGGCTTGAGCGCCGGGGTTTCCACGGTAGGTGCGCTCCAGCCCTTTGGAAGGTCGACAGTCGCCGTGCCAGAGGCAAGATCTCGAGTGTCGTCATTGCGCAGAGTGAATGTGACCTCGCTCGTGTTTCCCGCACCGATATCGGCAGCTGCCTCGCCAAAGGCCGCGCAGAAGGGGTTCAGGAACTCCCTCGTGAACGCACCGTAGCGCTGCTCGTTCTTCGCGGACTCGTAGAACACACCGAAAGAACCATCTTCGAGCGCGACGAGATCCGAGTACGACGTGTCCCCAGCATTGAACGTGGTGACCGTCGGCCAAGTCTTGCCCGAGTCGCACGAGTAGCGGATGCTGCCGTTCGTGCGGCCGCTCGAGGAGTTGGCGTTCGAGAAGAGCAGTTCCTGTGCCGCGCGTGACTCAGGAGCGGCCGCGGGGTTCATGCGGATGATCGACGCGTTGTTGCGCGGATCAGTGAGAGTGTGGTCGAGCGACGGTTCGCTCCACGTCTCGCCGCCGTCCTTCGAATAGGCGACCCAGCGCGCGGTATACGTGTCATGAGCACGCGAGTTCATCATGAGCGTGCCATCAGCGAGCTCCACAACCTTGTTTTCGTCCATCTTCGTTCCCACGGGCGTGCCCATGTGCCACGTGGCGCCATGATCATCGGAGTACACCGAGTAGGCGCGCACGGTTCCATCGGTGAAGGCGCCTGCGTATTGCTGCACGAGACGGCCCTTGTGAGTACCGTTCTTGATTTGAATACCGTGGCCGCTTGTCGCAAACGTCGCGCGCACGCCCTCAGGCTTGACCGTTTCGGTGAGGGAGCGAAGCTCCCACGTCTCGCCATTGTCCTTCGACACGGCCACCGAAGCACTCATGACCTTGCGATCAGCATCATCATTGCCCTCGTGGCTATTCCAAAAACCCGTGTCCTTCGAGTGCACGAAGAACGTGAAAAGATTTCCCGTTTCCTCGTCGTACACGAAGCTAGGGTCCGAGTAGCCGTGGATCGGCTTCTCAACCTTGCCTGCGGCGATCACGGTTTGGGGCCCGAAAGTTTTTCCACCATCGGTCGAACGCCTCATGAGGATCGAATTTGGTCCGGGTGCATCGGTGCCCGTCGGTCGGCCGTCGTAAGCAGCAAGGACATCGCCGTTCTTGAGCTGGATGACGGCAGGGATGCGGTAGTTGCCGAACCCACCTTCACCGCCCATAGCGATGCGTTGCGATGTGAAACTCGATTCGGACGCGGGAGCGTCGGCCGCTCCTGGCGAGTCAGAAGGCGCCGCGAGCGCCGACATTGGTACGCCGAGCGCAAGTGCCACCGTTGCGCCAAAGGCGAGCCCTCTCGCTCGAAGGGAAAGGGGGGAATTCATCATTGGACTCCTTTTCGTGAGGCGTCGTGCGGGCTATCCCGCGCGGCTGAAGGCGGAACGCATCGGCTCCGCGACGCGTGCAAGCACGCGAGACCTCTCGTGAGCCGTGAGCCCTCGAGGGGTCTGGATCTTGACGCCTGCATAAAGCAGGTTGCCTACGGCAGCGGACATGCACGAGGTGAGTGCGTCGTCCGTCAACAGTGACGAAGGCTCATGGTCGACGTGGGGCAGGTGAGTGTCGGCCCACTGAGCGCCGTACATCGGGGTGCCGGCGCCCGCGCCCGAGGCCATGAACGCCCGCAAAACCCCCGCTCGCGAGGCATAGCGCACGTGTTCGAGTGGTGTTTGAGGATCGCGGGTTTCGAGCGCCGAACGACCCCAGTTGAGCGCGATGCCCACCCCAGTCTCCTTCGCGACGCGCACTTCCTCCTCGAGAGGAAGGAAGCGCTTTTCGCCCGGGAACGGCGAGCCAGCGGCATCGCAGTGCTCGATCACGAACTCGGGGTCGCCCTCGATCCGCTCTCTCATGAGCGTCTCAAGTGAGTGAGCAAAGGCGCTCGAATCTGCGTGATCAGTGGGAGCGGAGTGAATCTCGATCGCCATGACAGCGACCTCGAGTTCGCGTGAGGCCCGCACAATCTCCCTTACAAAGTCGAGCGCCGCCTCCCGACCGTCGGTATCTCGAGAGGCGAGGCCGAAGGAAGGGGCTTTCGCGAGGCGCTGCATCGTCCCAGGAATTGCCGTGATGACGTGCTGCGTGAACGGTGCACCCTTGACGAGCGCGAGATTGGGCAGCGAAGAGCGGTAGGGGAGCTCGAGACCATCAAATCCCTTGGGCTGTGCGAGCGCCGAGTAAAGCTCACGCGTATCCTGTTCGGCTCGCTCACCCGTGAGTGCAGGCTCAAGCGCGGCGTAAGCCCCCGCGATCCACACCGGCGCGGCATTCATGCTCGCTCACCGGCTCCGCGCACGGCGGCATCGAACCACGTCGTGATCGACGTCGGGTGCGTAATTGCGGTCCCCACCACGACTGCGAATGCTCCCGCCTCGCGACATGCCGCCGCATGGGCTTGACTGTGTACGCGCCCTTCGGCAACGACGGCGCGCCCGGGCAACTTCTCCACGAGGCTCGCGAGCAACTCGAGATCGGGACCGTCGGTCTTCTCGCGCGCTCCCGTATATCCCGCGAGGGTCGTGCCGATGATGTCGACGCCCGCCTCGGCTGCTGCAAGAGCGGACTCCTCGCTATCGCAATCAGCCATGATCGGTGCCTTGCTTCGTTCACGAATCCGCGCGACAGTTTCGGCAAAAGTGAGCCCATCGGGACGCTCACGAAGCGTCCCATCGAGCGCGAGAATGTCCGCACCCGCATCGAGAACTGCCTCGCAATGCTTGAGTGTTGGCGTGATAAACACGCCCTCGTTTCCGTCCTTCCAAATGCCGATCACGGGAACGTTGTTCACGGCAGCCTTCACCTGGCGAATATCGTCGAGACCCTGCGCACGAACGGCGCTTGCTCCGCCCTGTTCAACGGCCGCGGCAATCTGCGCCATCGTGCGCGGATCGCGCATGGGCTCGCCCGGGTAGGCCTGACACGAGACGATAAGGGAGCCCTCGAGGGCTTTGACGATGGGGTGCATGGTTCAGCCTTCCGTGGCGGTTTCAGTCAGTGCGAAATGTGCGGCACCAAGGAGCGCCGCGTGGTTGCCCGCGCTTGCGGGCACGATGGGAGTATTTCCGACGGCATCCATGGCACTCTCGCGCACACCTTTGCGAAGCGCAGCCCACCACCCGTCACCGGCGGCGCCGCTCGCGGAAGCGACGCCTCCCGTGATTGCGACGACGTGGGGGTCGACGACATTGAGTTGGTCGCCTATTGCGCGGCCGGTGAGACGGCCCGCGTCGATGAGTGTTTCGAGAGCGATTGTCGAACCGTCGTTCGCGAGATCCGCGACTTCGCGTGTGGAAGCTGCGGGGATTCCGCGCCTCGTGAGCTCGGCCGCGATGCCGGGACCAGACGCAAACCCTTCGAGGTGTCCGCGCCTCCCACATGTGCACACGAGTTCTTCGACACCGGGAATCCCCGCGGTACGCACGTGCCCGATGTGGCCAGCGGCGCCACGCGCACCCGTAAGGACTTCCCCGTGGGTGACGAAGGCGCCACCGATGCCCGTGCCAACGGCCACGAGAAGTAGCGAATCGCGGTCCTTGCCTGCGCCGAACATGGCTTCTCCGAGGCCGTGCGCGTGAACGTCGTTGAGGACGCGGGTGTGTGCGCCGAACTCAGCGCGGAAAACACTCGCAAGATTCGTGCCCGGCCAGCCCTGAAGTGCATCGGTGGCGGCGGTGACGAGCCCTCGTGCTGTATCGATCACGCCCGCCGAAGCAATTCCGATGGCTTTGAGGGTCTCCTCATCGTCGCCGGCGAGGCTAAGGGCCTCGCGGGCGACTGCAAGTGATGCGGCAAGAACGGCCTTCGCGCCGTCGCGGGCGGGCGTCGCAGTCGTGGCTACCTGGCAGAGGGAAGGTGCGGCCGCGCCCTCCTCGAAAACCACCACGGCGGCATTGATTTTAGTCCCGCCGAGATCAACGGCGAGCACGCGCGTGGGCCCGGCAGTCATGATTGCCTACTTGAGAAGACCGGTTGACTGGAGGATTCCGCGGATCTTTTCAACCGATTCGCCCTCGATTGGGGTCATCGGTTCACTCATCATGTTCGTGGCGAACAGCCCGAGTTCGCGAAGCGCCGTCTTAAATGCGCCGACGCCAGCGGCGGGGCCGGTTTTGCCAACGGGCTGGAACACGATTTCGAACAGCGCGGCAAGGCGATCTTGTTCGGTTCGTACCTTTTGCCAATCCCCTTCCACGAAGGCTTTGTGCATGCGCACGTAGCCCGCCGGATCGACATTGCCGAGGCCCGGCACCGATCCATCAGCGCCGGAGAGGTAAGCGCCGTCTACGACAACTTCGTGTCCCGTGAGCACGCTCAGCGGACTGCCCGCGGCACGATTCATGGCGGTCAGCCGTCGGAATGACACATCATCGCCTGAGGAATCTTTGACGCCCGTGAGTAGTCCTTCGCTGCCAAGCGCCACGAGCATGTGTGGGCTCAGCTTGACGTGCACGCATACCGGCAGGTCATAGGCCCATACGGGAACCTCGGCGTGTTCACCGAGTACTCGGAAGTGACGTTCGATCTCGGCTGGGCCCGTGATGGCATAGAAGGGCGCGGTCGCGACGACGCCTGCTACGCCGTACTTCTGAGCAGTTTTGACATGCTCAAGAACGCGGTTCGTTTCTGTGTCGATCACGCCGGCGAGAACGGGGACGCGGCCGGCGACCACACCGGTAACGGTTTCAAGGATTTGCTCGCGCATGCGATCTGTATGGAATACGACTTCACTCGAAGATCCGAGAGCGAAAATCCCGTCGACGCCGCCCTCGATCAGGTGGTTGACGAGGCGCTCGAGAGATTCGACATCGAGTTCGCGGGAATTTGTGAGTGGAATGACAAGGGGCGGGATAACGCCCGCGAGGCGTCCCTGGGGGGCCATAGCAAAAAATCCTTCTGTTCGAGGTTCCGCCGCTTCGTTGCCGACGGTCCAGCTCATGTAACCAGACGTCAGATGTCTGATGTCTGACAACAGACTAGAGTGAGTGGGGAGTTACGTCAAGGCGTTCAGTGTTCGGGAGCTGTGCGCGACGTCACTCCGATGAGTTTCGTGATGATTAGCGGGCGACTAGTGAAAAATGGAGAAAAGACATGGAAACGGTGCCTCGTTCGCACGTGAAAGAGGTAATGCTCCAGGATGCATCAAGCCTCCACTTCGCATTTGTTTCACACGGAAGTGGGACGCTTCTAGTGCGCGAATCGAAAAATTCTCGACTGGAAATATCAATCCGCAACTCTCGCCTCGTGGTAGACATTTCCCGCGACGGTGCAAGACGAACCCTCGATGCCGAGGACGCCGACCACGTTGACGACGGCGAGATGCATACCTTGTCGCTCACTCGAAGCGCGAATGGAACGAATCTCTACCTCGACGGATACCAAGTCTTTTGCTCCACCTCGACGCTTGCGTGGCCCGAGTCTAGCGAGGGCGAAACTCTGATCAATCAGCTCGGTGATCCACGTATAGAAGGTATGCTCGACCTCCCTCGAGAACTTGAAGCCCGCGAAATTCTCGCGAAAGCGATAGCTGTTCAACCATTCGTGGAGTTCGCTGCCTCTCGCCTTTCTAACCGGGATGCTAAACGGGTAGGAAAACTTTCTAAAGGCTCAATTCGCGTACGATTTCGTGTTCGTGGTAGGCATCAAGCTGGAACTATTCTTGAAGCCAGAGGAAGTAATGGAAAACTCGCCCTTTCGATCGAACGCGGAAACATTGTGTACCGCGTGATCGAGGCGGAAGAGACTCTGTGCGAACTCGAGGCGTACGGTCAATGGGACGACGGCAACTGGCACGAACTCGTCGTCACAACCGGCTACGGTGCAAGCACCCTCTACGTCGATGGCTACGAGGTCGCGAGAAGCGCGGGCGTGTGCTTCTTCAGTGACGTCGATGGAGTCGATCGCATCTCCGTGGGACAGGACCTCGACGGTGCGCGGCTCTTCGGTGAGGCGCAAACCGCGATGATCTACGCACGCATACTTTCCGATAATCACATCAAGCATCTTTGCGGTATTGAGCCGCTGCACACGAAAGCGCTTTTCGATCTCGGATATGAGGATGCTCAAAGTTACCGAATCCCCGCCCTGCTCACTACGCATCGAGGGACTCTTATCGCGGGAGCCGACCAGCGCATCAGCATCCCGAACGACAGCCCGAATCACATAAACTTCGTCATTCGGCGCAGCACCGATGGTGGCCGCACCTGGGGACCGCTGCGCACGATCGTGCGCTCCATTGGAGCGGGTTTAAAGGGAGCCTCTGCAACCGACCCCGTCCTCGTCCAACACCGCGAGAGTGGGCGCATCATCGCGCTCTTTGATCATTTCCCGGGGGCGATTGGTCAGCTGAATGCGATTGCTGGTACCGGCTACACCCCCGAGGGAAAGCGGATTTTGCTCGACTCTGAGGGGGAGCAGTACGTCGCTGGCAGCGATGGCACGGTTCGTTCGGCTTCGGGATCTCCCACGGATTTCATGCTCGATTCTGATGGTTGCCTGCGTGATGGCGCGGCCCAGCTCGGGCACGTCGAAACCGCTCGAGATGAACTCACCGCTCCGCCCCTCACAGTCATGCCCACGAGTTACCTGTGGATGGTGGTAAGCGACGACGACGGAGAGACGTGGAGTGAACCCATCGATCTGAATCCTCAGGTCAAGGAGCCGTGGATGCCGTTCCTTGGGGCTTCACCCGGGACCGGTGTATGCGTGGAAAACGGGCCTTATTCCGGGCGGCTCGTGATGCCCGTGTACTACAGCGATACATCCGGGTCCTCCTTTGCGTGTGCGGCCCTTCTGAGTGATGATGCGGGCCACACCTGGCGCCTCGGTGGCTCTCCAAATGACTCTCGCGAGTGGCGTGGGTGTGACGAGGCATCGCTCTATGAGTCGAGCATCGTGGAAGTGGAAGGAGGCGAGCTTGTCGTGTTTGCACGCAATCAACACCCCTCCGGGAACGTTGCGGTGTCACGTAGCACTGACGGTGGCGAGACCTGGTCGAGTGTCTCGTATGATCCGCAGCTTACGGAGATCTTTAGCCAACCGAACGCTGTGCGAATCGACATGGACGGTCGAGAGGCAGTGGTGTTCGCCAATGCCAGTGCTCTTTTGCCCTTTCGCGGCTGCGGCACTCTCAGGCTTAGCATGGACGGCGCGCGCACATGGCCCCACAATCGCGTCTTCAATCCCCGCCACTACGTCTATCAATCGATGACTCAGCTGCCGAACGGCAACATTGGGCTGCTGTGGGAGCGCGAGTGGCACGGTCTCTTCTTCACGGAGATTCCGCTGACGTGGCTTACCGGCTCGCAAAGCACCCGCGTAGAGGCGTAGGACACACGTGGAGGCGGGAGCGATGGGCTCCCGCCTCCACGTGTGGTGTCGAGCGTTATAAGAGTGCGGGCGCCGCTGCGAGAAGGGTCTGAGTGTATGGATCCGTGGCATTGCGGAACACTTCTTCGCTCGGACCCGACTCAACGATCTTGCCGCGATTCATTACGATGAGCGTGTCGGAAACGAACCGCACCGTATTGATGTCGTGGGAAATGAACACGAGTCCAAGCCCGAGTTCCTTTTTAAGGTCGGTCAGGAGGTTGAGCACCTGCGCGCGTACCGACACGTCGAGGGCCGAAGTCGGCTCATCCGCGATGACGATGTCTGGCTCGAGCGCGAGAGCGCGCGCGATAGCGACGCGCTGTCGCTGACCACCCGAGATTTGCCGCGGCAAAACCGACAGTGCAGATTGCGGAAGGCCCACGAGGCGCACGAGCTCCTTGACCATCGCCAGGCGCTGCCGTTCCGTGCCGATACCATGCACGCGAAGTGGATCCATCAGGGTGTCCTGAACGATCATGCGTGGGTTGAGCGCTGTAGACGGATCCTGGAACACGACCGAGATTGCTCGACCACGTTCACGCCGCGCCGAGCGACTGCGCCGCAGATCGTTCCCCTTGAAGAACACTTTTCCACTCGTAGGCTGCTGGAGCCCCAACATCACGTTCGCAAGAGTCGATTTGCCAGAGCCGGATTCACCGACAATGCCGATGACTTCGCCGCGGCGCACCTGGACGCTGATTCCGTCGACCGCGCGAATTGTGTCGGGTTTGAGGATTGATCCCGTGCGCAGCGTGTGCACGACGTGGATGTCCTGGAGGTCGAGGACGGGCGGGTCGTTTGGGTCGTGTATGGAACTTTCGCGACCCGTGTGTGATGTGATGCTGTGACTCATTCCTGATCACCCCTGTGTGCGCTCGTTGCCGCATCCCGCGCAGGGCGGGCGGCGACGATAGATTCGGGAAGCCCCACGGTGGAAGCGACGCGATGTGTGGTACCGGGAACGTCCCACAGTCGTGGTTTCTCCGCGAGACCAATTTCCGGGGTCGAGGACCGCGGCGCGAAGCGGTCACCCGCGACGAACTCGCGCGGGGAGGGAACAGTGCCCTGGACCTGGTGGAGCCGTTCGGCCCCAGCTTCGATCGAGAGTACTGAACCGAGGAGGCCCTGCGTGTACTCATGTCGAGGATCTGTCAGCACCTCGGTCGTGGTGCCTTGCTCGACAACCTGACCTGCGTACATCACCGTGATCTTGTGCGCGAGCTGGGCGACGAGCGCGAGATCGTGGCTCACGAATAGCATGGCGAAACCGAGTTCCTCGCGCAGATGATTGAGGAGCTCAACGACCTGCTTTTGGACGGTCACGTCGAGCGCCGTCGTGGGCTCGTCGGCGATCACGAGTTTGGGGTCGCGCGTAAGGGCCATCGCGATGAGCACGCGCTGGCGTTGGCCGCCCGAAAGCTCGTGTGGGTAGCTCTTGAGTATGCGCTTTGGGTCGAGCCCGACGAGCTCAAGGAGCTCCTCGGCACTGCGTGTCCCGCCACGCTTGGTGAGCTGCGCCATCTGGCTCTTGATGAGCATAGACGGATTGAGCGAGCTGAGTGCGTCTTGATAGATCATCGCCATCTCACGTCCACGCATCTCGTTGAGTTGGCGCGTATTCATGTCGAGTAGGTTCTTCCCCTCGAGCGTCGCGGTGCCTCGAACATTGGCAGTCTTGGGCAGAAGGCCCATGATCGCCATCGACGTGACGGACTTGCCGGAGCCCGATTCGCCGACGAGCCCCATGGTTTCACCGGGACGGATGGTGAAATTCACTCCGTCAACGATGTCGACGTCGCCGTGAGCGTTCGGGAATGAGACGCGAAGATTGCGGACATCGAGGAGTGGTGCCGCTTCTGGGTCACCCTCGTAAATGAGACGATCATTGCGCTCGCGCTCTTTGATATGGAGCTTGTTAAGCGACTCCAGGAGCCTCGCGCGCGCCTTCGCAGGATCGATGAGGCCGAGCGTGTTGAGGCTTGCCTCGGGTGCTTCCTGTGCCTTCTTTTCGTCGGCCGCGACGTCGACGATCGTCTTTACGCGCGGTGAGGCGAAGGCGTCGGTCATCCCTTCCGAAAGAATGTTGAGGCTCAGGACTGTAATAAGGATCATGAGGCCTGGGAAGAAGGTGGGCCACCAGTACCCCGACAACAGGAGCTGCTTTCCTTGCGCAAGGATATTGCCCCACGACGGGTTCGGCGGTTGCACGCCCGCGTTGATGAAGCTCAGCGAAGCCTCGAGCACAATCGCATCGGCGACCAGGACTGTCGCGAACACGAGAATCGGGGCGAGGCAGTTGCGGGCGACGTGCTTGACAAGAATCCAGGGGATTCCGGCACCCATAACTTTCGAAGCATTCACGTAGTCTTCGCCAAACTGCGAAAGCACGTTGGCGCGCACGACTCGCGAGAGCTGCGGGACGTAGAGGAAGCCAATCGCCATGATGAGTACTGGCAAGGAGTTGCCAAACGCGGCAACGAAAACTGCGGCAAGCGCGATACCCGGAATGGACATGACGACGTCGAGGCAGCGCATGAGGATTTCGGAGGCCCATTTGTGGGCTGTTGCCGCAAATGACCCGAGTACAGCCGCGATGAGGAGGGCGAGCGCCGTTGCGCTCAAACCGATGATGAGGGAGGAACGAGCGCCATACACGACCCTCGCGAACACGTCTCGCCCGATCTGGTCGGTTCCGAAGAAGTGCTCGCCGCTCGGTGGCTTCACGGGCATGCCAGTCGCGAGTGGGTCGTGCGTTGTGATCACCGGGGCGAGGATCGCCGCGAGGATCAGGATCGCGAGAAAGACCGCCGCGAGGACGTTCATGGGGTTGAGGCCCCTGAGCGCTTTGAGGGTGCCGCCCGAGGAGCGCTGGAGTTTTGCGTCAAGATTTGGTCGCATTAGATGCTCCTAATCCGCGGGTTGATGAGCACGTAAAGGATGTCGACGAGCAAGTTGATGACGATGAATGCGATGGCCACGGTGAGTGTGACGCCCTGCACGAGATACACGTCGTTGCGCTGGATACCGTCGAGAATGAGCTTGCCCATTGCCTGAATGTTGAAGATGATCTCGATGATGACCGCACCACCCATGAGGTAGCCGACGCGAAGACCGAGCACTGTCACGGGTGTGATGAGCGCATTGCGAAGCACGTTTCGAGAGATCACGATCGGGTAGGGGATGCCGGCGCCGATCGCAGTGCGCACGTAGTCGCGGTCGAGTTCTTCCACCATCGAGGTACGAACGACGCGAGTGAGCGATCCTGCAACGGGAATAGCTCCCGCGATCGCGGGGAGCGTCATGTTCAGAAGATATTGCTGCGGGTCGTCAGCGAAGGATGTCCAGCCCGAGACAAGCGCAGGGAAGAAGCCCCAGCCGCCAGGAATGTCGCCGAGCCATTGAATAAGGAGAATCGCCAGCCAGAAACTCGGGGTAGCAAGCGAGGCAATCGAAAGCACGCGGATGATCTGGTCAACGAAGGTGTCGCGATAGAGCGCAGCGAGGACGCCCAGTGTGAACGAAAGGATGACCGCGATGATAAGGCTGAGGAAGGTCAGTTCTAGGGTTCGTGGGAAGGCCTGCGCCACCATTTCGGTCACGGGAACACCGCCCGAAGAGGTGCCGAGATCCCCGGTGAAAAGCCCGCCGAGGAATGAGAAGAACCGCACGAGAAGCGGATCATTGAGGCCGTGTAGCTCGCGGTAGTTGTTGAGGGCTTCGGCCGAGGCGGCTTCGCCGAGTGCGAGCCGTGCCGGGTCTACGTTGGAAAAGCTCATCACGATGAAAACGAGCAGAGCGACCCCAACGACCATGAAGGGCAGGGAGATGAGCCTTCGGCCAATGAGTCTTGCGAATTGAGCCATGCGACTTTGTCCTTAGAAATGAGCGCCATTGCTGGCGCGTGGGCCGGGAGACGAGGTGGAGTGGGAACACCTCGCCTCCCGGCGAGAGTGGGGACCTCGGTTAGAGAGTCGTGCCGACGTTGACGAAGCTCAGGCCCGTGAGTGAAATCGGCTTGAAGTCGATGAGGGTCTCAGCGTTGTACGCGGTCGGGGTCTTGCGGTGGAACAGCGGGTAAAGCGGAACCTCGTTCGAGATGAGATCGAAAGCGGCGTGCCACGCTTCGAGTTGAGCGGCCTCTTCAGTCGCCTGGATGCCTTTATCGAGCAGCTCCTGGAGTTGGTTGTAAGCCTCGCTACCCTTCCAGTGCATGCGAGAATCCGTCCACGTGTCACCCGCGTACCACCAGCGCATGAGCAAGTCAGCATCGGAGCCGAAAACCGACGGGTCGCCGGGGGCGATTACGACGTCGTAGGCTTCCGGTTTACCGTCGATCGTCGTGTATACCTCGGCCGACTGCTTTTGCTCGAAGTGCACGGTGACGCCGGTTGCCTTGAGAGATTCCTGAATGATGGGTGTCACCTGCTGGACCCAGTCGTGGTCGGTGCACAGCATGCGGAACTCTGTGAGACCGGTTTCCCCAAAGAGTTTCTTAGCCATGTCGGCATCGTGCGAGTAGACGGTCGCGGCCTCCTTGTAAGCCGGATTCTCCTTGTCCACGAAGCACGTGGCAGCGGTCGCCTGCCCAGCGAGGGCCGTCTCGATGACCTTGTCCATGTCGATCGCGTAGAGGAACGCCTGGCGGTTCTTGACATTAGCGAAGGGGTTGCCTTCGGTGTTGTTGAACATCGCGAAAAGAAGACCGAAACCCTGTACGGAGTCGACGGTTGCGACGGACTTGAGAGCATCGATCGAGAGGTAGGGAACCGAGTCGATCGCCTGCACATCACCTGACTGGAGCGAGTTAGTACGAGTCGCAGCGTCGGGGATGACCTGCCATTCCATCGTCTTCGCGCGCGCCGGCTTCTGCCCGGTGTAGTCATCGTTACGCTCGAACTTCACGATCTTTGAAGCAGCACCGTTATCGATCATCTTCCACGCACCCGTGCCAATGGGGTTTGCGTCAAATGCGGCGGCGTCCTTTTCGACGGCGGCCTTCGGGACGATCTTGACGACAGCAAGGCGCTCGGCAAGTGGGCCAACGGGATGCTTGAGTGCGATGCTTACCCCGTTGTCACCATTCTCCTTGACCGAGTCAATGAAGGAAATGAACTGCGAGTAGAGCGAGTTATTGGCAGGGTCGAGGACGCGTTCAAAGGAGAATACGACGTCCGCGGGGGTTACGGGGGAGCCGTCATGGAACTTAGCGTCCTTGCGGAGCTCAATATCAACGGTCGTATTGTCGCCCTTCGGGAGCTCAGACGCGAGTGCTGGATAAACCTCGCCTGTTGCAGGGTCGAGTTCCGTGAGGCCTTCGAGGGTGTGCCAATTGACCGCGATTGTGAGTGCTGAGGTCGTGGTCATGGGGTCATAGCCGTTGGTTCCGAGCTCGTAGGAGATCGAGGCCTTGATCGTGCCGTCCGCGTTAGCCTTGCCGGCACTGGCGCCTGACCCTCCGGAGCCGCCGGACTTTTTGTCCGAGGGGGCGCACGCAGTGATGGCGGCGACCAGACCCGCGGCGCTTGCCGTGAGGGCGCCGGTCTTAAGAACTGAGCGGCGAGAGACAGTGCGTGAGTTGCTCACTTTTGCTCCTTTGCAAAGGGGGTGAGGGGATACTTCCCCGTACGGAGACATCAGACGTCTGATGACTGCTGTTAGCATATGGGGAGTCCCGAGACTTTGTCAACGTCGCTGAGATAGCGATACTGGAGGCTCGGAGCACGAGAAAGGTAGATCGTGGTCGAAGTACCCAAGGCACGCGAACTCGATGGTGGCGCACAGCCAAGCAAGCGCCGCACCGCAGGTAATGCAACGGTGGATGCGATCAAGGATTACATTCTTGAACACCGCTTGCATCCGGGAGATCCGCTCCCCACGGAAGCGGTGCTACAAGAGATTCTCGGCGTCTCCCGTTCGAGCGTGCGCGAGGCTCTCCGCACTCTCCAATCTCTCGATATCGTCTCGATTCAGCACGGACGCGGCATGAGCGTGGGAGGTCTGTCTTTCTCCCCCATGATCGAGGCTGTACTTTTTCGCGCGCGTCTCAATGCCAAAGATGATCTGAGCACGCTGCGTGAAGTGGTCGAGGTGCGCATGGCACTCGACCTCTCACTCACAGATGAGCTGATCTCGGCCTACCGCGGTTCTTCGCAGCCGAAGCTCCGTCAACACGTCGAGAACATGCGTGAATGCGTCGCGGCGGGGGAGGGCTTCGCCCCATGCGACGAAGCGTTCCACTCCGACCTGCTTGCGGTGACAAGCAACCACATGATGCAACAGCTCGGTATGGCATTTTGGCGGATCCACACCGCCGCCGTCCCCGCGGCGGGCCTCCCGCAAGCGCGAGACATTAGCGACACCGTGAATGCCCACGACGCCATCATTGACGCGCTTGTCGCGGGTGATCCCGCGGCTTATCGTGAGGCTGTCGTCGAACACTATCGCCCGCTTAGGCGCCTCCTCGAAGTCGCCGCCGACTAGCGCTTCTTCTCCATCTGCGACGGCGGGGTCGCCGTCGCAGCGATGAAGCCCAGGGCGTTTGTGTCGGGAAGGTCGGCAACCTTGGAGGTGTCGATTGCGCTTAGCGCGCGCAGCCACATGAGTGGGTACAGGGGAAGTTCTGTGGCAATCCGATCCATCAGTTTTTGCCATGCGCGCTGGAGGTCCTCACCCATGAGGTCGAGGCGCGCGCTGCGGTCGAGCACGTCGCGGATCTCGGCGAGAAGTTCGCTTTCGCCGAGGTGCAATCGAGAATCAGCCCAGAAAGGTGAAGCGTAGAGGGAGCGAAGAAGCGTGTCGGGATGAAAGCCCGTGAATGCTGGATCCAGGCACACGAGGGCGGCGTCCCAGCCGTCGGAATCTTCCTCCATGCGCTTCACGGCATCCCACCAGGGAAGTATCTCGAGCTCGGCCTCGAGCCCGACCTCCTTGAGATTGCCCTTGAGGAACTCGGCGACGGCGCGGGTCCAGGGCTCGTTGCTCGCGAGCAAGCGAATCGTGCTGATCTCCGCGCGCGCAAAGAGGTCGCGCGCTTCCTCCGGGGCATAGGTGTAGACGCTCCTGGAGGCGTTGAAGCCGGGGGTTCCGGGGTACATGGGGCTCTTGACCGGATCGACGTATGTGGCGAAGACCTGCTTTGCGCATCCTTGATAGTCGAAGGCCTTCATAAAGCCGCGTCGAGCTTCGAGTGTGGAAAACGCCCGGCCCTCATCATGATTGAACATCGCGTACACCGCGGCTTTGCTCTTCTGGGAGCCGAGGTGGAGCGTGCTGTTCTTGGCCCGGGAGCTTTTCGCTAGTTCGCGGTATTTCGCTGGGGGCACGGGAAGTGCCACCTGCATGCTGCCGTCCATGACCGCGTCAGCGATCGCGGATTCGCTGTGCTCGACGTGCCAGGTCATGGTTTCGTAGAGCGCCGGGAACACTCCCGAGTACTGGTCGAATGCTTCAAAAGCTAGTGTTTGGCTCGCGGCGTCGCGCTCCTTGATGCGCCATGGCCCGGTGCCATTGGGATGGTCGAGGAGCGAGGCGGGGTCGGTGCCCTCGGGGATAATTTTGACGAGGGAGAGGCGCTCGTTGATCTCGGGCGTGGAGTACTTGAGGCGGAGCTGGACGATATTGTCGGCCACCTGGACGGCGTGGTCGAAGAAGTCGAGAAGCTCGCGGTTGGGGAATTTGTTTTTTTCGTCGAGTGCGGCCTCGAAAGAGTAGATGACGTCGGCGGGGGTTACGGGCATGCCGTCGTGAAAGATCGCGCCGTCGCGAAGGGACACATCGATGACGGCGTCGGCGGGATTGAAGAGCTTTTGCGAGAGGCCCGGCTGCGTTGTGCCGGTCGTCGGATCCATGATGGACAAGCCCTCGTACACGTGCCACAGCGCAGCGGTGTTCTGAAGGGAGCGCGTCGTGAACGGGCTGAGGCCGTCACTTCCGAGCGGCGCGCTGAGAATAACGTCGAGGTGCCCTGTGGGGACGGGGAGGTTGAACTGCTCCGCGACCGAGAGGTGGTCCGCGTCCGGTGAGCTTTGGCAGCCCGCGGCGGTAGTTGCGAGGGCAAGAGCGCTGAGAGAGGCGCCTGCCGTAAGAAAGGCGCGCCGGCTGGTGGTGCGTGCGGGTCCGGTCATGGTCTCCAGAGTAATAGGTGTGCAGAGTCGGTTGTGGAGGTGCGGGTGTGGTGTGTGACGTGGCGAGAGGAGTCACGGGTGTTTGGGGAGCGCGGGCGATACGCTCACACGTAGATGCGGGGTCCGACGCTGCCCGCACACCATCGCGACCGAGGGATCTGAGGAGGCGGCCATGAGCGCAGGCGAAGTGGATGTCGAGAGCTATCGGCGACTGAGCGAGGACATCGCCTCGGCGATCGCGCTCCTGAGCGCGCGCGTGGGGCGCTGGGATCTCGTCACCCCGATCGACTCGTTCCTTGATGTGTCGTATGACCCTCCCACGATGGTGGTGAGTCTCTATTCCCTCTCGCGGGCGGCGGAGGCTCTTGAACAGACGGGTACGTGTGCGCTGAGCGTCCTTGGCGATCAACAGCAGGGTCTCGCCGAGCGGTTTAGCGAGCCCGGCCTTCCGCTGCAGGGGATGCTCGAGTCGGTTGCGCACACGCGTGACGGGGTGGGCAACGCCCTCATCGAGGGATCGCTCGCGACCTTTAGTCTCGAGGTCGAGTCGTCGCACGAAGCTGCGACCCACACGCTCTTTGTGTGCCGCGTGCGTGAGGTGCACCAGGGGCCTGCGCGTTCGCCGCTTGTGAGATTTTCGAAGCGATATGCGAGTCTGTAGGGCGTCAAAGAGATTCGCGACACGCTCGGCGTAGGCGGCGCGCAGATCCACCCCTTCACCTCTACAATGTTCGCGATACGCGCGCGTTTGTGCCGTGCCGCCTTCTCGGCGCTTCCCTGCACCGGCGTGCCGCGCGACACTAATGAGGGAGCCCATGGCGAAGGATCAGGTGCCGGAAAACAGCGACGATCGAGTCCAGGCGGGAACCGACCCCGCTGAGGGCTGGATTTTTGTTCCCGAACCGGGCACGCTCCCCACCGAAAAGCTCCCCGATAGCGAGGATTTCGAGCGCTTCAGGATGCAGCGCGCGAACCTCGAGGGGGAGGCCGAGCACTATTTCGCGCCAGGCCTCGCGCCGCACGAGCCCGCGACCGAGACCGCGGAGATCGCGCTTCCACCCGCGCCGGCCCCTCACGCGTACGCGCGCTCGGGCGCAACCCCCTCGGCCGCGCCGAAACCCCGCTCCATGCAGCTTCCGCCGCAATTCAGCGACTTGAGCGGTTGGGATGCACTGCGCGACATCATCGCAGTTCTCGCATTCGGCTCGAGCTTCACGACGACGTATACGCACGCCCCCGATGCGCTGCCCGGGTGGATCCCTGCCCTCGCCGGGGGCATTGGTATTGCGGCAATCCTCGCGGTGTATCTCCTGCGGTGGGTGCCCGCTTACATGAAGGATCCGAAGCCCCGGGGGCCGGAGCACTTTTCCTACCTCGGCGTCGTGCGGAAGGTCGGCATGCTTCCCGCGTTCGCGGCGTCGATTGGGGTGCTCGGCTACGACCTTGTCGCGTCCATCCCCGACCTCCTTACACCGCTTCCCGAAGGGCCGCGCGTGGGCGTCGGCGTCTCCGTTGCGCTGCTTCTCTTTGGAGCAGTGATGGGCTCCGAGCGGCGCGGCTTCGAGGGGTATGTTCCCGGCGCCGCAGCGAAAGCGCGCGCAGGTCGATGGATACTCGTGCTTCGCGTGCTTCTGCTCGTGAGCTTTGCTCTGTCTCTCGTCATGGTTGTCGGTAAAGCCGTCAACGGTGATCCGGCGTTCGCACTCGTGACTCTTTCGAACTCCCTCGGCTCGCTCGCGCTTGGGCTTTTCATCGCTAATCCGAAGCTCAACGAGCAGCCCTCGTGGTACGTGTTCCTCGTGGGGGCTACTGCGGCCATGGTCGTCGGCGCAGCGGCCGACAACTCGCTGCGGCTCGAGTATGCCGCACCGGGAAGCTTCTCGACCTCGTACGTGTGGCTTCCGTTCGCGTTCGCGGCATTCGGCCTGCTTCTCTCGCGCTCCTACGTGCGCTCGAGCACGCACAACTTCAAACGCGTCGATTGGCTCATGTACGCGGCGCGCACTTTCGAGTTTTCGCGCACCATGCACGGTGTGGCTTTCGCGGCAGTGCTCGTCTACTTCGCGGCGATTCTCGTGGGCTACGACGCGCGAGGTGGTTCGGGCCTCGTGATCCTCCAACTTCTCCTCGTGGCTCTTCTCGCGCTCCTGTCTCACTTCGGCCGCAAGGCCCTCGTGCGAAAGAACGCGGTCAAGGCGCGCGGTCACGCCGTATCGATCGGCGCGGCTCTCACGCTGCTCGGCTTCCTCGGTGTCATCGTGTTCTCGGTCGTCACTGGCGCCGCTGCCGGCCTTACGAACGGCGGACTCGGCCTCGTCGCGGGCATCACCGCTGCCTTGATGATCACCGTCCCCGCGCCCGTGCGTGACGAACATGGCGTTCCGGATCTCGAACGCACGTTCGTCGAGTTCCGTGCGCGCATCAACGGCGCAGCTGGCGCGACAGCCTTCCTTCCCGATGTGTCCGAAGCCCGGCGTCGGACACACCGTTTCCCCTCGAGCGTTTCCCCCGAGGCGCTTTCGCCGGCCACCCCTGATCCCGACCCCGCCAAGGAGTCGTAACCCCTATCCCCAAAAGAAAGGCCGCCATGCCACTGTGGAAAATTCATGGAAATGGGCTCACCGTTGAGCCAGGAAAAGTCGTTCTTCCTTCCGAACGGCTCGCATGGCCGGTCACGATTGGGATCGGCGCCCAGCACGTCATTGCGATGTTCGGCGCAACATTTCTCGTCCCGCTCCTGACGAAGTTCCCCCCATCGACGACGCTCCTCTTTTCGGGCCTCGGCACGATCCTGTTCCTCGTCATTACACGTAATCGAGTCCCCAGCTATCTAGGAAGCTCGTTCGCGTTCATCGCCCCGATTGTGGCGGCTACAAAGGCTCACGACATGGGCACTGCGCTCGGCGCCGTGCTTCTCACGGGCCTCGCGCTCGCCCTCGTCGGAGTGATCGTGCAGTTCGTCGGCACACGGTGGATCGCCGTGCTCATGCCGCCCGTCGTCATGGGTGCCATCGTCGCCCTGATCGGTTTCAACCTCGCGCCCACGGCCTACAAAAACTTCCAGCAGTCGGCCCTTACCGCGACGGTGACGCTTTTCGCGGTCGTCCTGTGCACGGCGCTTTTCAAGGGCATCCTCGGGCGCGTCTCCGTTCTCCTCGGCGTTCTCGTGGGCTACCTGTTTGCCCTCGCGCGCGGCGAAGTTGACCTCACTGCCTTCTATAAGGCGCCGTGGATCGGCCTTCCCGAGTTCCACCACCCGCACTTTGATCTCTCGGTTCTTCCGATGTTTCTTCCGGTGGTCCTCGTCCTCATTGCGGAGAACGTGGGGCATGTGACGTCGGTGGGGTCGATGACCGGCGAGGATCTCGACCACATGGTGGGCCGCACACTCTTCTCTGATGGCATCGCGACGGCCCTCTCGGCGACGTTCGGTGGTTCGCCCACAACCACCTACGGCGAGAACATCGGCGTCATGAGCGCAACTCGCGTCTACTCGACTGCTGCCTACTGGGTTGCCGGTATTGCCGCGATCGCCCTGTCGATGTCGCCGAAGATCGGCCAGCTCATCTTCTCGATCCCGGCTGGGGTGCTCGGTGGCGTGACCTTCGTGCTCTACGGCCTCATCGGCATCGTGGGCGTGCGCATGTGGGTCGACGGACGGGTTGATTTCTCTCGGCCTCGCAACCAGATGACGGCGGGCGTCGCCCTCGTCGTGGGCATCGCGAACGTGACGTGGACGTTCGGCCCCAAGGACGCCGGCATCACCTTCAACGGCATTGCGCTCGGCACCCTTGCGGCGCTCGTGATCTACCACCTCATGACGGTAATTGGGAAGGTCACGGGCACCGAGGTTGCGGAGGATTCCGACGCTCGCTCAGCGACAGCGGAAGCCACCTCTACGCGATGACTGCCGAGCAACCGTCCAAGAGAGTGCGTACGGGCTGGGCGCCGATCCTCACCTCGGGGACTCGCGTGACGGCCCGCTACGCGCTTGACCCGCGGACCCATGAGGGGCGCGAGAAGGTCGCAGATGCCCTCGGCTACGTTGTTGAAACAGACGAGGAAACGGTCACTATCCACACGAAACGTGGATACGCGAGGATTCCTCGCGTGTTGATCGTGGCCGTTCGGGAGGTTCCCCCGCCGCCTCGCTAGACTTGGGCCATGACTTCTAGCACTACTCTCGTTCGCCGTCCGTTTGAAGGCCTCATCGCCGAACACGATCTCGTGGCGATGCGCCAACTCATCCCATCGGCGACCCTCGAGGCGAAGATTGCCCCCGAGTTTGGCGGTGGCGATGCCGTGATCGCCACGATCCTCCCCATGAACTGGGCGGCGATCAAGCGCGATAACGGCACCGTCATGCTCGGCATGCAAGCGAGCGTTCCCGGTAATGACACTTCGCGCGGTCTCGGCGCAGCGCTCAAGCAAGCGCTTGATTCGGAGCCCGGAACGTCAGTGACGACCGTGAAGGTTGCGGAGGATTCACCGCGGCTTCAGGACATCCTCGTCATTGAGGAGGGCTACACGGTCGACGTGCACGACTCGTTCGAGTACTGGCTCGGTGCCGGTGCGGAGCGCACCGAGCAGATCGAGCAGGGCCTCGAGCAGGCCAACGAGGCGATCATGCCGACGGCGGCCGTCGGCGGGCTGCCGCACGCGTATTGGGTCGATGCAGGCCCCAAGGAGCATCTGCGCTGGGTTCTCGACGAAAGCGAAGACCGCGTGATCGACGCGGTTGCGCGCCTGCACGCGAAGCGTCAGTCGGGTATCGCCGAGGGCACGCGCTACGTGGGCTCGTTCCGTGCTGATGGCCTCACGATTCCCGTATGGGACCTGCCGAAGGGCTTCGGCGTCGAGGGCGTGGAAAATGAGGTTCCCGAGTTCCTCAAGCGTTTCGAAGCGGCGCTTTCGAGCGAGGAGCCGTTTACGGCTCTCGAGCGTCGCGCGCGCGGCGGAATTGTCGCACGTGAGGTGACCCTGCGATGAGCAGCGTCGACGCCGCGCAGATGGGAGGTGCGCGACCCACGCGGGTCGCGGTTGTCATCCCCGCGAAAGACGAGGCTGAACGCATCGAACGGACCGTTGCCGCCTCGTTCACGATCCGCGGCGTCGACCTCGTTGTCGTTGTCGATGATGGCTCATCCGATGCCACGGCGGCTCTTGCGAAGGGCGCCGGTGCGGTAGTGGTGCGTCACCGCACCAATCGCGGCAAGGCGGCAGCGATGGCGACCGGTGCGCGGGTCGTGCACATGCGCGAGGAGACCGAGCACGCTGAACGGCTCAACGCCGCAGCAATCCCCAGCCAGGCGGTTGAGCCGCCACGCGCGCTTCTCTTTATCGATGCCGACATGCAGGATTCGGCCTCAGGTGCGCAACCTCTCGTCGAGGCGGTCCTTGAGGACGGCGTGGATATGGCGATCGCGACGCTCCCCGCGCAAGAGGGCGCAGCTGGCATGGGCTTCGTGGTGAAAACGGCCCGCAACGGAATCCGCAAGGCCACCGGGTTCGAGACCGTACAGCCTCTCAGCGGAACGCGCTGTATCACGCGCGAAACCTGGGATGCCGTGCAGCCTCTCGCCGCTGGGTGGGGCGTGGAAACCGGCCTGACGATTGACGCGCTTCACCAGGGGTTTTGGGTCAAGGAGATCCCTGCCGACCTCACGCATCGCGCTACCGGCAAGGATCTGCGCTCGCAGCTTCATCGCGCAAACCAGCTGAAGGACGTCATGCGCGCGCTCTCGAAGCGGCGGTCTCTTTCGCCGAATGATCCGCTTGGCGAGGACGGTGAGGTGCGGACGCTCACGGGTGATCGCACCGAGGCGCCTGAGTTCGTGGAGAACCCTCCCGTGAAGCACTTCGCGGTACCGTCCCTCGAGAAGAACGCGCAGGTTAAAGCTCCTTCGGAGGAGCCGGTGGATGAGCCTCGCGAGGAGCCCGAGCAGTAAGTGCCGCGCGAGCCGCAAGGCTGAGTGCGAGGCCCACGACGTAGGCGAGGCCCACGAGAACGAGACCGGTGTCGTTCGTGAACGCCCCGATCCACGCGCCAGCTATGGCTGCGAGGCGTATGGCATAGAGGTGGGGGAGTTCGTGCGCGAGGCGCCCCCGCCGCACCGCGCCGTAGGTGAGCGCGATGGTCACGAGCACCGGCGGGGCCATGAGAAGTGGCGAATAGAGCGTGAGCGGCTCGAGCATGCGCATCGTGCGATCCGAAAACACGGCCCAGAACTGTGAAGCGGCGCCCGCGAGCGATCCTGCGTCCACGAGCGTCGCGACGAACTCGCCGAGATGCGTGCGCGAGGAGGCGGGGCGCATGTAGTCGAGAGCGCCCGCGAGGGCAAACACCCCTGTTCCCGCCGCGAGTGCGGCGAGAATGTGCCACGGTCGCAGCCGGATCCCACTCAGGGCGAGGCAGGCCACGAGGGTCACCGGGGCGTAGATGAGGGCGCTTCCGGCGTCGGCCCCCATGCCCGGCGCGATCGAACAAAGCCCCACGATCAGGCCCGTCGCTGCCACGAGAGTGACGCGTGCCAATCCCGCTCGCCGGCCGGCTGTGAAGGTGGGAAGTGCGTGTATGAGCATGCCCACCCCGAGCGCCCATGCCGCGAGTGTGATTCCCGTGATGTGGTTGCTCAACCCGTAGAACCGTCCGCCGTAAATCGGTTGATTTCCGAGTAGCGAGGTGAAGCTCGCGTGCGAGCCGAGCGCGGCGTCGAGGAGGATCGCGCCGGCCGTCATGAGAGCCGCGAGTGCGGGGGTGAGGAGCCGGCGACTGCGGTCGGGGAGCGCCGAGGCGAGTAGGCGTACGCCGAAAGTGAGGCCTGCGCCGAGCGCAGCTGTGCCGATGATCGTCCACGCCGCGATCGCGAGAAGAGGATGAATGCCGAGGTTAACGAGGGTGCTGAGCGGCAGGATGCTCGAGGTGTAGCCCACGGGGATCGCGAGGATACTGACGTTCGCGACAGTTCGCGCCGCCGGGACATGCCGCGCGAGGGCACCCGCGATCAGCAAGACCGCGACGATCGCGCCGAGCAGAGGGGCGAGGGAATCCTCGGTGGTGCGGGACGCGAACGTGACCTCGCGGGCGTGCGCGAGCTGAGTGCCTTTGGTGGTGGGGGTTCCGACAGCGGCTCGGCCGATACCGAGCTGCTCCGTGCCGGTGAAGCTTGCCGCGAGGTCGAGATTCATGACGACGCCGACCTGGCGCGTCGACGGGCTCGTGAGAAACGCCGGACCCCAGCGCGAATCGATGTACACCTGAAGGTTGAGCGGTGTGGGAAGCGCGTCGTAGCCGCGCGTATGCTCCACCTCGTACGTGTCCGCGGGGGAGGGTTTGAGGGAGCCGACGCTTGCGAGTGCCACTCCGCGCTCGCCACAATCACCCGCGTACTTCGCGAACGCTGCATCGATGTCGCGAACACTTCGTTCGTGCTCGAGCCTACTCACTCCTCGACCGGTTGCGACGTCGCCGAGATCGACGAGAGAGATGCCGACTTCGGCGAGGGCGGAGGTGGCGTCGGACAGCTCGACTTCTCCCGGTGTGCCGCTCGCCCCGTTGGTGCTCGCGTGCGTCAGTGCCGGTGTGCGCGTGCCCGTGGCGAGAGTAGCGAGTCCCTGACGTTTCGTGGGCATGACCGATTCGCTCGAGAGGGCGAGCCCTGCCGTGCCGGAATTCTCGGCAAAACACCACAGGGTCGGGGTGTCCTCTTTCGTGATGTCATTCCACGTGAGGCCGCTTGTCACGAACACCGTGTGGACCGCACCCTCGGGGGGTGCCGCGTCCTTGCGAAGACTTCCCCAGTGGAGGGAAGGGGCAAGGATGAGTGCAGCGAGGAGCGCGAGGCACGCGCCCACAATGGCCGCGCCCGCGAGGCGCTCACGCGTATGAGAGGTGTCGTGCATGGACTCAAGCGTAGCGATCGCGCACATGCCCGTACTCTTAGTGACATGCGATATGGATTCCTCGGCCCCGAGACAACTTTCACCCATCAGGCACTCCTCCAAGCGCTCATGGGTCCGCTGCCGGTGCGACCCGACGATGGGGAGCACACGCTCGTGCCCTACCGAAGCGTCGCCGAAGCGATCGGCGATCTCGTTGCCGGCGACGTCGACGCAATGATGGCCCCGATCGAGAACTCAGTCGAGGGAGGGGTCTCAGGCACTCTCGATGTGCTCGCCGCAACCGGTGGCATCACGATCGTGGCCGAGCAGATAGTTCCCATCACCTTTGTGCTTGCGACGCGCGTGCCGTCGAGCCTCGACGCTCTTGAGGCCGTCTACTCTCACCCGCATGCGCAGGCCCAGTGCCAGGGGTTCGTGCGCGGCAAAATTCCCGGCGCATCGCCGCAGCCCGCGCTTTCGACCGCCGCTGCGGCCCGCGAGATCGCGGAGCTTGACGACGCAGATCCGCGTGCCCGCACCGCCGCGGCGATTTGCTCGCCGCTCGCCGCCGAACATTTTGGGCTGCACGTCGTCTCCGAGGGGATCGAGGATACGAAAGGTGCCGAAACCCGCTTTGTGCTCGTGGAGCGCGACGGTCTCATCCCCGCGCGCACGGGCGCGGACAAAACAACGATCGTCGCCCACCTCGCTCACGACCGCTCCGGCTCCCTCCTCGAGATGCTCGAGGTGCTCAGCTCCAACGGCGTTAACCTCTCCCGCATCGAATCAAGACCCATCGGTGACGCGCTCGGCCGCTACTCCTTCTCCCTCGACCTCGAGGGCCACATCGAGGACCGCCGAGTCGCCTCGGCACTGCGCGGCCTGCACCGCATCTGCTCGCGCATCGTGTTCCTCGGCTCCTACAGCCGGGCCGACGGTTCAGTGCCCTACGTCGTCGACCACAACACCGACACGGCATACGAGGAAGCCCGCAGCTTCGTTGCAGGCCTCGAGGCGCTCATCGCCCGAGACTGACGCCGCCTAGCGGGCACAGCGAATGAGGAGCGCGCCCGCATCGACACGCGTCACGAGGTGCGTGGCGTTGCCGACGTAGTCGCCGTCGACCTGCACTGGGAGAGCTTTCGACGTGCTCACGACAGCCTCACGGGCCTGGAACGTGCGGTGGTTGGAGATTTTCGCGAGAGTTTTGGGTCCTCCCGGAAGCACGAGCTGGCCGAGAATCTGAGAGAAGCCCGCCGCGCCCTTCCAGTCGAGGGCGAGAATCTCGAGGGAGCCGTTTGAGCGATCAGCTCCGGGCATGAGCGTAATACCGCCCGGAAGGCGCCCCACGTTGCCGATCATGACGGTGCGAGCCTTGAGCGACTTCGCGGAGCGCCCATCGAGTTCGAGGTCGACGCTTTGCCCGCGTCCCACGATCTTCTTCGCTCCCGCCACCACGTAGGCGAGCCAGCCCACGGCCTTCTTGAGCTTCGAGTTGGTGTTCTCCATGACGACCGCGTCGAAACCGAAGCCCGCGATCACGAGGAACGGTTCTTCCTTCGCATCACTCGCATCCTCGAGGCTCTCGCCGTGCTGCAGGTAGCCGAGGTCCGCAGTGAGGGCCTCACCCGTGAGGGCGACCTTGATGGCGCCGCGGAGATTATCGATCGGAATGTCGAGGTTGCGCGCAAAAAGGTTACCGGTGCCCATCGGGATAATCCCGAGCGCGACGTCGCTGTGCGCAAGCCCCGCCGCGACGAGGCGCACCGTGCCATCGCCGCCGGCCGCAAGGACCACCGAGCAGCCGTCGGACACCGCCTGTTGAGCCTGACCGAAGCCCGCATCCTCCACGGTCGTTTCGTAGAACGACACCTGAGCATCCGGGTCCACATTGAAGACGTGGCTCACGACCCGGCCGCGAAATTCGGCGACATCCTTGAGTTTTGACGGGTTGACAACGACCCCAACGTGTAGCTTTTCCACCGCTCCAGCATACGTGGACGGCGCGGCACTGTACCCTGGAAAACATGATCGATCTGCGATTGCTCCGTGAGAACCCTGAACGCGTGCGCGAGGCCCAAAAAGCGCGGCGCCGCGACCCCAAAACCGTCGACGCCGTGCTTGAAGCCGATCAGGCCTGGCGCGAGGCCACGCAGTCTTTCGAGTCGCTGCGTGCCGAACAGAAAACCTTCGGAAAGAAGGTCGCCCAGGCCAAGGGCGAGGAAAAGCAGGCCCTCGTCGCCGAAGCGAAAGAGCTGAGCCAGAAGGTCAAGGACCTCGAGCAGCGCGCGAGTGAAGCGGAAGAGGCTCGTGAAAAGGCGCTGCGCGCGATCCCCAATATTGCGGAAGGCGCTCCCGAGGGGCTCGAAGAGGACTTTGAGGTCCGCGAAACCCACGGGGATATCCCGAACTTCGACTTCGACGTGCGGGACCACCTCGACATCGCCGAAAAACTCAGGGCGATCGACATGCAGCGCGGCGCGAAGGTTTCCGGCTCGCGTTTCTACTTCCTCACCGGGGTGGGTGCGCAACTTGAGCTCGCGATTCTCAATGCCGCACTCGACAAGGCAACCCGTGCGGGCTTCACGCCCGTCATCACGCCCACCCTCGTCCTACCTGAAACGATGGATGGCACCGGCTTCCTCGGTGAACACGCCGATGAGGTCTACCACCTCGACAAGGACGACGACCTCTACCTCGTCGGCACGAGCGAGGTCGCGCTCGCGGGCTATCACCGCGACGAAGTTCTCGACCTCGACAATGGGCCCCTGCGCTACGCCGGGTGGAGCGCGTGCTACCGCCGCGAAGCTGGGAGCTATGGCAAGGACACGCGCGGCATCATCCGCGTCCACCAGTTCCACAAGGTCGAGATGTTCTCGTACTGCAAGCTCGAGGACTCCTACGAGGAACACGAGAGGCTCCTCGACATGGAGCGCGAGATGATGGCGCTCATCGATGTGCCCTACCGCGTGATCGATACCGCCGCTGGTGATCTCGGCACATCCGCAGCCCGCAAGTTTGACTGCGAAGCATGGGTGCCGAGCCAAAACACGTACCGCGAGCTCACGTCCACGTCGAACTGCACGCAGTTCCAGGCGCGCCGCCTCAACATCCGCGAGCGGGTGGACGGGGCGCTGCGCCCGGTCGCAACCCTCAACGGCACTCTTGGCACGACCCGCTTCATCGTCGCGCTGCTCGAGAATCACCAGCAGGCCGACGGCAGCGTCGTGGTTCCCGAGGGGCTGCGTCCCTACCTTGGTGGCCGCGAAATCTTCGAGGTTCGATGAGTCCCGCGCGTAGCACCAAGGGCTTTGACGAGGCGCACCTTCGCGCTCTGCTCGAGCCTCTCGCGGGGCACCGAGCCCTGATTGGCCTCGACGTGGACGGTACCCTCGTTGACCACGCCGGCATCATGGACCCGCGGGTGAAGAAGGCGCTTCACGCGGTGCGCGAAGCCGGCCACCACATCGTGATCGCGACGGGCCGCTCGCTCAACACGACCCTCCCGATCGTGCGTGTGGCGGGCGTGTCAGACGGCTGGTCGGTGAGCGCGAACGGTGCCGTGACCACGAAAATCACCGGGGCCGGCGACGACGACTACGAGATTGTCGAGACCGTTACTTTTGACCCCGAGCCCGCGCTACGCGCGATGTATCAGGCCGTCCCCACGGCGCGATTCGCGATTGAGAGGGCGAGCGGTGGCTTCATAGGGACCGAAAGCTTCGACGATCTCGACTTCGGCATCCAAGCGGAGCCGGCGAGTATCGAGGAGCTTTTCGGGGCGAAAGAGGTCGTGCGCGTCGTCGTGACAGCACCCGATATTCCCCTCGATGAGTTCGCGCGGATCGTCGAGCGCGCCGGCGTGAGCGGCTGTGAATACGCCGTGGGCTGGTCGAGCTGGCTCGACATGTCAGCGCCCGGCACGACGAAGGCCAGTGCGCTTGAAGCGTTGCGCGAGCGCCTTGGCGTGGATCCCGAGCACACCGTGACAGTTGGGGATGGCTCGAACGATGTGGAAATGCTCGACTGGGCAGCCGTCGGCGTGGCAATGGGCCAGGCGAGCGAGCGCGTGAAGTCGTACGCCGACGCCGAGACCCTCAGCATTGACGACCACGGCGCAGAACTAGTGCTGCGCCACCTTCTCTCTGCTGACCCTCGCTAGTTTTCTCCAGCCCGATAGCGCGTCGGGTAGGATGTACGGGCGCCTCGCAAACGGCGCAAGGAGAGTTGACAGAGCGGCCGAATGTGGCGGTCTTGAAAACCGCTGTGCAGCAACCCTGCACCAAGGGTTCAAATCCCTTACTCTCCGCACTAGAGCGCATGGGCTTGCCGTGTGCCGTTCCCCGTCTTCGACGTGCTTGGCGCGCCGGAGGCGGGGTTTTGTATTCCCTGCCGCGTATATACGTACGATCGAGAGAGTCGAGCCCCACTAAGGAGACAAGCATGAACATCAAACTCGCTCCGGGCGATAAGGCCCCCGACTTCGACCTCCCGCTCGCCGGTGGTGGCCGAATCACGCTCGCTGACCTTGCCGGCGACAGTGCCCTCATCTGGTTCTACCCTGCCGCCGGAACCTCGCTGTGCACACGTCAGGCACGCGATCTTCGAGATCATGCCGAAGAACTCACTGCGAATGGTGCGCGTATTCTCGGCATTTCCCCCGACCCGATTGAGAAGGTCGAGGAATTCGTGGAAAAAGAAAATCTTCCTTTTGCGATGGCCGCAGATGAGGACCATGCCGTCATGGAGGCGTACGGCGCTTGGGGCGAGAAAAACATGTACGGGGTGAAGAAAATGGGCGTGATCCGCTCGAGCTTCGTCATCGATGCTCATGGGGTGCTCACCGCAGTGAAGTATCGCGTTGGCACCCCGAAACACGTGGAGTTTGTGCGCAATGCTCTGAACCTCGATGCGCAAATGTGACGGCTCTCCATAAAGCTGAGAATGCACGGAAATAGGGGATGCTAGGTTTGTCCGCGTTCCTTTGTGGATCTCGAGAGCGTCACGAATGTGGACCTCAAGGGCTCTGCGAGGGGCGAGACTCATGGGCCGCTGGCCCTGACCAACACGAAAGGTTGACGATGTCTACTTTCATGCGTAAGAACCGTTCGATCTCCATCATCGCCGCTGCCGGCGTGCTCGCTTTCGGCCTCGCGGGCTGTGGCGCCTCCAACGACGCGAAGAAGGATGATTCCGCTTCGAAGGAGACCACGACCGCTTCAGAGACCAAGGAAGACTCGACGTCGAGCGAGAGCTCAGCCTCGGCCTCGGATTCGGGCGAGAGCACGGATTCCGGCAGCGGCGTTGTCACGGGAGACGACGTCGCTTCGAGCGTTCACGGGACGCCCGTAGAGCTTGACGAAACCCCCTTCACGGAAGAAGACAAGAAGAAGGGCGCACAGGTCGTGGCCGACTTCTTCACCAGTTCGCTCGATAAGAAGTTCGAAGATGCGTGCACGAACATGGTGGCGAGGAACGGGGGCGCCTACGAGCGCATGGATACCCCTGAGATCCGCGAACAGTGCGCTGCTCAGAACGAGCGAGTCCTCTCCAGCCAGGGCATCACCGAGGATCAGGCTGAGCAGATTAAGCAGGTGATGAAGCCCGAAAACCTTGAGATCCAGCCGAACGAGGACGGTACTGCCAAGGTTTTGTTCCAGGGCCAGGATCTCGGCATCTCGCTCCTCAAGGTGAAGGGCGCGGGTCCGCTCGTCGACATGAGGAATCTGTCTTCCTGATTCTCTCCATGGTTCGGGTCGGTCACCCGTGCTGAGGTGAGAGAAGAGTCAAGCCTGGGTGGCTCGGTAGTGTCGTCTACCGAGCCACCTTCGCTTTTTAACGGCGACAGTTCGAAATGTGGGAGTGGTCGTTGTCTTCTCGCAAGAGGTTGCGCAGGCTGAAAATACTGTGTGTGTCTCTCGAGGAAGATGCAGAAACGGGCGTTACCTTGGTCGCATCATAGGTGTGGGAAGCGCACTCACAGACGCACCGGAAGAAAGGCGATCATGTCCGCAACACTACGCACCGCTCGTGCACTCTACGCCGCCGCAGCCGCGGGATTGCTTATTTTGGGTGCCGCCGGTTGCGGTGCCGTCAATGAAACAAAGAAAGAATCCGCGTCTGCATCGCCGTCCGCAGAAACCTCGTCGCCAGCGCCTACGACATCGGCTAGTGAATTGCCCGAGCCAACTGAAAAACCGGCGACCCAGGGTGGTACGGAAAACCCGACGACCCAGGGTGGCACGGACTCGAAACCCGCACCTCCCAGTGACGGCGGTGGAGTCGCTCCGGGCTCAGGCACCGGCGGGATTGGGAGTGGTGGCCTTGCAGGTCTAGGCGAGCCTGTCGAGATTGATCCCACGCCCCTCACCGATCAGGAAAAGGAGCAGGGGAAACAGATGATGGCCGACCTTCTCGTGGCAATCACCACGGGTGGGGATTTCAGTTCGCTCTGCGACACCACCGTATTCAAGGAGCCTGACGGATCGATGCGTCGCATGGATACTACGCCCGAGTTGCGCGAGAAGTGTGTTCAAGCCATGGACAGTTTTTCGGGTCAGAACCAAGGTGGTAGCGGCGTGACCGAGGAACAAGCCAGATCGATGTTTGATCCTGCCACTTATGAGCTAAAAGATAACGGTGATGGCACCTTTGCCCTGACAATGGCTGGCCAACCCCTCGGTTTCAACATTCTGAAGATTAAGGATGGCGGCGTTCGCCTCGCAGTCGCCCAGTAGTAGTTTTGCGCGGTGAGCTCGACGAAATAGTAGCGAAGGAGAACCAGATGAGAGTTGCGAATCGTATTTCTCGAACCATCGCAGTAGCAGTCGCGACTAGCGCACTGGCCGCAAGCGTCGCGTCGTGCGGAGCTCTGAATGAAGAGGGGAGAGAAGAAAAGGGGGCGAGCGAGCCCTCAGCCTCGTCGAGCGCCCCTGGGCATGATGAAAGTCCGTCAGCGACACCAGCCAGCCCCTCGGTGTCCAACGGGGGTGAGAATCCGGGTGCGAATGACCCCGGAGCCGCTACTCCCGATGCTCAGCAGCCGCCTGTGGCTCCGGGCGGGAACCAAACGCCGGCAGCACCCGGAGGGAACCAATCTCAACCGAGCCCCGGGGGTACCGGAGGTATCGACTCGTTCGAGGACATCCCCGAGAGTGCTAAGGCGAAATTGGATCCCACACCACTCACGCAAGAAGAGATGCAGCGTGGCCTGCAGCTTCCGCAGGAGATGATGACCAAAATGGTAGCGGGGGATGCTGCCGGAGTCTGCGACATGATGGTGCTGAGTAAGGATGGCACTCTTGTGCGATTCGATGTGCCGGAGCTCCGGGAGCAATGTGCCGCTCAGCTTCAAACCGGCATAGATTCCTCCTCTATGAAGAGCATGACGCGGGAACAGGTGAAAGAAGCTTCTGACCCGAAGCACTTCGAGCTTCACGATAATGGGGACGGCACAGCTACCTTCGCACGCGACGGCAAGCCGAGCCCAACGAAGCTTGCCCGGCTTGACGACGGCAGCCTTCGCCTTTTGGTCGATAATTTCTAGCTCGTTCCTCTCTGTTTCGGGAGCTGCTGGCTCTCGAAACAGACTCCTTTTAGAGCGGGAAATGGCAAAACCAAGCGACTTAATCCATATGAAAGGTTGACGATGTTTGCTCTTCCTTGCAAGATCCGTTCGCTGTGCACGATTGCCGCCGCTGGCGCGCTTATTCTTGGTCTTGCAGGCTGTGGCGATACCAAGGAGCCGGGAGCGAGCGATCCAACCTCGGAAGCAATAACGTCTCCGGCCGAAACCACCGCAGAGACGACGCCCACGCATAATGATGCCGCCTCCGACGGGGGTGGCGCGGGTCCCACCACACTCGAGCGGAGCGACTCAACAACCGAGCCTGACGAGGACGAGTCGCCTGGCGGCGGTGAGGTACATCCGGACGATGAACAGCCAACGGCGGATGAAGTTGGACCCCTCGAGAACCTTCCCGCGAGCGCCAAGGCCATGGTTGATCCCACGCCCCTCACCGAGGATGAGTTAAAACGCGGTCGCGACCTTCCCGCCGAGCTCGTGCGTCGTGTCCTCGATGGCAAGTATGAAGAGGCTTGCGGGTTGCTCGTTGCGGAGGAGGGAGGCAAGATGTTGCGCCTTGATGTTCCAGAACTACAGAAGGCTTGCATACTGCCTCTCAGGGAGAGCGTGGAAGGGCCTCAGGGTGACAGGGAAAGTGCAGAGGAAGCGCTTGGGGAAGCCAGCCCAGAGCGTATGACTCTCCGCGACGGGCACGACGGGACAGCCGAATTTCTTGTGGATGGAAGTCCCATAGGTATGACGCTTGTGAGGCTCGATGACGGCAGTCTGCGCTTGGTTGCCAGGGGCCTGCTGTAACTCGCGTCGACTTTGCGCAATTCACGTGACCGGCCAATTGGCGGTGATGTTGAAGATTCGAAGTCCTCAAACCCCACACCGCCACGGAGGCGCATTCATGAATCTCATCCGCACACGACGCCCCCTTGCCGTTTTTTTCGCGGCGACTCTCACGGCAGCCAGCCTCGCCGGGTGCGGGGCCCTCACTTCCTCCAAAGATGAGGGCAACCCGTCGAATTCCGCAACTGCGTCAAGCGCGCAACCGTCGGACTCCGCGAGCCCCGCACCCACAACCGCACCGTTGCCCGGTCCAACAACTTCGGCACCGGCGCCCGCGAACCCCGGCACGAGCGGTGGCCCGGCACCCCAGCCGGGGACTCCCACCACCGCTCCGCCTGCCCCGGAGCCGACCACAGCCCCTCCGAATCCGGCGCCCGCGCCCGGACCGGCGCCTGCTCCGGGGCCGCAGGATCCGGGCAGCGGTGGGGGAGCGACCCTCATGCCGAGCCGCACTCCCTTCACCGAGGAGGAAAAGCAGGAGGCGGTCAAGATCACCATCCTGTACGCGCAAGCGCGCATAGATTCGAACTGGGCCGTCGCGTGTGAACTCGCGGCTGCCGAGTCTAACGGCGGCTATTTCGTGCTCGAAAACCAGGTGGAGAAAAACGCGTGCGTGAGGGCGGCGAGCCAGCAAGTTGCGCCGATGGACCCCAATAAGGCGAACGCAATGCGCGAGGCGCTCAACGGTGCCGCCTTCACAGTCGAGGAACGTGGCGACGGTACAGCCGCCGTCAAGAGCGAAGAACTCGGTATGGGCTTCAACGTCGTCAAGCTTGAAGGCAAGGGTATTTACATCAAACCTTGAGGATGACGCCGGCGCAATGTGGGACGCGCCGCGAAAGATTTGAGCAGCACGAGGAAGTTCGGTAGGCTGACTCAGCGCCTTGCGCGCAAGGAGACGTGGCAGAGTGGCCGAATGCGCTCCCCTGCTAAGGGAGTAGGCGGTGTAGAGCCGCCTCGGAGGTTCAAATCCTCTCGTCTCCGCAGATAGGATGTTCCCCCGCCCGCTTTAAAGCGGGTGGGGGAATCTCTTTTAACCTTTGCCGCGTTGATTTTCCACGTGGCGTCGCACAGGTAACGAATGCGCTGGAGTGCCTCGTACCACTCGCTGCAATGCGTGGCGGATGCGGTTCAACCCCTGGATGCAGGTGGGACGCGTGTGGGAGTAGACTGGCCCCGGCTCATTCGGCGCTGATGGGGGACCGCGAGCGCCACGCCGGTGTTTTCGGTTCGCCACGGGTGCCACCCGCTTCCAAACGAGAGGTTTCAGGTGCGCGAACAGCACGACGATAGCCTTCACAACGTGCCCACGTTGACGGCCGAATTCCCGGTGGTGGGTGATGACCCGCTTATCGACGCCCCCTTGCGCGCGACCGTGCGTCGGCTTTCCACGCTCCTCGGTGAAACGCTCGCCGACCAGCACGGGCAAGAACTGCTCGACCTGGTTGAGGAGGTGCGTCAGCTTGCGAAGCAATCGAAGCAGTCGAAATCGGCCGAGGATACGATGCGCGTGCAGCGCCGCCTCGCGGAACTGCCGATCGAGCAGGCGACAGAGCTCACGCGTGCGTTCACCCAGTACTTCCTGCTTGCGAACGCCGCTGAGCAAACGTATCGCGTGCGCGCGCTCCAGGTGCAGGACGAAAACGACTCATGGCTCCCCCGCACGGTGAAGTCCATCGCGGAAGAGGCCGGGGTGGAGGAGCTTCAGCGCACGGTTGACGAACTCGATGTGCGCCTCGTGTTCACGGCCCATCCCACGGAAGCCTCGCGCCGCGCGGTTCTCACGAAGCTGCGCCGCGTCTCGACTCTCCTCGAGACGGATACCGAGGAAGGTTCGCGCGCCCGTAAGAAACAAGATCGCGACCTTGCGGAAACAATCGAAGCGCTCTGGCAGACCGACGAGCTGCGCCGCACGCAACCAACCCCGCAGGATGAAGCGCGCAACGCAATCTTCTACTTGCGCTCGCTCTACCTCCACACGCTCCCCGAGGTTCTCGACGCGTTGCGCCACGAGCTTCGCGACTACGGCGCTGATCTTCCCGTGCGGAAGGTTCCGCTTCGCTTTGGTTCGTGGATCGGCGGTGACCGCGACGGCAACCCATACGTGACGGCAGACGTGACCCGCGAGGTGCTCAAACTTCAGGCCGATGCCGCGATCGATATCGCAGAGGCGTTCCTCGACACGCTCACTCTCGAGCTGTCGATGAGCTCGACTCTGATCGGTGAGGATGAGCAGTTCAACGAGAGCCTAAAGAAGGATCAAGAAGCTCTCACGTTCGTGCCCGAAAAGCAGTTTGAGCTGTTCGCCCACGAGCCGTATCGCCTCAAACTCTTTTCTATGCGTGCAAAGCTCGCGGCGACACGCACACGCATCCACAGCGGTGAAGCGCACAAGCCCGGCGTCGACTATCTCACCGGCGCTGAACTCCAGGACGATTTCGAAGAACTGCGCGATTCGCTCCGCAAGCACCGCGGTGATCTCATGGCTGACGGTTCGGTTGCCCTCGTGCAGTCTGTTCTCGCTGGCAGCGGCCTTAACCTCGCGATTATGGACGTACGCGAGCACGCCGAGAAGCACCACGACCTGCTCGCGGAAATGTTTGACCGGGTAGGCGAGCTCGATAAGGCGTACGGGGAGCTCACGCGTGAAGAGCGCACGACGGTGCTCTCCTCCGAGCTTGCATCGAAGCGACCACTCGCGAGCGCGCAGCTACTCGGCGAGGAATCCCCCCTCGATCCCTCGGTGCAGAACACGTTTAACGTCTTCCGCGAAATCCGCACCGCGCACCGCACGTACGGGCCGGATGTCATCCAGACCTATATCGTTTCGATGACCCGCGGCGCCGACGACATCCTTGCCGTGGCACTGCTCGCGCGCGAGGCAGGCCTCGTGGACCTTGCGGGCGACGAACCCCGCGCAGACATCGGCTTTAGCCCGCTCCTCGAAACCGTCGAAGAGCTTCGCCACGCGGGCGAGATTCTCGATGAACTCCTCAGTGACCCGAGTTATCGCGAAATCGTGCGCCTTCGCGGCGATCGCCACGAGATCATGCTCGGATACTCCGATTCGAACAAGGAATCGGGCGTCATTACGAGCCAGTGGGAGATTCACCAGGCTCAACGACGCCTGCGTGACGTTGCCGCCAAACACAACGTGACGCTGCGTCTGTTCCACGGTCGCGGAGGTAGCGTCGGCCGCGGCGGCGGTCCCACCTACGATGCGATTCTCGCTCAGCCCTACGGCGTTCTCGAGGGCGAAATCAAGTTCACCGAACAGGGCGAGGTCATCTCCGATAAGTACATGCTGCCCGTGCTCGCACGCGAAAACCTCGATCTTTCGCTTGCAGCCGTCATGCAGGGCTCGGCCCTGCACCGAAAGCCCCGCACGAGCCCGGAAGATCTGGAGCGCTTCGGCACCGTCATGGAAAACCTTTCCGACGCCTCCTTCGCGCGCTATCGCACCCTCATTGACGATCCTGACCTGCCCGAATACTTTGTGGCGTCCACGCCCGTGGAGCAGCTCGGTGACCTGAAGATCGGCTCGCGCCCCTCGAAGCGAACGACGAGTGAGAAGGGCCTCGATGGTCTGCGCGCAATCCCGTGGGTTTTCGGCTGGACGCAGTCGCGGCAGATCGTACCCGGCTGGTTCGGCGCGGGCTCGGGCCTCAAGGCCGCTCGTGAGGCGGGCTACGAGGACGACCTCAAGGAAATGTACGAGAACTGGCATTTCTTCCGGACCGTGATCTCTAACGTGGAGATGACGCTCGCGAAGACTGACATGGGCATCGCTTCGCACTACGTGCACTCGCTCGTGCCGACGCGACTGTGGCACCTGTTCGAGACGATCCGTGAAGAGTATGAACTGACGGTCGCCGAGATCGAACGCTTGACGGGGGTGCTCGACCTTCTCGATAACTCGCCGGTGCTCAAGAGGACTCTCGAGGTGCGCGACCGCTACCTCGATCCAATCAGCTACATGCAGGTGGCGATGCTCCAGCGCGTGCGCGACGCTCACACGCGCGGGATTGAGATCAGCGAAGCTGAAAAGCGTGCGCTGCTGACGACCATCAACGGCGTCGCCGCAGGCATGAAGAACACCGGCTGATCTCGGTTTCTCGGTAGCAAAGGCGAAGGCCCGGCTCCTCGATGTGTGAACTGCTCCCCATTAGTTGGACTGAGAAATCAGTTACCGACTAGTGGGGAGTAGTTTTCGTTGAGAGCACGGAGTTCGCTGAGTGAGCATCAGCGCGAGCAGTTGGTTGGACTGTTTGAGCAAGGCATGAGCTATCAAGCCGCTGCGAATGCTCTTGGTGTCTCCAGATACGCCGTCCGTAAGCTCTTGTTGAGGTTACCCTCGTTTAGTGGACACCCTATTAGTGCGGATCTTGTGTCCGTAGGAGAGGATGTTCATTGTGAGTCAACAGCGCAAGAAGTACACGCCGGAGTATCGGCGTGAAGCCGCGAACCTGGTAATAGAGTCGCGGCGTCCGATTGCTCATGTGGCTAAGAAGATTGGTGTGTCCGCCGGGCTTTTAGGCCGGTGGGTCAAACTCGAGCGTGAGCGCCGAGGAGCATCAGATGGGATGAGCGAGGCTGATCTTCGTGCTGAGAATGCTCGTCTTCGTCGGGAGCTGGCTGAAGCCAAGATGGATAACGAGTTTTTGTCAAAAGCGACAGCCTTCTTCGCTGCGAAGCAACGCGAGCAGAAAAGTTCGAATTGATGCAGCAGGAGAAGGCGAACTACAGCATCAAGCGCATGGCACGGCTTTTAAAAGTGTCTCGGTCTGGATACTACAAATGGGCCCATACGCAGCAGAAGCGACTATCGGGCGAAGATGATCGTGCAGCATTTTACGATGATGTTGACCGCAAGATTCACCGGATTTGGAAAGACTCCGATGAGGTTTATGGTGCGCCGCGGATCACCGCAGAACTTGCCGAGCGCTACCACATTGCGCTTAACCGTAAGACTGTGGCTAAACGGATGTGCATGATGGGGATTGAGGGGATTTCACCGCGGGCCTTTGTCCCGGTGACAACGATTCAAGCTAAGCGTAAGTCCACGCTTCCTGACCTGGTCAAGCGCATGTTTGATACTGGTGAGCTCAACCGGGTGTGGATGTCAGATATTACCTACTTGCGCACCGGTGAAGGCTGGTTGTACTTGTGCGCGGTCCGCGATGGCCATTCCCGCCGGGTGCTGGGCTGGGCTATGGATAGCGTTCAAGATACTTCCCTGGTCGAGCGAGCCCTGCGGATGGCGCACACGTTGCGTGGTGACGTTCCTGATGGGCTGGTGTTTCACGCTGACCGCGGAGCTCAATTCACTAGCGAGCAGCTCTGGGAGGTTTGCCGCAGCCTGAGCATTGCTCAGTCCGTGGGGCGTACTGGTGTGTGCTTCGATAACGCGATGGCTGAGTCGTTCTGGTCGACGCTTAAAACCGAGTTCTACGACCGTAAGCGCTGGACGACCCGTGATGCTGCACGCAAGGCCGTTGCCTACTGGATTGAAGTCGTCTACAACCGTCGACGCCGACATTCCGCACTCGGTATGGTCAGCCCCGTCGACTTTGAGAACCAAATTGGTCTAATCACTAGCAGAAAAGAAATAGCTGCCTAACCACTAGGTAGCTCCACTACGTGTCCACGATTTGCGGGTAACCCCACTGTCGTCGGTTTAAGCTGCATGGCAGGCTATGTCTTGTGGAGAAACCAACTAACCAGCAGTATTCGTTCGAAATCAAGAAGGAAGTGGCCGAGCGCCACCGTGCTGGTGAGACAGCGATGGATCTTGCGCGCGAATTTGGCCTGTCATCAGAGCAGCTAGTCAGAGCGTGGTCGTGGAAATGGCGTAAAGGTGGCGATGAGGCATTAAAACCGAAGCCGAAGGGCAGACCCAAAGGCTCGGTCGCGCCGAAGCCGCTCTCGGAGGAAGAGAAGCTGCGACGCCAAATCGCACGGTTGGAAGCGGAAAACGCCTATCTAAAAAATTGCGGGACTTGAGGAATCAGGGACGCGCCTGAAAGTCCAGGCGATTGTCATCCTCAAGTCACAGCATCGTCTGCAATACCTTTTGGATGCGGCAGGCATGCCGAGATCGACGTTCTTCTACCACCAGAAACGACTCAGCGAGCCGGATAAGCACGCTGCGCTCAAAGACGCGATCCGGGAAAGCTTCGAGCGTAACAAGCATCGCTACGGCTACCGACGAGTGCTACTTGACCTGTGCAACCAGGGGTGGGTGGTCAACCACAAGCTCGTCTACAAACTCATGTGCGAGATGGGGCTTCGAGCCAAAGTCCGCCAGCGCAGGCCATGTGTTTCCTACAGCGGGACAATCAGCCACATTGCCGACAACACCCTTGGCCGCAAGTTCACCCCAGATAAGCCCAATACCGTCTTTGCCAGCGACGTCACCGAGTTCAGGGTCGCAGGCCGCAAGGTCTACCTGTCACCGGTGATGGATCTGTTCGACCGTTCAATCGTTGCCCACACCGTGGCTACATCGCCGTCGACAGCGTTGACCGCCGATTCTCTAACTCAGACGATTAACACGTGTGCGCCTGAACCTGGGTGGATGATCCACACCGATCAAGGTTTCCAGTACCAGCATTCAACCTGGCGCAACCTCATTCATGACAACGGTGGTGTTCAGTCGATGTCACGTAAAGCCAACTGTTACGACAACGCGGTCATGGAAAATTTCTTCGGACACTTGAAAAGCGAGATGTACCACGGAGAAGTCTTCGACACCGTCGCAAAGTTCAACCAGGCGATCGACGAGTACATCCAGTGGTACAACACCGAACGCATCCAACAACGACTCAAGGGTCTGACCCCGATGCAATATCGAAATCAGACCCTTGAAGCCCTAACCGCCTAGAATTAAACCAGTCCAACTTTCGGGGGCCAGTTCAGTGAGGGAACCGGGCCTTCGCCTTTAGCGTGCGAGGAACGCGCCGTTGTTACTTCGCGGCGACAGCGGCCTCGCGCTCAGCCTTGATGGCATCCTTGCGGTAGGCCACCCAGAAGTAGCAGCCGACGCACAGGGCGCCACCGATGATGTTGCCGAGGGTCACGGGGAGAAGGTTGCCGAAGATGATCTTGCCCCAGGTGATCATGTCGAAATCGGCGGCAGTCACGCCGGCGTTAGTGATGGCTTCACCGGCCCAGAAAGAATCCGCGCCGAAGGTCTTGATGAGCCAGCCCATCGGGAGCATGAACATGTTTGCGACCGAGTGCTCGAAGCCGGTGGACACGAAGATCACGAGCGGAACGACGATCGCGAGGCCCTTATCGAGGAACGAGCGACCCGCGAAGGTGAGCCATACGGCCATGCACACGAGGAAGTTACAGAGAATACCGAGCACGAAAGCATTGCCCCAGTCAAGCGAGAGCTTGCCCTTCGTAACGTTGAGGACGATGAGACCCCACGCGCTCTTGTTCGTGGCCGGGGTGTTCGCGAGGAACACGAGGATCGCGATCGTCACCGAACCGATGAAGTTCGCGACGTAGGAGAGGCCCCAGTGGCGGAACAGCTGGCCTGCCGTGATGCGCTTCGACAGGAGCGGCATGATGTTGAGCGTCGTACCCGTGAAGAGGTCAGAACCGGAGTTGATGACCATGATGAGGCCGGTCGCGAAGAACGCGCCACCGATCATTTTCGTGATGCCGAGCGGCCACTCGCCGGGAGCACCCTGCTGAGTGGTCACGAACATGATGAAGCCGAAAGCGATGTAGGCGCCGCCGGTGAGGCCGAGCCAGAAAATCTTCCAGGCCGGCATCGTGGCCTTCGCGTACATGCCGTCTTCGACCGCCTTTGCCATGGCCGGCGCAGGCGGAATATTAATCTTGTTTGCGAGGTCGTCCACGGGACGTCTCCTTTAGGGATCAGGGGTAAAGGGACCTTTGGCGCATTATGCGCCTTGGGTCTAGCCTACGCCTTCGCCCCAGCTTTAGTGGAAATTGGCGGCTATTTCCACTCGACGATTGGCCAGCGGTTCTTCTTCGCCTCGGCGTAGAGGCCCAGGTCGGGCGAGATCGCCGTGGGGTTCCCGAGCACCCCGAGCCAGGCGGCGTCGGCATGCGAATCACCGTAACCGTAGGAATGAGCGAGATCGTAGTTCCCGTTTTGCGCGTACTTCTTTAGCCAATTTGCGCGGGCTTCACCGACCACCGGGGGAGTGGCGAGATAGCCCGTGAGGACGCCGTTTTCTTCGTGCATGTGGGTTGCCACGACCTCGTCGAAGAGATCCGCGAGGGGCTCCACCAGGATGTCGAGGGCTCCCGTGATGAGGATCGTGCGGTGCCCGGCGGCGCGGTGTTCCTTGAGGCGTTCGAGTGCCTGGGCCCTAATCTGGCCGCGAACCTTCTCGCCGAGCTCACCCGCGAGAACGTCCTTGAGCTCCGCCGTGGTAAAACCGCGGTAGCGGCGCATGACGCTTCGAATGAACTCCGAGCGCGAGTGCTGCTCATTGCGCAGGTACTGGGGGAGCGCCCCCGCGAGCTTGACGACTTCCTTTGCGCCATCGGCGCTTGAACGGGTCTCCTTCACGATCGCGAGATACTGCTGCACGATGTTCTGCGCGATCACGGTGCCGTCGAGGTCAAACACGGCGAGAGCGTCGCTCGAGGCGGTCAGCTCACTCGGCTTGCGTTCGGCTCGAGCCTTGCGGGCCGCCTTTTGGCGTGAGTAGGCGTTCGTAAGCTCGGTGACAGCGGGCAGGTGGTGATCGCGGAAGTAGGAGGTCCAGTCGAGATCCGTGATGTCGAAGTCGTACCTCTCGAGGAACTCCTTGGGGAGCGATTCGCGAAGCGCGCGCGTGTTCGCGTCGTCAAAGACCATTTCGGTCTTCGTGTACGCCTTGTAGAGACCCATGAACTTCTTGAGGGTGTCGAGGGCGGAGGAGCTCTTGTGGAGCTTGCCAGCCCAGGCGCGGGTAGTGCGAGTGCCGGGGAGGCGTCCGACGGCAACCTCGGCTGCCTTGACTGCCGTGTTTGTGGCCCAGAACTTCGCCTCTACCAAATCGACCGACGGGAAGGTCCACATGGGAACCGCGATCGGCTCGCCCTTGTCGTCCGTCAGAGGGTTCTCCACGAAGTAGTCGTGGACGATGCTCACCATCTCGTGGAGGGGGAGTGGGTTCGAGTTGCCCGAGGCGACCTGGTAGTACGCCTCATCGCCCGTGCGCTCAACGTTCTGAGTTGCCAGCGCAAGGATGACACCGACGATGTGATCGACGGGGATGATGTCGAGGATCGAATCGGGCAGGCCCGGGAACTCCGAGAGCCGACCCTTGCCGTAGGCCATGATGAGCGGGTCGGCGACCTTGTACCCGTCGATCCAGCCGGGGACGGGGTGAGAGACAGCAGATTCGATGATGGCGGGACGCACGAAACTCAGGCGGTGGCCGGAATCGGCCCACATCTCTTCGCCGACGCGCTCGGCCATGGCCTTCGTGAACGTGTAAATGTCGGTCCAGCCAAGCGAGTTCGCGCGCTGGAGGCCGTAGTCCTGCAGGCGGGCGCGCACCCACGCGCGGCGAGCGTCCTCCGCGACCGAGGCGATTGCCTTCGGGCCCATCTTGCCGCTCTTCAGCTCGGCGAGGCGCAGGTTCTTCTTGATCTGTTCGGGCGTGCGCGAGAGTGCATCGACTTCGCGTGCCGCCGCAAACGCGGCGTCGTATTCTTCGCGCCAGTTCACGTCGTGCGTGAGGCGGCCTTCACGGCACAGCCCCTTGGCGAGACCGCTCACGTACGAGGTGGACACGTGAATGACGTGGGGATTCTGGCCGCCCGGCAACGTCTTCTTCGATTCGAGGAGAGCCTCATACAGGTTCTTCGCTCCACCCACATTCGTGGCGAAGGCTTCGTTAATGGGCGGGTCGAAGCTCACCGAGCTCGCCGAGTGCACAACGACATCAAACGTCCGCTCAAGCGGGGGGAGATTCGTCAGGTCACCCTCGATGACGCCGGTGCGTTCCTCGAAGGCTTTGCGCACGGCGTCTTCGCCTACGCGATCACTCCACGAGGTGAACGATGGCTTGCGCAGCAAGGTTGCAAGCCGCTTCTTACCCGTGAGCGTCCCCTTCGGGCGCACGATAGCCGTCACGCGAACCTCGGGGAAATGCTCGAGGAAAGCCTGGAGAACAGCCTGGCCCAGGAAGCCTGTCGCCCCCGTGAGAAGAACTTCGCGATACTTGGTATTTGCGCTGGTAGAGGGCACAGACATGCGGTTAAATCCTCGCGATCGAGCAATGGTGAAAGTATTGGGGCGCCCGCGTGGGCATGCGCGCCTAGTGTATCGTAGAGGCCATGCATAGGGCCCTCATCACCGGCGGCACCTCTGGTATCGGGGCCGCTTTCGCGCGCGAATTCGCCAAGCGGCGTGTCGACCTCGTGTTGGTCGCCCGCAACGCCGATCGTCTTTCGCGTTTCGCACAAGACCTCCGCAGCCGCTACGACATCGATGTTGAAGAAATGGTGTGCGATCTCGAAGTTGTCGCAGATCGCGATCGCGTCGAAGCGCGTCTGGCCCAAGAAAGCAGCGAGTACCCGGCGGTCGACATCCTCGTGAACAACGCGGGCTTCAGCGTGCGTAGTGACATCCTCGGCGAGGATCTCTCGCGTCACGACTCGGGTATCGAGGTGATGATCAGGGCCGTCCTTCACCTCTCTAACGCAGCCGGCCGCGCCATGGCTCGCCGCGGTAAAGGGTGGATCATCAACGTGAACTCCGTTTCCGGGTATCTCCCGCAAAACAACTACTCCGCGATCAAGGCGTGGGGCAATACCTACACCGAAGCGCTCGCGGTTCGTCTCGCGGGCAGCGGTGTGCAAGTGACCTCGCTCCAGCCGGGCTGGGTCCGTACCGAATTCCACCAGCGTGCGGGTATCTCCGGCTCCTCGATCCCCGATTTCCTGTGGCTCTCGCCAGAGCGTCTCGTGAGGGAGTGCCTGCAGGATGTGGCGCGCGGAAAGCTCATCTCGGTCCCCTCAAAGCGTTTTAAAGTGCTCGCTTTCCTCGCCCGGATCGCTCCCCGGAACATCATGCATTCAATCGCGGCGTGGTTCACGAAACGGCGCAACAGCGAGAAGCCGCTTTCTCAATCCGCCACGAAGGGAAGCAAGTGAGCAGGTATCACGACCCCTCCCTTTACCGCTCGACCTGGCGCGCGTATCTTCGCGCGCTGCTCGTGCGAGTCGGATTCAAGGGCGTCGTGAAGAGCGCCGTGACGCAGAAGATCGTCGTCGATCCCGCAGTGAAAAAGGTACGCGGTGCCTACCTGCTCGTCGCAAACCACTCGAGCCACCTCGATGCGCCCATGCTGGCGCAGGGCCTCCCCTTTACCCAGGGAAAATACCTCTCCACGGGCGTCGCGCGAGAGTACTTCTTTGACATTTGGTATCGCCGCATCTTCGTGCGAGCGCTCTTCAATGCCTTCCCCATCGACCGCGACGGCTCCCGCAAGCACTCGGGCATCACGCGAACACTGCTCACCGCGGGCATCCCCGTGCTTGTTTTTCCCGAGGGGACACGGTCGAAGACGGGGAAGATGGCCGAGTTCAAACCCGGCGCCGCGTCACTCGCCATCAGCGAAAACGTGCCCGTCATTCCAGCTGCACTGATCGGTGCGCATGAAGCGATGCCCAAAGGTCGCAGCTGGCCAAAGCCGGGAAGGCCCCCGGTCGGGGTCGTCTTTGGTGCGCCCCTTCGAGCTGAGGAAGGCGAGAGCGCACTCAGCTTCAACGCGAGGATTCAGGCGGCCGTCCGAACCCTAAAAACCCACAATTACGAAGCCATCATGGGAACCCAACCACCCGAGGAGCAAGCGTCATGAACAGCCCCATTTCGGCACGCGAGGTCAAACGACACAAGTGGTGGGGGTGGGGTCTTGACGACATCACCTTCCGCTGGGACAACAAGCCCGCTTTCCCCGGCTTCGCAAAGTCGAAGATCGGCATGGACCTCGAGAAGCTCACGCCGGCACCGGAGCCGCAGCTGAGCGACTACGACGTTCCCGCGAGCCGCCTTGGCGCCGAAGACCGCGCCGCTCTCGCCGGCATCGTTGGCGAAGACAACTTTCTCGATGACGACGAGTACCGCGTCGTTCACTCTTTCGGCCGCTCCGTAATCGACCTGTTCCGCGCGCGCACCGGGGACTTTGCTCGCATCGTCGACGCCGTGATCTACCCGAAGAGCGACGATGAGGTCCAGCAGATCCTCGCCTACATCGTCGACCACGACCTCGTGGCGATCCCGTACGGCGGCGGTTCCTCGATCTCCGGATCCGTCACCCCGAACGTTGATGAAAAACGCCCCATCATCACGATCAACCTCGGCCGTATGCGCGAGGTCATTTCGATCGACGATACCTCCGGCCTCGCCCGCGTTGAGGCCGGCGTGTACGGCCCCGATCTCGAAGAGCAGCTCAACGAGCTCGGTTGGACGATGGGGCACTTCCCCGACTCGTTCACCTATTCGACGCTCGGTGGCTGGGCTGCGACTCGCTCGACCGGCATGCAGTCGGATCGCTACGGCGACATTGAGGACATCGTGCGGGGTCTTAGGGTCGTGCGCCCCGACGGCATTGTCGAGACCAAGCCGATCCCCGGACGCGACTCCGGTTCGAGCATCCACGAAATGATCCTCGGTTCCGAAGGTCGTCTCGGTATCATCACGGAATGCACCGTGCGCGTGCACCGCATGGCAGAAAACCGCGTCGTCATCGCGTACATGTTCCCCGATTGGGAATCCGGCATCCGCGGCATGCACGCCATTGCCCGTAGCGAAGTCCACCCCGTGTTCACGCGCCTGAGCGATGGCCCGGAGACCGCCTTCAGCCTGTCGATGCTCAAAGAGCCCAAGGATAAAAAGGGCGAGATCACCCGCAAGGTCCAGGACACCCTTTTCGCGTATCTGCGCAAGAAGGGCTGGGACACCGAGAACGAGATGTGCATGAGCTACGTGTGCTTCGAGGGGTCGAAATCCCAGATCAGCCGCGAGCAGGCCGCAGTGAAGAAGATCGTCAAGAAGGCCGGCGGTATCACCCTCGGTGCGGGCCCCGGGGCGATCTACGATCAGAAGAAGTTCGATACCCCCTACCTTCGCGACTTCCTTCTCGGGCTCAACGTGTTCGGCGACGTCTCCGATACGGGCACGACGTGGGCACGGATTAACGAGATGCACTCGAAGGTGTACGACGCCTTCTACGCGAAGCTCGATGAGCTAGGGATTCCCGGCTTCTTCTTCTGCCACATGAGCCACAGCTACCACCAGGGTGCATGCCTGTACTTCACCTTCGCGGTGCCGTACGAGAACAACGAGGTCATGCTTGAGCAGTACACGGCGATCAAGCACGCCGTGCAGGGTGAATTCCAGAAGCACGCTGGTACGCTCTCGCACCACCACGCCGTGGGTACCGAGCACCAGCCCTGGATCGAAGAAGAGGTCGGCCCGATCGGCGTCAAGATGATGCGTGATCTCTACGAGACTCAGGACCCGGGCAAGAACCTTAACCCCGGCAAGATCGTTTCCTGACGCTTGCCTCGCGGCCATTGAAGCTGCACGAAAACGCCGCGCCTTCGCCCATACGGGGTGGGGTGCGGCGTTTCTTTGTGGGGCGATGGGGGAGGGCAAGCGTCGGATCCCGGTCCGGCACCGCGGACCCGCCATGCACATATCGCCTTGCCCGCTGGCCACCCCTCCGGCCCGGCTCACCTCTTCCGCCCGGGCTTCTCGGCCCTTTTCCTGGTCTAGGAAACTAAACCCAACGTTTGTGGCGGTATCCGGTCGCATTCCGCCACAAACGTTGGGCACAGATTCACGTATCGACGATGGAGAGCGCAAAAAGGCCCTCCACCGAAATGGAGGGCCTTTCTGCTGGCGCGCCCGGAGGGATTCGAACCCCCAACCTTCTGATCCGTAGTCAGATGCTCTATCCGTTAAGCTACGGGCGCTTTTTGTCTGTTCTCTCGAACTGACTTGTATTACTTTACTCCGGTACCGCCCGAAGTGCGAGCCGAGGGCCCGTGAGTCTAGTCACGAGCCCTCGGCTGCGATGCGCTCAGGGCGCGGAGGGGTTACTGCTTACCGAAGGTCTGGCCGGGATTGTCCTGGGGGCCCTGATTGCCAGGGTCGCCGAACGGGTTCTCCTGGAATCCCTGGTGAGGAGGCTGCTGTCCCTGCTGCGGTGCTTCGTAGCTGCCCTGCTGGGGAGCCTGGTAGCTCGGCGGCTGGGGCGCGTTCGAGGAGCCCTGCGAGGGCTGCTGGTCGAAGCTCGGCTGCTGGAAGTCGTTCGCGGAACCCTGCGAGGGCTGCTGGCCGAAGCTCTGCTGGCCCTGCGCGTAGCCCTGCTGACCCTGCTGCTGGAAGGAACCTTGCGCCGGGCTCTGGTTGAAGCCCTGCTGCGAGAAGTCTGCCTGTCCGGCACCGGACTTCTTCTTGCGCTTCATGAACACGAGGGCGCCGATGACGACCGCCGCAAGGACAAGGAGAAGAACAACAACGACCACGATGATGACGATGAGCCAGGGGAAGCTGCTGCCCTCGGCCTTGATATTGATCTCTGAGAAGTATTCTTTCGTGTCGGTGATGTGGACCTTGTTGCCGTCGATCTTGCCGACGCTAGAGTCGGTGACCTTGCCGGGGAAAACGAAGGTGAAATCGACCTTGAAGCCAGCGGCAGCTGCCTGGTCGCCAAACGAACCCTTTGAGTCTTCGTGGTAGGTGTAGGTGTCCGATTCCTCGTCGTACTTCAAGGCATCGCCCATTGGGTTCTTTTCGTCCTTCTGGCCAGAGAAGGTGCACACGACCTCGTCGTCTTTCTCCTCTAGCTTGAGATCCGGCTTGGTCTCACCAGTAAATTCCTCAAGAGCTTCATCGCCGCAGAACTGCGAGGGGGTCATGCCCACTTCCTCGAGTGAGGACTTCTTTATTGAGACGACACCCTCGAGGGTGATCTTTTCGGGGCTCTCGACGGTGACCGTCGCGTCGAGTTTGCCGCAGCCCGCAACGACGAGCATGAACGGGATGAGCATCAACGCTGCGATCTTCTTCAAAGGGTTGGCCTTTGGTGCTGTCACAGGGAACCTCTACTTTCGTGGAATCCGGAATGTGGTGGACAAATCTGTGGGTACTTCAGCGGCCTGCGGAACCGGGGCTTTGGGGGTCGCTATCGATACTGGCCTGGCCTTTGTAATGTCGAGAATCGGCGCCTTCGGGACTTCGGGAGTTTGGCTCGCGTATCTCGGGCTGCTGGCCTGGCCTACTTTGTTGCGTAGATGAGCCGTTTTGAAACGTTTGGGCGTTTGCGGCAGGGCTCTTTTTCCTTTTGCGAGCGATGACAATGAGAGCCGTGATGGCGAGAGCCGCAAAGAAGAGGAGCGCAAGTGCCACCGCGATAGTGATGACGACAATGAGCCACGGGAACCCGGGGCCCTCGGACTTGATCTCGTAGTCCGAGAGAAAACTCTCGATACTGCTGATTTGAACCTTGTTGCCGCTGATCCTGCCGACGTTCGATTCAGTAACCTTGCCTGGCATGACGATGGTGACGCTAGTCATGAAGGCGCCGAGAGAGAGCCGCTCGGCGATTTCAGGGGCAGGCATGATCCCCTTCAGTGTGTAGGTGTTCGAGTCCTTGTCGTAAGTGAGGATCTGCTTGAGCTGTTCGGGATCCTCTATCGTAGTGGTGAATTCGCACTCGAAGATGTCGCCTGTTTCGGTCAGCTTGGTCTTGAGTGTGCCTTCGAAGGCTGGTCCACCAGCACCCGTCGTATCTTTCGAGGTACAAACACCCGCGGGTTTCATGCCGTATTTTTCAAGCATCGAACTGTACCCCCGAGCAACGCCTTCGAGGACAACTTTGTCGGCGCTTTCCACTGTCATGGTTGCTTTGAGGTCCCCGCAGCCGGCGATGAGGAGGAGAAAAGGAATCACTAAGAGCGCAGCGAACTTTCTCAGGGGGTTCGACTGAGTCGTCGTCATGGGGAGACCTTGCGTGTAAAGGGACGGGCGCGGCTGTACCCTATCGCACAACCATGGTCTTATTCTTCGCCTTCCCGTGAAGCTGAGCCAGGCGGCATGCCCTCGCCGAAGACGGGGGAGGCTTCGGGGCGTTTGGGATGCACGGCATCTCCCGAGCTTTCGCCGCGGATGCGCCGCATTACCCAGGGGCCGAGGTGATCGCGCGCCCACACGAGGTCCTTTTCTGCTGCCTGGCGCCACGTGCGCTGCGGCGGGTCGTGGGGCGTAAATTCGCGGAGGTTATTCGGGACGTCGAGAACGGCGAGGACTTCGCGCGCAATCGTGTGGTGCCCAAGAGGTGAAAAATGCAGGCGGTCCTCGGCCCACATGCTTTCGTGAACGAGCTGGCGCGCAGCCCACATATCTACGACGAACGCGTTGTATCGTTTGGCGATCGTGCGCATGTTTTCGTTGTAGATCGCGGAGCGCCCACGGATGAGGTTGAGAACGGGGGTGTTGCCGACGTCGGGCCCGGTCCACAGGATGATGTCGGTGCCTGTCTCAGCGAGGCGCGCGACGGCGACGTCGATTTCGGAAGCGATCTCGTCGGGATCGCCGCGCCGGATCACGTCGTTGCCTCCCGCAAAGAAGCTCACGAGATCCGGCTTGAGATCAATCGCGGGCTCGAGCTGCTCGTCAATGATTTGTTTGTAGAGCCGGCCGCGGATCGCGAGGTTTGCGTAGGCGAAATCGGGGCATGTGCGCCCGAGCTCTTCGGCGACGCGATCTGCCCAACCGCGAACCCCTCCGGGCACGTTCGGATCGGGATCGCCGATGCCTTCCGTGAATGAGTCACCGATGGCGACGAATCGCCGCCACGGATGGAGGGGGGTGGTTGGGATGCTGCTCATGCTACCTCCAGAAGGTCAGGAGCCCGCCGCCCGCGAGAAGGATGCCGATGCCAACGGCGAGGTTCCAGTCGCCAATGGGGAGCGGGTACTGCGCGCTCGAAATGTAGTACACGACCATGTACAGGATTCCGAGGATGAGGAGAGTGACGGCGGTGGGCACGAGCCAGGCGGGGCTTGGCTTGTAGGCTTCCGCGGCGCTTTCTTGAGCGCGGCGTGAGCGGCGGGTTTCGGCCTCGGCGCGAGTCACTCGATCCCGTGCAGGCTGGTTCTGCTGGGTGGGGATAGTCGAGGAACGCCGAACTTTCTTGGCCATGGGGCACCTTTCACAACAGTCACGGATGCGCCGGGCCGCCCCGAGGGGTGGGTGCGGTGCCGGCAACGGCATATATTAGGGTACAGTGCGCGGAGGAATAGGTTGGTGTTATTCCGACGCCTGCCGATTAACCCCCTGCCGAATCGGAGACATTGTGCCTTCTTCCCGCCATAGGCGAGCGCCCGAGCGTAAACGGAGCGTGGCCTCGAGCATCATCGGTGTGCTCGGTGAACTGTTGATTACCGTCGGAGCTTTCCTCCTTCTTTTTGTTGTGTGGCAGCTGTGGTGGACGGATGTCATCGCTGACCGCGAGCATGCCGTGATCATCCAGGAGCTCCAGTCGAAGTGGGGCGGGCCTGCGCCGAAGACGGTCGCGCCACCTGAAAAGGGCGAACCGCCGAAGATCGAGAATGTCAAAGAAAACGAGGTGTGGGGGGAACTCCACGTGCCGAAGTTCGATAAGGTCACGTCTCCCATGGCCGAGGGCGTGAGCATGGAGAAGGTCCTTAATGTGATCGGCAACGGGCACTACCCCGGCACGGCCCTCCCGGGTGAAGTGGGGAACTTCGCTTTTGCGGGCCACCGTTCTACATATGGGCGTCCACTTCACGACATCGCGCGCCTTCAGCCCGGTGACCCGGTCATCGTTGAGGGGCCGAAGGCCTATTACGTGTACTACGTAACGGGATCGGAAATTGTGAAGCCGAACGATGTGCAGGTGATCGCCCCGGTTCCGAATAAGCCGGGGGAGGAGCCAACGGAACGGATGCTCACCATGACGGCGTGCCACCCCATGTATTCGGTTGCGGAGCGGTACATCACGTACGCGAAGTATGACCACTGGGTTGATCGCAGCAAGGGAATCCCGAAAGAGCTCGCGGAGGTTAAGAAGTAATGTACGGCTGGCTCTACCGGATTATTCCTGGCCCGTGGTGGGTCAAGGTCTTGGTGCTTTTGATCGTGTTCGCGGCGATTGTCGTGCTGCTCTTCGGGTGGGTGTTCCCCGTGATCGCACCGTACATGCCGTTTAACCAGGTCAACCAGGGTACGATTTCAGCGCTCGGCGCCCTGTAGCCGCGGCGTCGACAACGGCATAGGCAGTCCCTGCTTTACGGGGTCTACCTCCCTTTCCTCCCCCTCAGTGAGGGGCCGCAGAGGTGAGCAGCGGCGCGAGAGTGCGGGCTCGCTCGCCAGCCCCCGTTCCGTCTCGACCTTCTGCGAGTTCGAGGAAGTGCGCGAGGATCGTGTGCCCGCCGTTAGTAAGCACGCTCTCCGGGTGGAACTGGACACTGTGGAGCGGGAGGCTCCTGTGTGAAAGCCCCTGGATGCTGCCGTCGTCGGCGCGAGCCGTGATCTCGAGAACTGCCTCGTCGACCGTGTCGGGCACGACAGCGAGCGAGTGGTAGCGGGTCGCCTGAAACGGTGAGGGCAGCGACGCAAACGGCCCTTGGCCTTCGTGGTGGATGAGGCTTGTCTTGCCGTGCATGAGCTGCGGCGCATGCGTCACGGTCGCCCCGAAGTAATGGCCGAGACACTGAAGCCCGAGGCATACCCCAAACATAGGAGTCGACGTGCGGGCACATTCACCGATCACGTCGAGGCTTCGCCCGGCGGTGAGGGGGTTGCCAGGACCTGGGGAGATGAGAACGCCGTCAAATCCCGAAAGATCGGGGACGCCGGACGAGGTTTCAGATACTGCGTCGTTGCGGACAACTATGCACTCGGCACCCATCTGCTCGAGATACCCGATGATCGTGTACACGAACGAATCGTAGTTATCGACCACGAGGATGCGGCACGAGGTGCCGGTGGGGTCAGTTGCCGCCATTGCCGCGGCCTCGCCCGTTGCCGGCTCCATTTCCATTGCCATTTCCGTTGCCGTTGCCATTGCCGTTTCCTTCACCGTCGACCGGAGTGACCGAAGGCGCGGCGGGGGTTGTCGTCGCGGTCGGCGTGGGGGTAGGCGTGGGCTCAGGGCCCTTCGACACGATGATCGTGACGCTCGACCCGGACTTTACCTCGGAGTTGACCTCCGGATTCGTGCGGATCACCCGGCCCTTTTCAACAGTCGGGGAGAACTCCTCCTGCACCTGCGTGCCGAGATTAAGCTCAGGGACGCTCAAGCGTGTGCGCGCTTCCTCGAGAGTTTGACCCACGACATTCGGAATGGTCACGGGGCCGGCTTCAGCCGCGACGACGAGGCGCACGGTCGAGCCCTTCATTGCGGTGCCGTCGGCGGGCGTCTGTTCGAGAACGGTGCCGACGGTTTCCCCATCCTTTGCCTCGCGGCTCGCCACGGTGACCTCGAACCCGGCATCCTTGAGAGCCTGTTCGGCGTCGGCCTGAGTGAACCCAACCACGCTCGGGACGGTGAGCTGACCGCTCGAAATCCAGACTTTAACGGCGCTGCCTTGCGGGGCGCTCGCGCCGTCGCCCGGCTCGGAACGGATCACAACATCCTTATCGAACTCGGTTGAATCTTCGGTGCCGGCAACGGTCATCGTGAAGCCGGCGTCCTCGAGAGCCTTCTGTGCCTCATCCTTCGTGAGCCCTTCGAGCTTAGGCACGCTGGCGGAGTCCGGGCCGCTCGAGACTACAACGTTGACGGTAGAGCCCTTGACGACCTGGGCCTTTGCTTCAGGATCGGTTGAGATGACGAGCCCTTCGTCAACCTCTGTGCTCGCCTTTTCAGTGAACTTCGGGGTGAGCCCTGCTTCGGTAAGGGTGCGCTTCGCATCGTCTTCCGCCATGCCCACGACCGACGGTACGCTCACCTGTTCGGGCTCGCGATTCTGCTGCGCGATGAACCACCACGCGGCGCCCGCCACAATAAGCAGCAGGAGGATCAATCCGGCGACCCACGCGCCCACGTGGCGTTTCTTTTCCTCTTCCGGCGCAATCTCATCGAGCGCGCTTCTCGGCCCCTGCGGCGTGGGCGACGCTTCCGCCGCGCCTGCAGGAGCGGACGGGGCCATCGGAGCCGTATGCGTGGGAATGACCTGGGTTTCCTGGTCCTGGAACGCCGTCGTGTTCTCAAACTCCGTGGGGCTCAGCACCTGGGTTGCCGCTTCGGCACTAGCGGGGCCCGCAGCGCCTGCGGCAAGGGTGCCAAGAATCCGCGGCTCGCGGCCCGCCGCAGCGTCGCTAATATCCTTCGCGAAATCAGAGGCGCTTTGATACCGCACCTCGCGGTCCTTCGCGAGGCCGTGGAGCACGACGGCATCCATGAATTTGCTGATGTTCGGGTTGTAGGTCGAGGGGACCACCGGAGTTTCGCGCACATGCTGGTACGCGATCGACACCGGCGAGTCGCCCGTGAAGGGCGGGCGACCCGTGAGGAGCTCGTAGAGAACAACTGCCGCGGAGTACACATCGCTGCGCGCATCCACCTGCTGGCCACGCGCCTGCTCCGGCGAGAGGTACTGTGCAGTGCCCATGACGGCTTGCGTCTGGGTCATGGCCGCGGTCGCTTCGGATACCGCGCGTGCGATACCGAAGTCCATGACCTTGACCTCGTTGTTCTTCGTGATCATGATGTTGCCGGGCTTGATGTCCCGGTGAACGATTCCCGCGTTATGTGAGTACTGGAGGGCGCCCAGCACACCCCCCATAATCGCGCACGCGCGTTGCTCGCTCATGGGGTTTTCCGCCGAGATGAACGATCGAAGCGTGTCGCCCTCGACGTACTCCATGACGATGTAGGGGATCGTCACCTCTTCGCCCGTGGGCTCAGTGCGGTGGTCCTCGCCAGTGTCGTAGACGCCCACGATCGTGGGGTGGTTGAGACCCGCGGCCGACTGTGCCTCACGGCGGAAGCGTTCCTGGAAGTGGGGATCGCGCGCGAGGTCCGAGCGCAACACTTTGAGGGCGACCGTGCGATGCAAGCGCGTGTCGCGCGCAAGATACACCTCAGCCATGCCGCCACGCCCAAGGAGACGCCCAATCTCGTAGCGGTTACTGAGTAACATGCGGTCTTCGCTCACGATGCCACCGTAGCCTTCCTCAAGAGTGCGCTCACATCAGCGCCCGTCCATTCTAATGAGTGTGTACTCGCACCAAGGGATACCGTTCCGGTTGCCACGAGAATCGCCACAATAATGGCGATCGCAACGACGGCGATCACGATCAGAAGTGGCAAGCTGACCCTACCGACACTCTGTCCCGTGGATGTTCCGCGCCGCGCTGCTGCCCTGTGATCACGACTTGCGCTACTCGCAGAGTTAGCGCTCGCCGCCGAACGCGCGCTCGGTGCCGACGCTGCCGTGGACGAGGACCTGATGGTGACCGGCTTTGAGCCGACGCCCGCGAGCGGCATCGCCGCCGTTCGGGTTCCAGTGGGCGAAATCGGGTTCGCCGTGCGCGAGTTGGCTTTCGAGGTGATTTTGCGGCTCGAATGGCCGCTGTCGCGCTTGGAGGCGGAGGCGGAGGCATCGGAACGCCCGCCAGAGGCGCGCACGCTGCTCGTCCCGAACCGGGGCTCCTCGCCTCGTTCGATCGAATCGAGAATGCGGGCGACAACCGCTGCCGACCTAGGGCGATTGGCGGGCGCTTTCGCGAGCATCATCATGACGAGACGGCGCAGGTCCGGGTTGATGCGCTCGGGAAGCTCCGGTGGCGCCTCCTTAACCTGGGCCATCGCAATCTCGACTTGGCTCGTGCCCGTGAATGGGCGTGAACCGGTCAGCATTTCGTAGGCGACGATGCCGAGCGCGTAAATGTCGGAAAGACTCGTAGCTTGCTTGCCCATGGCCTGCTCGGGAGACAGGTATTGGGCGGTGCCCATGACCAGACCGGTCTTCGTGAGCTTCGCCTGGTCGTTGGAGCGGGCAATCCCGAAGTCGGTGATCTTGAGCGCCCAGTCGTTCGTGTCGTCCACGAGAACGTTCTCCGGCTTGACGTCGCGGTGGACGACGCCTTTGACGTGCGCGGCATCCAGCGCTTTCGCGAGTTCCTTGAGCACGGCGATCACGCGATCTTCGTCGAGGCCGTCTGGGTTTTCTTCGATGATGTCGGAGAGAGGGCGGCCCTTCACGAGCTCCATGACGATATAGGCGCGCCCGTCAAGCTCTCCGTAGTCATAGAGGCCGGCGATCGCGTCGTGCGCGAGCGCGGCGGTATGGCGCGCCTCGGCGCGGAAACGCTTGAGGTAGCCCTCTTCGCCCGCGAACTCTTCGCGCAGAACCTTGACGGCAACGGGGCGGTCGAGCTCCTGGTCCTTGCCTTCCCAGACCTGGCCCATGCCACCCGTGGCAATGAGGCGAGTGAGTTCGTAGCGTCCTTCGAGAACGAGTCCTTTACGTGTTTTCATGCTATTCCTCGATCACTGCCTTCATGAGGTCTCGCGCGATGGGGGTGGCAACGGCGCTTCCGTAGCCCCCCTCCTCGACGACAACGGCCACCGCCACCTTCTTATCGCCCTTCATGGCATAGCCAACGAACCACGAGTGCGGCTTTTTCCCTTTCGCCCACTGCGCCGTTCCGGTTTTCCCGCCGACCTCGGCGCCGTCGATCTGAGCGCGCTTTGCCGTTCCATCCGTCACCGTTGCTTCCATCATTTGCCGCATCTGCGCGGCGTGAGCGGCGGACAGCGGCTGGCTCTTCTCGCGCGGAGCGAGTGCCTTGACCTCTTTGAGGTCGCCCGTGCGAACAGACTTGACGAGCTGGGGTTCCATGACGATGCCGTCGTTGGCGAACGAGCCCGCCATCATTGCCATCTGCAGGGGGGTCACCTTGTCCTCGTATTGCCCGATCGAGCTCAGGGCGAGTTGTGCATCGTCCATATCGGAGGCCATCGACGATGGTGTCACCGAAAGCGGGATCTGCATTTTCGTGCCGAATCCGTATTCCGCGGCCTTGTTCTTCAGAGCGTCTTCGCCGAGCTGGACGCCGAGCATCGCGAACGAGGTATTGCAGCTTTGCTGGAGCGCCGACTGCAAGCTCGACACGTCGTTCGGGCCGCACGGGGAAGTATCGCCGTTCGGGTGGTTCGACATCGACGTGGACGAGTTCGGGAGCTGATAGCTTCCGGGCCCGGGAATTTCCGATTCGGGAGTGTAGCTGCCGGATTCGAGCGCTGCCGCGGCGACGAAGAGCTTAAACGTCGAGCCCGGCGGGTAGAGGTTACCCGCAATCGCCCTGTTATTCAGAGGCTTATTTGGGTCGTCATTGAGTTTGGACCACGCCTTGCGGACAGACTTCGAATCGTGTGAAGCCAGGGCGTTCGGATCGTAGCTCGGGGTCGAGACCATCGCGAGAATCGCGCCTGTATCGGGGTCGATTGCAACGGCCGCGCCGCGATGGTCGCCGAGAGCCTCGTAGGCGGCCTTTTGCGCCTTCGCATTGATCGTGAGTTCGACTTGCGCGCCCTGGGGGTCGTGGCCCGAAAGCACGGTCATGAGGCGGTCGTAGAAGAGAGAATCGGCCTTGCCCGAAAGCTCTTCGTTCATGGCTTTTTCCATGCCGCCGAAGCCGTACACGACGCTGTAGTAGCCCGTGACGGGTGCGTACAGGCCCGGCTCAGCGTATTCACGCTTGAGCCCGTAGCGGTTGTTGACTTTCGTGCTGGAGGCAACGGCAACACCGTCGACGACGATCGGCCCGCGCGGCCGCCCAAACTCGTTGTAGATCGTGCGCGCGTTGCGGCCGTTCGCGTTGAGTTCCTCCGCTTTGATGACCTGGAAATAGGTGGTGGAGCCGAAGAGGAAGAGGAGCAATACGGTGAGCACGAGCGAGACGTGGCGAAGCGGTTTGTTCATGCTGTGACCTCCGCACTCATCGCGTGCGGCGCGCGTTGATCGGCCGCGACGTGCTTTTCGGTTTCGCCAAGGCTGCGTGCCGCGGGCCTTCGTGCGGCGTCGCTCAGTTTCATGAGGAGCCCCACGATGATCCAGTTGGCCACGAGGCTTGAGCCGCCCGCGGCCATGAAGGGAAGCGTGAGGCCGGTCAGGGGAATCACGCGCGTCACGCCACCCACGACGATGAACGTTTGAAGGCCCAGAGTGAACGAGAGCCCGGCCGCGATGAGTTTCCCGTAACCGTCGGAAATGCCGACCGCTGCGCGCAGCCCGCGCTGCACGATAATCGCGTAGAGCGTGAGAAGCGCGAACACGCCCACGAGCCCCACCTCTTCGGCGACCGACGCGAAAATGAAGTCAGACTGCGCGAACGGAACGGTGTCCTGGCGGCCTTCGCCGAGGCCGACGCCGAACAGGCCGCCATTCGCGATGCCGAAGATGCCGTTGTTAATCTGCCCGCAGTTGCTGAAGTTTCCGCTGCCCATGGGGTCGAGCCAGCACTCGAAGCGGCGCTGCACGTGACCGAGCTTGAGCACGTAGTAGATTCCCGGGGGTGCGAACATGAGGGCGCCGATGATGAACCAGCTCAGGCGGTCCGTTGCGGTGTACAGCATCACGACGAAGAGCCCGAAGAACAACAGGGACGTGCCAAGGTCATTTTGGAAGACGAGAACGGCGGTCGCGCCGGCCCACGCGAACAGGAGCGGGCCGAGATCCGACCAGCGGGGCAGGGTAATGCCAAGGACGCGCGGTCCCGCTAGGGCCAGTGTGTCGCGCCTCGAGACGAGGAAGCCGGCGAAGAACATCGCGAAGAGGATCTTCGCGACTTCGGCGGGCTGGAATGAATAGCCCGCGATCCGGATCCAAATCCGTGCGCCATAGTTGGCGGCGCCAATGCCGGGGGCAAGCGGCAGGAGTAGGAACAGGAGTCCGACGGCACCTGTGATCCAGGTGTAGCGACGGAGCTGGCGGTGATCCCTCATGAGCATGAGCACGACGGCGACGCACGCGAGGCCGAGCGCCGTCCACATGACCTGGCGCGAGGCGAAGCCATGCCCCCAGGACGTGTATTTCTCGTAGACGAGATCCACGCTCTTGATCGTGGCGAGGCCGATGAGGTTGATCAGGAGAGCGGTGGGCAGGAGCAGCGGATCGGCATACGAGATGCGCGCTGCCGCAACGATGTACACGATGAGCGCCCCGACACCGAGCCCGCCAATCTGCCACCAGGTTGATGTGGCGATCTGTTCATTGCGCCCGAGGTCGACGAGGACGTTCGCGCCGAGACCGATCGCGAAGGCAGCCAGAATCAGAACAAGGTGCAAGATGCGCCGTGTTCGTGCCTGGTAGCTGATGACCGTCGCCATTAGCGCCCGCCGTCCGAGGGAGCCTGGCCGGTTTCGGCCCCGCCGCCACTATCGCTTGCGCCGGCCTGCGGGTCTTTCGAGAGGCGCCCCTCCGCCGCGAGCTGCGCGACGATGCGGTCGGCGTCGTCTCTGTTCTTTGCGCTGATGGTGTTTGTGACCTGGGTTTGAGTCACGGGCTGAAGGTCGCTGAGGACCACATCGGTGACGGCCTCTTCGTGGGAGAGCGAGAGGGGGCCGAGGTCCTGCGCGATGCCCTTGTAGATGACGACCTGTGAGCCGTTGGTGCCGACGTAGTACTGATCTTGCGTCCAGTTGTAGGCGAACCAGGCACCACCGACGAGAAATGCGGCGATGAGGGTGAAGAGTGCCGCCACCGGCCAGTTCGAGCGCCTCGGGGGCTCCTCTTCGTAGTCTTCGTCTTCGTACGGCGCCTCTTCGCGCGTGAGCGCGGCGGCGCGTGCGGCGGGTCCCGTCGCGGCGGTGGGGCGATGGCGGTCGCGCGCGGCGGCACCAACGACGATGTTCCCACTCGAGGGGCCGGGATCGCCCTTATGAAGGTCGTCGATGTCAATGACGTCGGCGATGACGCACGTGATGTTGTCGGGGCCACCCGCTTTGAGGGCGAGTTCGACGAGGTGTTCGGCGCATTCATCGGGGTCGTCGATGCTTGAGAGGACGTCGCTGATGGTTTCGAACGAGACGAGTCCCGAGAGGCCATCGGAGCACAGCATCCAGCGGTCGCCTGGGACGGCTGGTTTGAGGCTCAGGTCGAGTTCGGGATCGGCGTCGACATCACCGAGCACGCGCATGATCATGGAGCGCTGCGGGTGGCGTTCGGCTTCTTCCGGGGTGAGGCGCCCTTCGTCGATGAGGCGTTGCACGAACGTGTGGTCTTTCGTGACCTGGGTGCACGTGCCTTCGCGCACAAGGTAGGCGCGCGAGTCACCGATGTGGACGAGCGCGAACTTATTGCCCGCGCGCAAGAGCGCGGTGACGGTCGTGCCGAGGCCCGCGAGAAGGGGTTCTTCGCGAGCGCGCCGCAGGATGGCATCGTTTGCGTCAAGGACGGCGCCCTCGAGTGCGGCGACGATGTCGGTTCCAGGTGCGTCGGTTTCGAGCTCCGAAAGCGTGCCCACGGCGACTGAGCTGGCGACGTCGCCACCGGCGTGGCCTCCCATCCCGTCGGCGACGACGAGGAGGTGGGAGCCGGCGTAACCGGAGTCCTGGTTGTTCGAGCGTACGAGCCCGACGTCTGTTTTCGCTGCGTAGCGCAACGCGATGGTCATCGGGGGCCTCGCCTCAATTCAATCTGAGTGTTGCCGATCGTGATGGCGGCGCCTGGCTTGAAGGGAGCGGAGGCTCCTTCGAGGGGCTTGCCAGCGAGGGTCGTGCCGTTAGTTGAGCCCAGGTCCTCGACGTACCACTCGCCGTCGTGAGGGAATACGCGCGCGTGGCGGTTAGAGGCGTATTCGTCGGAAAGCACGAGGGTGCATTCCGGGGCGCGGCCGATGAGGATCGGCGAGGCCGCGAGGCGGATCGTGGTGCCGCGAAGGGGGCCTGCGGTGACGACCAGCTGGGTTTGAACGGCGTTCGGATCGGTGGTTTTTTGACCCTGCTGGAGAGCGGAAGGGTCGCTCACCGTGCGTCTCTCGGCGCCTGCTTTTCGCCCGCTTCCGCCGCGCGTGATGACCGTGGTTCCGAAGAGGTCATTGCGCAGGACGAGGAGCGCAACGATCACGAAAAGCCACAGCGCAACGACGAAACCGAAGCGCAGGACGATGAGGGTTAGCTCGCTCACGCGGACCTCACCACTCGGAGGGCGCGCCCGTAGGCAAAATGACGGTGAGACGCGTGCGCCCGATGCGGATCGTCGCGCCGTCGGGGAGCCCGGTGGGGGTCGTAATGCGCTCGCCGTTCACGAAGGTGCCGTTCGTGGAGCCGAGGTCCGTTGCGGTCATCGATGTGCCGTCAACGCGGAGTTCAAGGTGGTGGCGGCTCACGCCCGTGTCGTCGAGGATGATGTCGCTATCGCCGCCGCGGCCGATCACGGTGACGCGGCCCGTGAGGAGGTACTGCTGGCCGTCGATTTCGAGGATCGGCTGGAAGTTTTCGCCGCCCGTCGTCGCCGGTGCGAGCGAGGAGCGCTCGGTGCTCGATTCGGTTTCGAAGCGCCCGGCCTTGACGTCATCGTCGCGCTTGAGCGCGACGGTTACGTTCCCCACAAACAGGTATTTCTGCTGATCGGCGTGATCGACGAGGATCCGCTGGAGTTCATCAACGAGGGTGTCCTCCCACGAGGCGAACCGTTCGTAATCCACCGAGTTGAGGTACACGGAGTACGTGTTGGGTGCGAGCGTGCGGGCACGGTCGAGGACCTGAATCTGATCGTCGCATTCGCGCTTGAGCCCTTGGGCGAGGTCGAGTGGCTTGATGCTGCCGCCGCGCGAGAACACGTTCGACACTCCGCGGTCGAGGCTGCGCTCGATTCGGTCGAGAAAACTCAACGTGGGTCTCCTTGGGTAAACGTCGTACGCCGCGAGTCTATCGCGTGTCATGCACGCACGATTCGTTCAGATGTAATGATGTGGTGGAGGATTGGTGCATGAGTGATGTGCACGCGAATCCCGCCCACGTTGATCCGGAGTCTCTTGAGCCGCTTCTTTCGTCCTTGAGTTTTGATTCGGCCGTTGGCCTCATCAGTTCCGACGGTCGCTTAATCACCGCGTACGGGGATCTTGACCGAGTGTTCCCGCTCGCGAGTGTCTCGAAGCTGATCGCGACGTACGCCGCGCTCGTCGCAATCGATCGCGGAGCCCTTGCCCTTGATGACGCTGCAGGTGAAGAGACTCCGCAGGGCTGCACTGTCGAACACCTGCTCGCCCACGCCGCCGGTTACGCGTTCGAGGGCGGGGAGTTCCTTGCCGCGCCGGGAAAGCGCCGCATGTACACGAATGCGGGCATCGAGCAGCTCGGGCGCGTCGTCGCGCGCGCCGTCGAAACGGACTTTGACCGGTGGGTGCGCGAGAGCGTGACGGAGCCGCTCGGGATGGAGACCGTCGAGGTAGCCGGCTCGCCCGCCAAGGATTACCGCGCAAGCATCGAGGATCTTCTTGTACTTGGCCGGGAGTTCTTGACTCCCACGCTCATTTCTTCCGAGCTCGCTGAATCAGCGCATCGCCCCCATTTCCCGGGCCTTTCCGGTGTGCTTCCCGGTTACGGCCGTCAAAGCCCGAATGACTGGGGTCTGGGTGTGGAGATCAAGGGGAAGAAGGAGCCGCACTGGACGGGCGCGCTCAACTCGGCCCGCACGTTCGGGCACTTCGGGCAGTCGGGGTCGTTCCTCTGGGTTGACCCGGAAGCGATCCCGGGTGGGCTCAGCGCGGCATTTTTGTCGTCGAAGCCGTTTGGCGAGGAGCACGCCGGCGTGTGGCCCGCTCTCAACGACACCCTCGTTCGCGCGGCGCGAGCTCGTTCCTGAACAGCAATAGTGTTCATTAGGTCACTATTGTGGAGTGACGACACGAGGCGAGAGGACGAGCAATGCAGCAGGCCATCAACGAGGCTAGGGACCGAGGGCTCCGCATTATTGTCGCGGGCGGTGACGGTTTTTGCGGCTGGCCTACGGCGCTGTACCTCTCGAAGCAGGGGCACGAGGTCACGATTATTGACTCCCTTGTGCGTCGCGACATCGATGACGAACTCGGCTCGAACTCAGTGACCCCGATTCTCCCTCTCGAGCAGCGCGTTGCCGCATGGGAGGAAGTCTCGGGCGCACGTATCGACGTTCGGATCGGCGATCTTAGCGACTACGACTTTCTGAGCGCAATCGTGACCGAGGTGCAACCCGAGGCCTTCGTGCACTTCGCCGAACAACGAAGCGCCCCGTACTCGATGATCGACCGCGAGCATGCCATTTACACGCAGCGTACGAACGTCGAGGGGACGCTCAACGTGCTCTGGGCGATCCGCGACTACGCCTCCGAATGCCACCTCGTGAAGCTCGGGACGATGGGCGAATACGGCCAGCCCAACATTGACATCGAGGAAGGTTTCATCGAGATCGAGCATCGCGGCCGCACTGACCGACTGCCGTTCCCGAAACAGCCGGGCAGCTTCTACCACCTCTCCAAGGTGCACGACAGCGACAACATCATGTTCGCGTGCAAGATCTGGAATATCGCCGCAACCGACCTCAACCAGGGCATCGTCTACGGGCTCCACACGAATGAGACCCGCATGGACCCCCGCCTCGTAAATCGCTTTGACTATGACGCGGTGTACGGCACGGCGCTCAATCGCTTCCTCATTCAGGCCGCCGTCGGCCACCCCCTCACGGTGTACGGGGAAGGCTCCCAAACACGTGCGTACCTCAATATCGAGGACACCGTGCGGTGCATCGAACTCGCGTGCACGAACCCCGCGCAGCCTGGAGAGTTCCGCGTGTTCAACCAGTTCACCGAGTCCTTTAGCGTCGAGGAACTCGCCGTCAAAGTCGTCGCAGCAGCCTCGACGCTCGGGATCGATGCTCAGATCAATCACGTCGAGAACCCGCGCGTCGAGAAGTACAACCACTACTACAACGCGGTCAACACTCGCCTCATTGACCTCGGCCTTGAGCCGCACCTTCTTACGGAGGGTGTGCTCGCCGAGATTCTCGAGGTGGCCCGCACACATGCGGGGCGTGTGAGGAACGAGCTGATCCTCCCGAGCGTGACGTGGCGCTAGCAGACTCCGCCGCCCGCGGCCGGATGCGCGTGCTCCTCGTGACCGAGACGTTCGTGCCGAGCGTCGACGGGGTCGTCACGCGCCTGAGCCACCTCGTCGATCATCTCCTTAGCGAGGGGCACGAGGTGGAGATCATCGCGCCGGGGCTCGGCATCGACGAATACGAGGCAGCGTCGGACCCCAAGAACTCACGCCGGAGCCCTGGCGCCCCCATTCACGGCGCCTCAACCGTGCGCGTGCCCTTTTACCCGAGTCGGCCCTGGTCGCTCCCCACACCCTCGGTGCACCGCATGACCGAGCGAGTGGTGCGGGAGTTTCGCCCCGACGTCATTCACGCCGCTCAGCCGATCCTGCTGGGACGCGCGGCCGTTCGCGCCGCCCGCCGACACCGCATTCCTCTCGTCGCGAGCTACCACACGAATCTTCCCGCCTATCTTTCGCGCTACCGCGCATGGGCGTGGAGCGCACCACTCATCGCGCGCGCAACCCGCCGCATGCACCGCGATGCCCAGATCAATGCCGTCACGAGCGAGGCCATGCGCAGCGAGGCTCGTGCACTCGGGCTCGAGCACGTGCACGTCGTGCGCAGGGCAGTGGACACGCGCCTCTTCCACCCCGGTGATAGCCCGACGGCCGCTTTGCCTTGCGACAACCAAGATTCCAGGTTGCGGCTGCTTTTCGTCGGGCGGCTTGCGGCCGAAAAAGACCTCACCCGACTCGTGCCCCTCATGCACCGCCGCGATGATCTAGAGCTCACGCTCGTGGGCGATGGGCCACAGCGCGCCAACCTCGAACGCGACTTTCGCGGGACCCGCACGCGTTTCGCAGGAGTTCTCCGCGGCGAGAAGCTCGCGCAGACCTACCGCGAGCACGACCTGTTCATATTCCCCTCCGTGACCGAGACGCTTGGCCTCGTGCTACTGGAGGCGATGGCCTCGGGCCTGCCGCCGCTCGCCGCACGCTCAGGCCCGACGATGGAGCAAATTGTTGATGGCGACACGGGGTTCCTCTTTGGCGACGAAAATGAGCTTGAGCAGATTCTCGATGCCCTCGCACGCACGAGCGGGAAAGAGCTTCGCTTGCGCGTCGCAGCGGCGGCACGGGCCGAAGCCGAAAAGCATTCGTGGGCAGCCGCGAGCGAGGACTTTGTGAGCCTTTACCGACGTGCTATCCGGGGCGAGTAGAGGGGATTAGATCTTGGCCGCGTAGGTGATGACGTGCTGCGTATCGGTGCTTTGGGCAACCACGTAGCTCTCACCGGATTCATCGTGGAGGACGCGGATCAGCACCGAACCCTCATAGCGGTTAACGATCGCCGCCTCGGCGTCGTGTGGATTTGCCGCGGCGCGATCGGCGCTCGTCTCGACATCGGAAATGACCTCGCCGAAGGCCTTCATATATGCCGAGCCATCACCCGTCGGATCTTTGTGCAAGTCGAGCACCCCTTCCGGGAAGGTACCGCGGGCTGCGGAATCTTCCTCATACCTGCGCGCCCCGGCTGTCGCGTAGGTCTCCCACATTTCAGGGGTGTCCTGTGTGCGAGAGCCGGGCAGGCTCGCGGCCTCGGGCGTGAAGAGTGACTCGTCAAACTTTCCGTCTGGGTCAGCTTTTGAGGGCACGTATCCGTCACCCGGCGACGCTTCGGATTCGCTCACGCGCCCCTCTTCGGGGATAGTCGTAGCGCTTTGTGTTGCCGTGGCGCTTTCGGAACGCGAATCCGGTTCGGGTGCGGAGCCGCCCGAGCACGCTGCGCACGCGCTTACGAGCAGGGCGGCCGTTGCACACACGACCCGGCGAGTCACCTGTTGCACTAGAAGGGCCTCAGAACGTACGGGTCAGCGTTGCGACCGGGAAGGTTCCGGGTGTACGAGCGAATGTGAACGCCAGGACCCCAGGAATGCAGCATCTGACCATTGCCCAGATACATCGTCATGTGACGGATGGTGCCGCCGGAGTCTCGGTAGAAGATCCAGTCGCCGCGCTGAATCTGCGAGATTGGCACCTTGCGGAACTTCTTGGAGTTGTAGAAGTAGTGCGTCGAGAGCCAGTTTGCACCGGCATGTTGTTCGGGCGTTACCCCCGTCTCGAGACCGGCGGCATTCATTGCCTGGATAGCGATGCCTGAGCAGTCGTAGCCTAGTTTGTAGCCGCCGGCACCGCCCCAAGTGTAGGGCGAGCCTACCTGCGAACGCGCAAAATTCACCATGGTGTCGATGCGCTCTTGACGGCTTGCAGTGATTCCTACCTTGGGTTTCACAGTGAAGCCATCCGCGTACCAGCTCACGCCAGTGCCTAGCGAATCCCACGTGCGCTTATCCACGACACCGGTTACGGGCAGACCTCGCTTGCGCTGCCAAGACTTGACGGCTCGGATCGTTTTCGCGTTCATCGTTGCACTGTGGCCATTTGAGTAGATCCCGAGGCGTTTTTGGACAGCGGCTACGCGAACGCCGTTCCAGCCCTTGGTGAGGTTGTGCCCGCCGCGAGAGGTCGTGGGATTATTCGTGGGGCCGAAGTAGTAGGGATTCGCGGGCTCCCAGCCCACGACCCCTGTCCCATTCGAACGCGTCCAGTACAGAACTCCGTTCTCGAAGTTTTGGCGGAACTGCCCCTTGTAGGTGTACTCGTTCGAGATGGGAAGACCGAGGAAGCCCCGCTCAAAGCCGCGCTTGGCGTACTGGTTGAGCATGCCCGAATGGACGCCGTAGGCGCCCGTGCGCGGATGCCAGTACATCTGCCCGTTCTCGAAGTACTGGATAACGACTCCATTGTTGAGGGTGATTTCACCGGTGCGAGGCAACCCAAAGGCGCTCTTCGGCCCACCCAGGCTTACGTAGTTTGCGTGGATGGCATGCTTGGTGACCTCGGTGATGCCGTTGCGGGAGTTCCAATAGATCGTGCCGTTTTGGAAGTTCTGCGCGCGGCCGCCGCGTACCGAGTACTCCTCCGACGTGGGGAAGCCAAGTTCACCACGTTCGTAACCGTGCCGGGCCCAAATGCCGAAAATTGCACCCTTGCGGGAAATGGCATGCGCACCTGGGCGCCCCGAGTAGTACACGTGGCCGTTTTGGAAGCGCTGATAATAGCCGCCTCGAGTCTTGGTTTCGTTCCCCGTGGGCAGGCCAAGCCAACTGTTCGCCCCACCCAGTGAGTCGTAGTGGCCACCGATGCCGCCCTTGGTTACCCACACATTCTTCGTGGCGAAGTCGAAGTACAGGGTTCCCCCTGTGAATTTTTGCGTAACGCCGCCGGGCACTCGGATCTCATCGGTCGACGGGTATCCGAGCCATCCGCGGGTATGGCCGCTGCGCTTCCAGAACGTTTCGAAGGCGCCGCCGCGGTTGACGGCGTGTGCTCCACCGTTGCCCGGGGACCAGTAGAGGTCGGCATTCTCGAAGTGCTGGACGTAGCCACCGCCGTTGAGTTTTTGCTCGTTGGACGTGGGGTTACCAATCCAAGAATCCGCGCCTCCGGTCTCGTCCCAATAGCCGCGCATCGCGCCGACGATGGCGAAGCGTGGCGTGCGTTCGGGGGTCGCGCTGAACGTTTGGATGCTCGGCGCGGGCTTCTCTGCGGGCGCATCGGTGGTGGATTCCTCCACGGAGGTGGTTGTGGAGTCGCGTGGTGCGGGTGCCGATTCGCGAGGCGCAGGGGCCGGGGTATCGTCCGTGGATGTAGGGGCCTCGAGCGGCGCGTCGGTGTTGTTTTCGCTGGGAGCCTCCGTGCCGGGAGTTTGATCGGCCGGGGTTTCCTCAACAGGGGTTTCAGAGGAGGCCGGTTCCGAGGGGGTCGGCGTGGGGGCCTCGGTCGTCGAGAGGGTCGGTTCGTCGGCTGGATCGGAGGGAGAAGCCTGCACGGCGAGCGGGGTGAAGGTGACGCCGGCGGCGAGGAGGGCTGCCGAGATGCGTCGGCCGGTAAGAGAGGAGAGGGGGTACACGGGACCTCGCTTAGGGGATAGGAAACGTCTTTATGCTAGGTCACCGCTGCGCGTTTCCGGTATGAAGGGGTCCTTCTGGAGCAAATCGTAGTGAAATCGTAATAAACGAAAGGCGAAGAGGGGTGCGCGCTACTTCTTCGTGCCGTACAGCAGCCAGGTTGGGCGCGTGGTTGCGATCCAGCGCATTCCCGCGACCGCGAGGATTGACACGATGCCGAGCAGGATCGCTGGGGTGTAGTTTCGCGTTGCGGGCTCGGTCTCCGGTTGCAGCGCGAGCGTGAGCGCCACGGCAACCCCGACGGTGGCTACGCCAAGGACGATGCCGACGATCATGAACGTGCGCGCGAATGTGCGCAGCCACGCCTCGCCGTCTGCTGGGTACCCCACTCCCGCGCGGTGTTTCTTTGCGGCGATGCCCGCGATGCATCCCGCAACGAGCGCGCCAATCACCCATGCGACGAAAAGTCCGAGCGAAAGCCACCACGTGATTTGCGAGGCGGCAAGCCCTGCGAGGACGCCCGCGAGGGCGCCAAGCAGACCGAGGCGGGCGAGGAAAGCCGCGCCTTCGGCGTCGGTGTCGAGGTTCGGCGGGAAAGCCGCGAACGCGTCGGCACCGTAGCCTTGGGCGTTCCAGTCCTGCGACTCGCTCATGAGGTCATCCCTTCGGTGAGGCCGCTGCCTTTGCTGCGGCGGGCAATGCGGCGATGATGCGTTCAAGGATATCGGGAGTGTGGGCCCTAGAGACGAAATACGCCTCAAACGCGCTCGGCGGCATGTAGATGCCCTGGGCGAGCATCGCGTGGAAGAACCGAGCGAAGACATCGGTGTCCTGGGACTTTGCGTCCTCATAGCAGCGCACGTCGCGATCGGTGAAGAACACGGAGAAGAGGGTGCCGAAGCGGTTGATCGAGTGCGGCACGCCTTCTGTGCTCAGCGCGTCGTCGAATGCAGAAATGAGGGTTGTTGCCGAATCGTTGAGCTGCGCGTAAAGCGCGTCATCGAGCTGGCTCAACGTCGCGATGCCCGCGGCGGTTGCGAGGGGGTTACCCGAGAGAGTGCCCGCTTGATAGACGGGGCCGAGGGGGGAGAGGCGTTCCATAATGTCAGCCCGGCCGCCGAAGGCGCCTACCGGCATGCCACCGCCGATGACCTTGCCGAAGGTCACGAGATCCGGCACGACGCCATCGATCCCGTGGGCGCCCGTCGCGCTCGCGCGAAAGCCGGTCAGGACCTCGTCGACAATGAGGAGCGCATCGGCCGCGTGCGCCTCATCGAGGAGGAATGCATTGAAGTCGCCCGGGTCGATGACGCCCATGTTGCACGGGGCTCCCTCGGTGATCACCGCGGCGATGTTCTCTCCGTGTTCGGCGAACGCTTCGCGCACCGCCTCGCGGTCGCCGTAGGGAAGCACGAGAGTTTCGGCAGCCGTCGGATCCGTGACCCCCGCAGAACCCGGCAGTGAGAACGTGGCAACGCCCGAACCTGCCTCCGCGAGCAGCGAATCGACGTGGCCGTGGTAGCAGCCCGCGAACTTCACAATGAGATCGCGCCCCGTGAAACCGCGCGCAAGTCGCAGTGCGCTCATGGTTGCCTCGGTTCCCGAGTTCACCATGCGAAGCTTTTCGACCGCGGGGACGCGGTCAATCACGAGTTCGGCAAGGCGAATCTCGCCCTCGTGTGGAGCGCCGAAGCTCAGCGAGTGCGCCGCGGCTCCAGTGACGGCGTTCACGACGGTCGCCTCGGCATGGCCGAGAATCATGGGCCCCCACGAGCCCACGAGGTCCACGTATTCGTTTCCCTCAGCGTCCGTGAGGAGCGCACCGTTGCCACTCACGAGGTACGGGGGAGTGCCGCCCACGCTCCCGAAGGCGCGCACGGGCGAATTCACCCCGCCGGGAATGACGTGCTGCGCGCGGGCGAAGAGTTCGGCGTTCGTGGGCATCAAGACCTCCTATTTTGAGCGGTGATCAGGCGAATTCGCGAAGGTGAGGGGGAAGATCGGCGAGGAGCTTCGCCGCGTACGGCGCGTAATAGGTGAGCACGTGGGCGGCCCCCGCTCGCTTGAACGCGAGGAGAGATTCGAGCACTGCGCGATCTCGGTCAAGCCAGCCGTTCTCGCACGCCGCCTCGATCATCGCGTACTCGCCAGAAACCTGGTAGGTGCCAACGGGAACGGGGCTCGCAGCCGCAACGTCAGCAAGCACGTCGAGATAGGGGAGCCCGGGCTTGACCATGATCATGTCGGCGCCTTCGCCCAGGTCGAGCTCGAGCTCGCGAAGCGCCTCGCGCCCGTTCGCAGGATCCTGCTGGTAAGTCTTGCGATCGCCCGTCAGTGACGAATCGACGGCTTCGCGGAACGGCCCGTAGAACGCGGAGGCGTACTTTGCGGTGTAGGCGTAAATCGCGACGTTCGTGAAGCCTTCCGAATCGAGCGCGTCGCGGATAGCGGCAATCTGGCCATCCATCATGCCCGAGGGGGCAACAACGTGGGCACCCGCGCGCGCCTGAGCGAGGGCCATCTCGCGATAGACCTCGAGCGTCGCGTCATTGTCCACGCCACCATCCTGGTCGAGGACTCCGCAGTGGCCGTGATCCGTGAATTCATCGAGGCACAGATCGGCCATCACCAGCAGCGAATCGCCGAGCTCGTCACGCAGGCGCGAGATAGCGACGTTCAGGATCCCGTTCGGGTCGGTTGCGCCGGATCCGACGGCATCCTTCTTCTCGGGGATGCCAAACAGCATGATGCCGCCAAGACCGAGCTCGGCGGCTTCGCGGGCGGCCGTGACGAGGGAATCGAGCGAGTGCTGCCTCACGCCGGGCATCGCCGCGATGGGGCGAGTCTCGCTCGCACCCTCGCGCACGAATGCCGGAAGAATGAAATCGGCGCTGCGCAGGGTCGTCTCGCGATTAAGGCGGCGCATCGCGTCGCTCGCGCGAAGGCGGCGGGGGCGATGGAAGGGGCGCTTCACGGTCATTACTCGGTGTCCTTTCCCAGTACTTCGGCAACGGCTTCAGCGAGCGCGCGATCGCTTGGATCTTTCGCGACCGCTGCAACCGGGAGATTCACGCTGATCGCCGCTTCCTCGCTCGGCTTGCCGATCACGACGAGTTTCGTACTCTCGTGGATCGCGAGCTGTGAGAGAGCGCGCACGATCATGGGGCTCGTCGCGACGACGGCGCTGAAGCCGCCTGCGGCGAGATTGTCGATGACGTCGCGCGGTTGCGGGATCGTCTTGGGGCGGTAGGCGGTCTCGCGCTGGACGTCGTATCCGGCCATGCGGAGCGCGAGCTCGAGCTGCGGCGCGGCAGCGGAACTCACGGGATAGAAGATGCGCTGAGCGAGTCCGTCCCCACCCTGCTGATTGACGGGGAAGACATCGATGAGAGAGGCGGCGCTTCCTTGTGCGATTGTCTCGACCTCGAGGCCCGCTTCGCGCGCGGCAGCTGCCGTCGCTTCGCCGACCGCGGCGGCCTTGAATTCTTGGACGGCGGGAAGCTCCGACCATTCGGGCAATGCTCGAAGCGCCTTGACAGTCGTGACCGACGTGAGAAGGAGCCAATCGAACTCGCCGTGGGCAAGGTCGCTCAGGGCATCGCGCAGGTCGGCGTCCGTTTCGAACGAGAACTCCGTGAACGGAGAATGCACGGCCTCAAAACCGCGAGCGTTGAGCTCCGCGACGAGGCCAGCGCCGCGCCCCTCGGGGCGCGTCACAAGAACGGGTGCTGTCATGCTAGCCACTCCTCAGCAAGTAGATCTCGGGCGCCAGCGGCGAGCATGTCCTCCGCAAGCGCCCTGCCCGCGGCCTCGGCCGAGGCCGCCGTCACCGGTGTATCCGTGCGGCTTTCGCGAACAAGATGCGTGTTTCGACCGTATACCCCGGCCTTGAGAACGAGTCGATTATCGTCCGTGACCTCGGCGAATGCGGCGACCGGCGCAGAGCACCCCGCCTCGAGCGCGCGCAAGAGAGTGCGCTCGGCGATGGTCGCGAACCGGGTCGGACGGTGATCGAGCGCGTCGAGCGCGCGAGCGAGGTCGCTTTCGCGGTCGAGATCCTCGCGAACCTCAACCGCGAGCGCCCCCTGCGCGGGCGCGGGCAGAAACTGCCACGGATCAAACGATTCGGCGATGCGGTCCTCAAACCCGAGCCTATGCAGGCCCGCCGCGGCGAGAACAACCGCATCGAGCTCTCCCCGCTCGGCATACGCCATACGTGTCTCGATGTTGCCGCGGATCGGAACCACCTCGAGATCGGGCCTCGCGAGCATGAGCTGCGCTGCGCGTCGCGGGCTCCCGGTGCCCACGCGGCCGCCCCGAGGGATCGCGTCGAGGCTCGCAACCCCAGCGCGAGTGAGGAGAGCATCGGCGGGGTTTTCTCGCACGGGAACCGCCGCGAGGCGGATCCCGTCGGCTGGCAGCGTGGGAAGGTCCTTGAGCGAATGGACGACGACGTCGACCTCGCCGGCAAGAAGAGCCTCGCGGACGGCGGAGACGAACACGCCGGTGCCGCCGATGCGCGTGAGCGGGCTCGTGCGGTCGCGATCCCCGTGAGTGGAGACGTTGACGAGCTGGAAACCGTCGGAATCTCCCTCGCCCCCTGCTACCAACTGACGCGCAACCCACGCGGACTGCGTGCGAGCGAGCGCGGAGGCGCGAGTGCCGAGCCGCATCATGCGAACGTGCCTTCCGGGGTGCGCACGAGGCAGCACTCGAGTCCGCAGTCACCGGTGCGCTTCTCGTTCTCGAGCGCTCCGGGAAGGTCGATCACGGCTCGGCGTTCAAAGCCGGGCGTGACAGCTTCCTGAACGAGGTCGGCGAGGGCGCCGATAAAGCGGTCGTCGCTGCCCGAGGTCGCCACTCGCACAAAGGCGAGGCCCTTGTTTTCGGCGGTTTCCTTCGCCTCGGTGTCGAGGTCCCACACGACTTCGACGTGATCGGTCACGAACCCGATCGGCACGACAACGACAGCGGAGCGAGCTTCGAGCTCGTCGATGACGTCGTTGATATCCGGCTCGAGCCACGGCACGTGCGGCGCACCCGAACGCGACTGATAAACGAGCTGATAGTTTTCGGGGGTTTGCTCGGCCCCGAGATCCTCACGCACGCGGGCCATGACGTACTCGATCGCTGCTTCGTGCTGAGCGACGTACCAGCCGCCCGAGCCCTTCTCCCACGAACTCTTCGGGCCCGACACATCCGCCATCGTCGTCGGAATCGAGTGCGTCGAGAAGAGGATCTCGATCGCTTCGGGCTCGTGTCCGTTTGCGCGGTGCGCCTCCAGGGCGCTCTTCACGCCGTCGACGACGGGCTCGAGGAATCCCGGATGGTTGTAGTACACGCGGGCCTTATCGATCGCGAGCGTCCCCATCAGCCCGGTCTCGTCGAGGGCTTTGCGGAAATCCTCGTGGTACTGGTGGCAACTCGAGTAGCTCGAGTACGCGCTCGTCACGAGACCCACGACTTTCGTGTGACCATCGTTGTGCATGTCGCGGACGGTATCGGCGACGTAGGGCTCCCAGTTGCGGTTGCCCCAGTACACGGGAAGGTCGATGCGGCGGCGCTTCAACTCTGCTTCGAGACGCGCGATGAGGGCGCGATTTTGCTCGTTGATCGGGCTCTTCCCGCCGAGCGCGCGGTAGTGGGTCGCGACCTCTTCGAGGCGCTCATCGGGGATGCCGCGCCCGCGCGTAACATTGCGCAGGAACGGGATCACGTCCTCGTGTTTTTCGGGCCCGCCGAACGAGGAGAAGAGCACTGCCGTGTAGGCGCCGCCGTTCTCGGTCACTGCCGCCTCGGTCACAGAAGCACCTCCACGACCTCGTCGAGCTCGGCGATGCGGTGGCCCGTGTGGAAGGGGAGCTCTTCGCGCACGTGCAGGCGTGCCTTCGTGTAGCGCAGGTGGCGCATCATGTCGACGAGCTCCGGGAGGGTGTCGGCCTCAAAGCTCAGGAGCCACTCGTAGTCGCCGAGCGCAAAGGCTGCGGTGGTGTTGCCCCACACGTTCGGGTATTCGCGGCCGTACATGCCGTGCTCTTTCATCATCTCGCGGCGCTCATCTTCCTCAAGGAGGTACCAGTCGTAGCTGCGCACGAACGGGTACACGGTGATCCAGTCCTTGCGCTCCTTATCGGCCTCCATGAATGCGGGCTTGTGGCTGCGCGAGAATTCGTGGCCGCGGTGCACGCCCATCGCCTGCCATTCCTTCTCGAGGTAGGTGCCGGCGATCGAGTTCTCGAACAGGCGCAGGGCTTCCTGGAGTGCCTCGGGGCGCTCGGAGGCGAGCCACACCATGAGGTCGGCCTCCGCCCGGAAACCGGAAACATCGTAGAAGCCGAGCACCTCGACGTCTGCACCGGCGAGTGAGGCGACGGTACGCTCGAGATCCTCGAGCACCTGTTCGGGGCTCACGATGCCCTCATCGTTCAGCCCGCCGATCTTGCGGTAGACGGAATAGGCGGTGAAACGGATTTCTTCTGTGACGTCCTCGCTCATGAGTGAGTCCTTTCTTAGTTTTGTGCGTTGGTTGTTAGCGCGAGGCGAGCTCGCGTGTGAAACGGGTGATGGCCTCAAGTCCGTTGCCGGCGCGCCACGCGCCGGTCAGCTCGAGGTGGGGGAGGGCGGCGCCCGCTCCCGTATCGCGCTCGAGAGCGTTTGCGAGTGTCTCGAGGGCGGCTGTGTGGCCCGGGCCGGATTGGCGCATCGTGCCGGTCCAGTCGGTGAGGGCCCAGTCAGCAACGGTGAGGTCCGACGCCTGCAGGCCAAAAATCGCGGCCGCATCGTGAATGGCGAGCTCGGGGAACCGTTCGGCCCCTGGCAGGGTGCCGTCGGGGCCCGGGCTGTAGGAGAGCCGCACGACGTTTCGCCCTGGTTTCGAGGCCTCCGAGGCCCGGTGGATGTGCTCCCACTTGGCGCTCGCGTGAGTCAGGGCCTTAGCGCGGATCGAGGTGGCGGCGGGAGCGACGAGGACGCCGTTGCCGCGCGGCTTCGCATTCAATTCTGGGTTATCGAGCACGAGCGTGGCGAGGCGAACCGGGGTTGCAGACGCGAGAGGGATGAGGCTCGCAATGGTGGGTGCGGGTGCACTCAACAGGTGTCGCGCGATTTCGGGTCCCGTGGCGATTACGAGGCTGCGTGCCTTGAACTCGCGCGTGAAAGCTGCCGCTCGGGTCCCGGCAGTCACGGTCCAGGTGCCGTCGGTGCTCGACGCACGCAGTCCAAGCGCGGGGGTCTGGGTGAAGATCTGGCCCCCGTGCTCTTCGATGTCGCGCGCGAGTGCTTTCGGCAGCTCCGCCATCGACGGCGCGAGCGAATGCACCGCAGAACCGGAGCTTGAGCGCACCCCTCGCTTCTCGAGGATCTCCTCGATCGCTTTGCGCGCGCTCCCGAGCGCCTGCACCCTTTCGGGAAGTTTCGGCATGACGGCGCGCAGCTCGAGTTTCTCCGGGTCCGCGGAGTGCACGCCACGAATGATGGGAGCGACGAGGCGCTCGAGGACTTTTCTGCCGTAGCGCGCGGTGACGAATTCTGCGACTGTCACGGACTCTTCCGAGGCGCGAGAGGCGGGAACGAAACGCTCACACCACGCGCGCAGCGCTCCCCAGAACCCGAGGGCCTCACGCACATCCGCGGCGAGTGGGCGGGCGGGCATCCCTAGAACGGCATTGCGCGGGGAGGCGTACGCGTGCGTGTCTCCAACGATGAAGCTCGACCCCGTCGCCGGGGACACGACCTGCTTTTCGAGCCCGAGGTCTTTCACGAGCGAAAGCATGTTCCCGCCGCCGACAGCGAAGGCCTCCGCCCCCGTGTTCGCCTCGATTCCCTCGAGTGTGTGCGACCACACGGCTCCACCAACGTGGTCGCTGGCCTCGAGAAGAACAACAGTGTCGCCGCGCATCGCGCGTTCACGCGCGTAGATAAGCCCAGAAACTCCACCACCGACGACAACGGTGTCAAGCGTGCGCATTGCAGGTACTCCTACTGCTCGTGGATGAAGGCCACGAGATCGGTGAGGACATGCGGGTCCGTTTGAGGGGGTACCCCGTGGCCGAGGTTGACGACGTGCCCGGCAGCGGCGCGGCCCTCGCGCACGATGCGCTCGGCCTCGGTGAAGCGGGCTTTTTCCGAGGAGAACAGGAGGGCCGGGTCGAGGTTTCCCTGCAGGCCCGTGCCCGCCGGGAGGGTTTCAACGGCGGTGGGAATGGGGGTGCGGTGGTCGAGTCCGACGGTTGTCGCACCTGCCTCGAGGATGGCGGTGAGCATGTGCCCCGTGCCAACGCCAAAGTGGGTCCGGGGAACATCGAGGTCCTGGACGTAGGTGAAGGTACGCGTGGAAAAAGGCAGGACGTGGGTGCGGTAGGTGGCTTCGGAGAGAGACCCCGCCCACGAGTCGAAAAGCTGGACAGCGCTCGCACCAGCTTCGATCTGGGCGCGTAGAAACTCGCCCGAGATATCAGCGACCCACTGGGCGAGGCGGCCCCACAATTCGGGCTCGGCGCTCATCAGTGCGCGGGTGCGCAGGTGGTCGCGGCTCGGGCGCCCCTCAACCATGTAGCTCGCGACCGTAAATGGGGCACCGCAGAAACCGATCAGAGGGGTGGAACCGAGTTCCGCGACGGTAAGGCGCACGGCCTCACGAATCGGCTCGAGAGCGGTGCGGTAGACGTCGTCGACCGAGGGGAGCTTGTCAATATCCGCTTTTGAACGCACGGGGTGGGCGAGCACGGGCCCAACACCGGGTTCGATGCTCACGTCGATGCCCGCAAGCTTGAGCGGAACCATGATGTCGGAAAAGAAAATCCCGGCATCGACACCGTGCCTGCGCACCGGTTGAAGTGTGATTTCCGCGGCAAGCTCGGGCATGAGGCAGCTCTCGAGCATGCCGATGCCTTCGCGAACCTTGCGGTATTCGGGTAGGGAGCGCCCCGCCTGGCGCATGAACCACACACTTGGCGGCGCATCAGCAACGGCTGCCCCTCGCCCGGCTAGGCGTTGCACAAGAGCGCTCTCGCGCGGCGAAATCGAAGCTGTCATGGCATCACGTGAACGGTGAGAGAGAAGCAAAGTAGCGTGGTCATCGCCTCTATTGTGCCCGATGTCGATGAGAAAGACGTCCCAGCTGACTTAGGCTAGGTGCATGCTGATTGCCCTGAGAGCGACCCACGACAATCTCGGGCTCGATGGACTCGAGCGCGTCACCCGCGGATCGGTGCAGCTCGATGAACAGCTTGCCGCCCTTAACGAGGGCCACCCCGAACAGCCCCTCACCGGCTGGGTGTGCCTCGCGACGTGCAACAGGCTTGAAATCTACGCGGATGTTGACCTCTTCCACGACGCCATCGATCTCGTCACCCGCGCCGTTCACCACACGAGCGGCCTGCCGCGCGAGGAGGTCGCTCGCATGCTCGTTGTCGATGCCGGCATCATCTCGGCTCGGCACATGTACGAGGTTGCCGCAGGCATGAACTCCCAGGTGCTCGGTGAGGCCGAGATCACCGGCCAAGTACGGGCGAGCTTCACGAACGCCCTCGCTGCCGGGCACACCACCACGCTCCTCAACGACCTGTTTCAGGGGGCGCTGCGCACCGCAAAGCAAGTCACCTCGAAAACCAAGGTTGGAGCCGCCGGGCGAAGCTCCGTCGCGGTCGCCCTCGACTCCGCGCACCTCTTTCGGACCGAGCTCGAGGGGCGCGACGCTCTCCTGATCGGCACCGGTGCCATGGCCCGCGTGGCAAGCGCCGAGCTCCACCTCAGGGGAGTCGGCAGCCTTCACGTGTTTTCCCCCAGCGGCCGCGCCGAACAGTTTGCCGATTCGCACGGTGCCCTGCCGGTAGCGCCCGAGAATCTCGAAGCGACACTCGCAAAGGCCACCGTCGTCATTGCCGCCTCCGGCGGCGGCACGCATTCGATCGACGCTCCCATGCTCGCCCGCGCCCTTGAACAGCGGGCGACGAGCGAAGACCTCGTAATGCTGGACCTCGCGCTTCACAGCGACATCGAGCCCGCAGCGGCAACACTCCCGGGCGTGCGCGTCATCCCGCTCGAATCGATCAGAGCCGGCGAAAGCGGCCACGGCGAGATCACGCGCGCACGCGAACTGATCGACACCGGCGTCGTACGATTCGAAGAACGCCAGCAGATCCGCGCCGTCGACCCCGCCGTGAGCGCCCTGCGCCGAAGCGTCAAGGAGATGATCGTTCTCGAAGTGGACGAGGTGCGCCGAACCTCCGGCGAAGCCGCAGCCGAACAGGTGCAACGCTCGCTGGGGCGCGTCTACAACAAGTTCCTTCATTCCCCGATGGTGCGCGCGCAAGAGCTCGCCAAGACCGGCCAGGCTCATCAGTTCCTCGAAGCCGTCCACACAATTTTCGGGGTGGACGTCTCGGGAACACTAAGCGTCGATGGGACCGGGGCGCCGTCGGAACCGACCGCGCCCACAACAGACGGCCTCGAACGTCCGCCGATGACCGTTGCCACGATGGAGAACATGCGCCGCGAACTGGACGCGACGCAAGCCGCCGAGGCGCGGCAGGCCGCTCAGTCCACGACGCAGGGAGACCAGTATGTTTGACGACCGCGTTGAGATGAGCGAGGGTGCGAGCGAGCGCCTGCGCGCACTCCTGAGCGAGACGGCCGCCGCTTCAAGCGCGAGCGCCTTCGCGTCGCTTCCCGCGCTCCTCGTCCATGGGGACGACACCCCCGAGGTGATCCATGCGCGCATCGACCTGGCGCTCCTGTGTGCCGCCGAGGGGCTGCTCGATAGCGCCCTCTACCAGATCGACGAGCTCACCAAGGACGCCCGCCGCGTGCGGGACCTCTCCGGTGATGAGTCGATAGTCGAGCGCGCGGATGCGGCGCGCGACGCGATCGAAAACGCGGCGTAGCTACCAGGCGAACCCTTCGTTCGACAGCTGGTCATCCACGATGCCGGCCATTGTCGCTGCGTAGGTGGCGGTCACGTGGCGCTCGTCAAGGAACACGTATGTGTTCCCGATGATCGGTTTGCACTGTGCGTCGGGGCAGATGCTCTGGTTCAGGTCGAGAGCGAAAAACCCACCGTTTGCGATAGCTTCTCCGTCAGGCCGGTCCGAGATTATCGAGGGATCGATCTCCTCAACGCAGTTTTCGCTCGGGGCTTCCGCGTGCTCGATTGCGCACGACGAGAGATTGGTCTTGAGTCGCGGAATGTCTCGCGTGGCGATAACCGCGATCCCCGCGTCCCGCAATTTCGCCGCGATGTCGAGAGCGCCCTGATTGACGACTTCATCGCCGTTTTCATCAACGTAAGTCGTTTGAAGGGCAACCGCCGAAGGGTGAAGTGAGAGCAGGTAAGCCGTTGCCTGCGTCGTGAACGGCTCACACCGGTCGTGGTTATTCATTCCAACTGCGCAGCCAGGCGCGGTAAGTTCCATGACGTCCCAGCCGTGTTTGTGTGCAGTGGGGAGAATTGCGGCGGAAGTTTGCTCCATGCGCGAATTTCCCATGACTACGAGCATGTTGTTGCCCGTGATTCGACCTTGACGCGAAGTGTTGCACGAGGCGCCCTTCCATTCTTTGGTATCGGGTGCCCCCTCTTTTTGACAGGGCGGTCCCGCATCAAACCAGTCATTGGGAAGGTCCGCTTCGGTTGGCAAAATCGTGACATTAGGGTCGTTTGTAGGGTCGTAGAGATTTTCGTCGTTGAGTACCTCTGCACCGGGGTTGTTGATCTCGGCGGCAAGTTCAAGCTTCTTTGCCTTTGCGTCGAGAACACTTTGCGCGATGACTACGGGGGTCAGACCAATAGCTACAGTCACCAGCGCGACCGCGACCGACCTGTGGGTCTTGGCGCCAGCCCACTTCCACCGTCGGAATGGGGTGTCCACGAATTTCGTGATGAGCCACGCGAGCGCGAGGCTCGCGATCACGAGGACTACACCTAGCCAGAACGGCGCCTTGGGAATCTCGAGAACTTGTAGCGTCAGCACGAGCAGCGGCCAGTGGGCGAGGTAGAGCCCGTACGAAATGCCCCCAAGCTTCTGGAGGGGCTTTGAGCTGAGGATGGGGTTGTAGCCCATCACCATGATGAATGCTGCTGCCGAGAGTGGCCAGATCGCAAGCCACCCGGGAAATTTCCCGGCGACGTCCACGAGCATTCCCATCGAGACGAGCGCGAGAACGCCCAGCATTGACAAGGCGAACCGCCACGGCCGCCCTTTCGGGCTGTTGGGGTGGAGCGTGTCGGTGCGTTCGGCGATCAGGGGGAGAGCGATTGCCACGAGCCCGCCGAGGCCGAATTCCCAGAAGCGGGCGAACGTGTCAAAGTAGGCGGTTTGCTGGTCCGCGGAAGTTTCAATCACCGACCAAATGAAACTTGCGAGAGTAATGGCGCCGATCGCGATGCCACTTGTGCCCCACACGCGGATGTTGTGCTGGTGCTGGCTCTTTGGCGGGAAACGCCTCTCCCATGCCTTGAGGACAAGTGCCAAAAGAGCGAACAGCAGCGGCCAGGCAAGGAACACCTGCCCCTGGATGGAGAGCGACCAGAAGTGTTGGAACGGGCTAGCGGCAGTGCGGTCGGCAGCGTAATAATCGGTTGCCTGATTGATCAGCCACCAGTTCTCACCCTGAATGAGAGTGAAGAACGCATCCTTGAGCATCGGTACGTACGAACTTGGCGGCAAGAAGATGTAGGTTGCTGCCAAGATTGCGAAGGTCACGACGACCGTTGGTGGAAGTAGCCGCTTAAACGTCCTGCCCCAATACCCAACGGCAGCGATGGGCTTTCCGGTCTCCATACGGCGCACGAATGTTCCGGTGAGGAAGTAAGCGGAGATGAAGAGGAAAACGTCAACTCCGCCGGAAACGCGCCCCACGAAAACGTGGTAGATCACAACGAGGAAGACCGCGAGCCCTCTGAGCCCGTGGACGTCAGTTCGAAAGACTCGCTGTTCCTTCGGGAGGTCAGCTCGATGCGTGGGAGATGACGTTGCGGTATTAGACATGAACACGTTTCGGTAGGGAGTGGGGCTGCCCGCTTGAGATCACGGGGTGAAGAGGACCTCGGGGGAGAGGACCGCCTTTGCGGCCAGGTACAGATCATACGGGTCTGAGACCGCTGTGAGTTCGCGGCACGAGTGCATTGAGAGGATCGGAACACCGACATCGACCGTCGTCATGCCGAGACGTGTCGCGGTGATGGGGCCGATCGTCGAGCCGCACGGCATGGAATTGTTGGATACAAATTCCTGGTATTGGATGCCGGCATGGGCGCATGCACGAGCCCAAAATGCGGCGCCGTGAGCGTCGGTAGCATAGCGCTGGTCGGCGTTGATTTTCAGGATGGGGCCCCGTCCAGCAACGGGCTGGTTGGCCGGGTCGTGACGTTCGGGGTAATTCGGGTGGATCGAATGTCCGACATCTGACGAGACCACGATCGAGCGGTTGAATGCGCGCCTGCGTTCTTCATCATTTGCGCCGAGTGCGGCGTAAAGCCGGGCGAGAACGTCCTCGAGGAACGGGCCGGCAGCTCCGGATCGACTCGCTGAGCCGACCTCCTCGTGATCGTTGGCAACGAAAAGCGCAATCGGCGCGTCGTCGCGGCTTTTATGCTCAGCCATTGCGCGCATGCCGGCGAAGGTCGAAAGGAGATTGTCGAGCCGTGCGCTCGCGAGGAACTCCTTGCGTGCGCCGATGAGTTGCGGCTCCTGGGCATCGACAGTCACGATGTCGTATCCAGCGATGTCCTGTGGGTTTACGCCTGCAGTGGCGGCGAGATCGGCCAGCACGTCGTGCTCAGCGCCCTCCGCAAGCCCCGTGATGGGTTGAAGGTGTTTTTGAGGGTCGAGCTTGAGCCCTTCGCGATTCACCGCCCGATCTAGATGGACGGCAAGTTGCGGAACTCGAAGGTATGGTCCCGTGTGGACGAGGGCTTCTTCACCGTTCGTGAGAACGACGCGGCCGGCCAGTTTGAGGTCGCGATCAAGGAATGAATTGAACAGCGCCCCGCCGTATACCTCGACACCAACTTGAGTGAAACCGTGCGCGGCGATCGAGCTTTTGGGTTTGAGTTTGAGCGCCGGGGAATCGGTGTGGGCGCCAAAAATCCGCAGAGGCGTCGTTTCGGTTGCGCCCGAGGGAATATCGAAAGCGATCACCGAACCGTCGCGACGCACGAGGTATCGGCTACCACGAGCGATGCCGGCCCAATCCTCGCCTTCACTAAGTTCGGTGAACCCCGCGTCAACCAGGGATTCGCTTACGGTTGCCACAGCGTGAAACGAGCTCGGAGACTGGGTCACGAACTGTCCGAGCTCGGTGGCAAAAACAGTTGCGGCTTCAATGTTGTGGGCGGTCAAGGTTGAACTCCTTGGAGGTGGTAGGCGTGCCGGCACGGCCGAGGGTGCACAAGGCACATCGCGTCACGCATGCGGCTCTCCGGTAGACTCGCCGTCGTGCAAAAGAGTCAGCAGAATCCAGCCCCGCGCACCTCTATTATCATGCCAGTTTACGGCACCGAGGCTACGGTGGTGCGTGCGATTGAGTCTGTGCAAGCCCAGACGGATAGCGACTGGGAACTGATCATTGTGAACGACTGCAGTCCGGATAACGCCCGAAGCGTCATCCTTGACTACCTTGGTACGTGCGGTGATGAACGAATCAGGTTTATCGAGAACGAGAAGAACTTGACTCTTCCTGGCGCGCGCAATGTTGGAATTCGTGAGTCTCGTGGAGAATGGCTAGCGTTCCTAGACTCCGATGATGCGTACCGCCCGACCTTCCTTGAGCGCATGCATGAGGCTGCTTCGTCTGACGTTGATATCGTCACTTGCGCGCACACCGTTGTCGGCCTTGATGGGCAGCCAAAGCGAGATCGACTTAAAGGCGACCCGGGAATTTACGCTGGAAAGCAAGCGCAGGATCTGTTGCTCATCGATCGGTTCTCGCAGTATGCGTGGGACAAAATTTTCCGTAGATCTGCGGTTGTTGAGGCAGAGTTTCCGATCATTAACCGTCTCGAGGATGCCGGCTACACTGCGAAGGTTCTCGGATTGGCGCGAAACGTCCGTGTAATCGATGACGCGCTTCATCTCTACACTGTGAACGAGAATTCGATTACCTGGAGTTCGGTGCCGCCAATGGGTGAGTCAGCCAAGTTTCTTGACTATCTGCGGGATGTCCTCAAGAACCAGCGGGGCTCTGGCGACGTTGAGCCTGGTTATTCGACGTGCTGGGTCAATACCTACCTCAATGCAGGACACGCAGCGCTGCGCCTCCTTGAAGGTAGCGAGCAGCAGAGGTACATGAAGGAGCTCAGACAGAGGTTGAACTTCGCAGCGATCGCGAGAACCACAAGAAAACGCCCAACGTTTGCGGTAGCTGCGATGCTCATGAAGGTGAGTCCTCGACTGTATGGTTCGTTATATTCCACTTATGCGCGAAAACAGTATGGTGTTTCTCAAGAATCATGACTCGCAAGAAGGAATGAACTTTCTTTGGTTAAATTCAGACCGTAAAACATTTCTGTAGGTACTAGGGTCTTTTGGGTCCTGGATTTCCAGGTCGAGAAATTGTTCTTCTTGATAACAAGGTGTGGTGACGACGGTGAATAGTCCGCGAACCTCGATAATTATGCCCGTTTACAAAACGGGGCCGAGCGTTCTTCCCGCAATTGCCTCTGTTCAATCCCAGACGGACGAGGATTGGGAGCTAGTAGTAGTGGTTGACGCTTCTCCAGATGATGCACTTGAGAAGATCATGCAACATCTCCATGACATGCCGGATGCTCGTGTGAAGGTCATCGTGTTCGAGGAAAACCGTGGCGTGTCGGCAGCGCGAAATGCGGGGCTGAGTAATGCTGCTGGAGAGTGGGTTGCGTTTCTTGATTCAGATGACACTTATGAGCCTACCTTCCTCGCAGATCTCCACGAACTAGCTCGAGTAGCGAACGCGGATATTGTGTCGTGCGGGCATAAAGTTATTGGTGCTGACGGGGGGCAAAAGCTTCGGGAGCCTGTGGAACTGGGGGGGTGTACGGGTTTGCATGCGGCCACAAAAATGCTTAGTGGTTCGTTCACGCCATTCCTGTGGGACAAGCTGTTTAGCTCTCGCATTATTGAGGGGCTTCGGTTTTCGGAAGAGATTCATCGCGCTGAGGACGCGCTCTTTGTGCTTCAAGCGCTTATGAACGCGCGGCGAGTTAGCGTCATCGAAAACCCGCTTTATCGCTACTCGATTGATGCGGGAGGGCTCACGTGGGGGAGAGTAACCCCGGTTGCCGAAAGTGACCGTCTGATCGCGCTCATGGCGGATGCTACACGCACACGTGTAGATGCTCCGCAGCTACACGATGCGCTGACTGTCTCGAAGGTCCTGACTTACCTCAACAATGCTCAACAGGTACTCGTAGCTGCGCCGGACTCTTCCGGTACCGCACTCAAGGAAATCCGCCAGCGAATCTCCTTTCGCGAAGCGCTGACCTGCCTCAAAGTGCGCCCAGTGTTCGGTGCCGCAGCGCTACTACTCAAAGTTTCGCCGTCTCTCTACAGAATTCTCTACGGGGCCTATATTAAACGCCGCTATGGCGTAAACATGCGTTCGGTCTAACTCGCTGCTAGATCCAAGCTATGGGCGTTGCCGGACGCCCTCTTCATCGCTGCCAGATGCGTCAAAAACCCTGCCGCAGGCCCGCAATACAAGGCGACAAGAACCTTCGGGATAATGCCGACCGGCACCGCAAAAAGTAGGACCGTCGTCACGAGAGCAGCAATGACCCAGCCAGTGAGATAGATCCGGTGAAGATCGAGGGCGAGCACAGCGGTCCCAGACAGTACCAAGAGGGCCATGATCGCAGAACCGAACGTAAGCGCCGCGAGCACAGGACCGTTGGCGACCGAAAGATAAGCGGCTTCTGCCTCTGCTTTCGGTGGATAGATCAGAAGGAAAAGCCAAGGACCCAAAAAGAACGCGGCAAGCGCCCCGGCAGCACCAACACCAAGCAGCGCGCCAGCCGGACGAGCGAACGCCGCAAGCGGGCGGTGGCGCTGGCGCAAAAACGCCGCGATAGCGACACCCTGAAATGCCTGGAGCGGAATCATGATCGGAGACCGGCAAATCGACACGGCTAGGATCAGTGCCCCCATGACGAGGAACGTATGCGAACCCGTAGGTGCATCTTCGCTCGCGTTGAGAATGACCGGGAACCCAGTCATCAAGACAGCCGAAGCCGTGGACGACCCCATAGCGATGAAGACATTTCGCATGAGCCTGCCATAAGGGACATCAGCGCGCGCACGAATGATCTTTCGCGTGCCCGGATGCACCGCTGCCAGCGCGACCCACAACAGAATTGGCGAGATCGCCGCCGCCTCCATCCCAAGCAGCGAAGCAGCGAGGAGAGAGACAGCCGCGAGCGCGGCGAGGCGCCAAAGCGCTTCCCCACCACCAAAAATAGAAAAAAGGAGCCACTTCTGAGAACCCGCAGCCGCCCCACTAAACGCAGCATGAAACGCATACAGTGCGACTCCTAGCGCCAAGAGCGCGACCGATGCGGTGGTGTTTGTTGGCAGTGTGGATTTTCCCCACAACGGGGAAGTAGCTATCGTCGCGATCGCGCATAGACCGCCGACCGTTGCCGCTGCCAAAACGACAGGAGCTCCATCGGTTGATTGTGAAAGGCGCGCGGCTCCTACTGCACGAGTGACTTCCTGCTGAATTCCGGCAACGACACCAAAAATCCCAAACTGCACCGACCAAAACAGGAGGAACTCGGTGACTTCGGCCGGTTCGAGATACCGGTTCGCGAGCCATGTGGCCAGGAGAGCGGAGACTGCTGCGCACGCTGACGCGACCAGAATTGCGGCAGAATCACGCTTCGTGACAGTGGGAGTGTCGCTCTTACTTGACGGCATGCGTGGCGAGGTTCTTGACGCCCTGCCACTTTTTAGCCAAAGCGGCCTTCGGCAAGAGCCTAAGAGCGTGAAGTCGCGACGAAAGGTGTACTCGCGCTGCTCGTGCGGCCTTAGGCCAGCCCTTCGCGGTCATCTCATCAGCCATCTGGTTAAAGAACGCCCGCTCCTCGTCGAAGCGGGTACCTTCGAGGGCGCGCCACGACGAATCCGAACCGCCATGACGGCGATACATGAAAGCAACCGTCGGATCGTAGAACAGGCCACCGTTATGCATAGCGACATCAAGCACGAGAGCTGCATCCTGAACAACGTTCAGGCCCTTACGGAAGCCGATCTTGGTGATCGTACTTGCCTTCCACCCAAGCGAGGGGAAGTAGAGCCAGTTGCCACGCAGAATTGACGTGGCGAGCTCCTCGCCGCGCAGCACCACAGCCGTCGACGGGCGGTAATGGTCTTTTACTCGCTCCACGAGAGTGTTCGAGAGAGCATTGTGCTCATCGATCACCACACAGCCGGGCTGGAAAATTTCGGCGTCGGGGTTCGCAGACGCAGCTTCAACGAGCCAGTCAATATAGTTCGGGAGCATCACGTCGTCGGCACCCATGACCGTCACCAGGTCATTTTCCACGAAGCTCAAGGCCTTTGTGTAGTTCCCGTTCGCACCGAGGTTCTTCTCGTTGCGCATGTAGGTAATGCGGGAATCGTCGAGGGACTCGAACCAGCCGGGGATCGAGTCATCAGGGTAGCCATCGTCAACGACAACCAGTCGCCAGTCGGGGTTGGTCTGCCCAATGATCGAGCGGACTGCCTGCTTCATCAGCGCGACATCACCGTAGAAAGGGAACAGAATGTCAACTGTCATGTTCGACTCCAAAATGTTGTGAAGACAAAAATTCGTAGGGTGTATCAGGCATTGCAGCCGGTCACTTTATAGAGGGATGCGTTGCCGTTCTGAAGAACGAGCTCGAGTTTTTTGGCCTTCTCCAGATGCTGCAGGCCAGGATAGGCGGCGTAGGTGAAGTCAATCTCGGGACCGGAGAAGTACATGACATGAGTGTAACCGCCCGCTTTGAGGGCCTCGCACACGATTGGATCGGTATCGATTTCGTTCAGGTGTTTGACGAGGTACACGTCAGCGCGGGACTCATACGCCAATAAGTGACGCGTGGAAATGTTGACGCCGGAGAACGCGTACGAAAGGGCTTCACCGCGCCATGGATTCGCAAAGATTTTATCGTTCGGCCCCACGACTCCCGGGAGTTGAGTCATAAAAACCAGCTCTTGTCGGTTGACCGAGTTGGTTCTTGCTCCGAGGGTGTAGGTTTTTTCGACTCGATCAATGAACGAGTCCATCATCGGGTTCGCCTGCGAGGTGGTGACGAGAACGGCAGCAACGACCGCCGCGAGGCCGGTGCGTCGTAAGGGAGTGCGAGCGATGACCCGCGAAGTTCTCGCGATCCACTTGCATGCGTATCCCACGCCAATAGCGGCAGCGGGAATGAGGAAGAGCCCCATCTGCGCATACAGGCGAGGAACATCCGAATACCACACTCCAACGAGGGCGCGGCGGCCGGGACCCATAGGCCACGAAGCGGCGACAACCCAGAGGAAGGCCGAAACTGCCCAAAGCATAAGGGGGAGGTAGAACCGAGTCCGGAGCGCGCCAACAATCGCGAGCACTGTCAAGATTAAGGCGATGTGTTGGGGGATTCCGTTGACAGTGTTATGGATAAGGGTTGAACCTACCGCACCGACGGTATCAGTGATGGGGCCCCAGGTTTCGGCGGCCTCACCGGGCGGGCGAATTTTGATCCATGCAATCACGGTGATCGCCCCCAATAGTAGGGCGGTCCCGGAAAGCAATAGGGTTGGCCGCAAGGGACGACGGTTCACGGCAAAACGCACGCCTAAGTAGACGGCTATGAGTGTTGACCCCACGAGCATCATGAGTGCTGCTGTCGGGTGGGCGAACGCAGCCCCGGCAGAACCCAGCGCACCGATGCCAAAGACCTGGATTTTTGACATATTGAGACGCTTCGCCTGCCCTACAAGAGCCAGAAAGGGAACGTAGAGAGAGGGGAGCAGGCAGTAGCCCAGAAGATTCGGGTAGAGAACACCATGCTCCACGAACGTCAGAGGAAATGCCGGAAGAGCGGCGAGCACGACTCCGGTTGGCAAGAGCGTGTAACGCAGCAAGTTTCCAGGGGTGAGAACGTATACGAGGGCCATCATCGAAACTGGCCAAATGACGCACACGGTGGCGATGATCGTGGCATTGGTCAGGAGCGAGACGTGGTGGACGCCGGTGGTGAGGCCGATGAGTGAGGCAATGCCATGCCAGGCCGCAGGATAAAAGTGCGATGCCCAGCTTGCAGATGTCATCGCCTGCGCGTCGAGGCTCGAAGCATTGTGATGCTCCAGAATCCACCGCACTTCATTGAGGTGGAAGACCGCATCGAACGCCTGCGAAAAAGCGTAGGGAGTGCCGAGGATGTTCCTCACGTGGCGGAGCATGAGCGCGAACGATCCCACGATTGTGATGAGCGCGAGGATAGGTGGAGACAGCAGGCGGGTGCGCCAAGAGGCTCGAACCTTACGTCGGCTCGTCACGGGAATTCCCCGTTTCTTCTGCAGGAGAAGACGGAGGCCAAAGCCGCTTAGAGCGCACACGACGGTAAGGAGACCAACGGGGAGGGGGCCCCAGCCTATGCCGGCGAACGGCGCAAGAATTGCGGCGGCAACAATGAGTCCTACGGATGAAAGCGGGCTCAGCAAAAAGGCGGTGATACGGCGGCATCCGAGCGCGATGTTCACGAGAAAACCTGGCATGGTCACCCACAGGCACGCGACGATCGCGGGGAGCAGGAGTGGTTGCCAGGTCATGAGCCGCCTCGGATAGTGAATGTTAACGAACTGCGGGGCAAAGCCCACGCACGAGCGTACATGCTACAGGCAGCATTAATCCGTCAGCTCGAGGGTGACGTGTGTTGCTTGGGCAGAATCTATGGCCTGCTACCGTCGGCCCCTGATCCTCCCGTGTTTGATCCGAGCCGGATTCCGAGTTGCTCGAATCTGGCCGATACCTCCTTCGCGATCCCGCTTGTGAAGACGCGAGTGAGGTGGTTGTCGTCCATGTACACGTAGGCGTTGCCTTGAATGGGGGCGCAGTGCCCGTCCGGGCAGATCAGGTCGCTGATATCCATGCGGAAAACCCTGGCCCCGCCCGCGCCGCTCATGTTGTCGAGCACCTCGCTCGGGTCGGTCGATGCGAGCTTGGTGCTGAGGTCGGCGCCGCATGCTTGATCGGCGAGCTCCGGGGTGCCGCCTGCGTCAATAACGGCTTCGGCGCACGTGTAGAGGCTCGTGGGCCAGCGCGGCGCATCGCGGACGGCGAGAACGTTGACGCCTTTGTCGAGGACAGCCTGGATGCCTTCGCGAGTGCCCGGTGGGACGGTTTCCTCCGTCCCGGTCGGGGTCGCCGCGGTCGATGTCATGAGTACGAGATCGGGGTGGTGTGTATCGATGGCTTTCATGACCTGGTCGAAGTACCCCTTGCAGTATTCGCCGTCACCCAGCATGGAGTCTTCGCGGAATGGGCACGCGTTCTTGGTGAAGTTGATGATCTGCCAGTTCTTGGCCTTCGCTTCGTCGAGGATTGTGGGGATGAACTGGCGTGAGTGAGACGAGCCGACGACGAGTACGGTTGCGCTGGCTTTGGAGCCGAGCGGCCGGAGGGTTTCACACGGAATGTCCTTCGTGGCGACGAGCACTCCCGAGGGGTCATCGCACAGGTGTGGAAGGTTCGGCCACTGGCCGTCCAGCTCGAAGCCCTTCGGGCTAAGGGTATTCGGGTTGAAGGTCGCCGTGAGGGCGTTCGAGTTCTCGGTTGCACCGGCGGTGATGGGGGCCGACGTTTGCTGGCTCGCGAGGTAGCCACGGAGCCCGAGAGCGCCGCCAAGAACGAGCGCGAGGCACGTACCGATCACCGTGAGGGAGCGCCACCAGGGGGCGGTCTTCCACGCGGGCTTGCGGAAGCGTGAATCGACGATCGTCGAGAGGACCCACGCGAGGGCCATGCTCCCGAGGATGACGATGAGGCCGTCGAGGGCGCCTGCGCGCTTTTGCCCGGAGTGGGCGAGCCACAGGATGAGGATCGGCCAATGGACGAGGTAGAGGCTGTAGGAACTCGACGCGAGTGCCCGCGGCAGCTTCATCGTGAGAACGCGGTCGAATCCCCACGAGGTTCCGGAATAGCCGGCGATGATGATGAGGCCCGCGCCTGTGAGCGGCCACAGGGCGATCCAGCCGGGGAAGAGCCCCTGGACGTTGAGCACGATCCCAAGCGACACGAGCAGGGCGAAGCCGGCCCAACCGGCGAGTGCGCGCAGCGTGCGGTGGCGGGGTGCCTCGGGCGATCCGGGGCGGGCGGACCCGAGCAGACGATCGAGGGTGGGAAGGGCGAGCGCGAGCAGTGTTCCGCACGCGACCTCCCACGCGCGCGCGGGCGTGGAGAAGTAGGCTGCCGACTGGTGCGTTGCCGTGTAGTAGATAGAAAAGACGAATGACGCGGCCGCGATCACGGAGAAGAATCCGAAGGCTACGCGGCGCGGATGCGCGCTCTTTCTCGCGGCAAATTTAGCGGCGATGAACAGGAGCGGCCACGTGAGAAACACCTGCCCTTGGAGCGAGAGTGACCAGAAGTGCTGCAGCGGCGAGGCAGTCGAGGCATCAAGCGCGTAGTAGTCAACGCTCGTGATCGACAACCAAATATTTTGGACGTAGGTCGCGGACGCAATCGCGTGCGAGATCACGGTTTGCCACGAGGATTCGGGCAGGATCAGGAAGCTGCCGAGGAGCGTACCGAGGATTGCGATGGTTGCGGGCGGCATGAGCCTCGTGAAGGTCCGCAGCCAGTACCGCACCGGCCCGAAGGGCTTGCGTGCATCGAGACGCCGCGCAAACGAGGAACCGAGGAGAAACGCGGAGATGAAAAGAAAGACGTCGACCCCACCAGAGACGCGCCCGAGCCACACGTGGTAGATCACGATCATGAGCACGCTGACGGCGCGAAGGCCCTCGATTTCGGGGCGGAAGTGCGAGGGCTTGGACGCGTTCGCGGGAGTGGTCTGGGGGCGAGTGTCAGGGGCGGGGGAGTCCGACGCCTGCTCGGCAACCTGGGGTTCCTGGTACCACACGAACGGCTCGCCGGTGTCTTCGGCGGCGCCCCACGCGGCGATGTCTTCGCTTTCGCGCTCTTCGGCCTCCTGCACCCACGAGAAGTCGTCGAGGGGCTCGAGCGCGGATTCTTGCGCGTCTTGAACGAAATCCTCAAGCGAGAAGCTGGGGGCGTCTTCGCCCGGTGAATGGGCACGGTGCCCGCGTGCGTTCGCCATGTGCCCTTCCAGAGGAGTAATTGTGGAACGGTACAGCACTTTACCGGGTGCGGGCGGCGGTGCCACCTCTCGCCGTGTCGACTGCGGGCGCGGGGTCGTGGGAAAATAGCGGAATGAGCACGAGCGAAAAGGAGGGCGCGGGGTTTGATATTGCCGCGCGTCACGGAGAGAAGGCCCGCGCGGGCGTGATCCACACGCCGCATGGCGACATTCACACCCCTGCGTTTATCCCGGTCGGCACGAAGGCGACCGTTAAGTCAGTTCTTCCTGAGTCAATGGCACAGCTGGGCGCGCAGGCGATCCTCGCGAATGCCTACCACCTGTATCTCCAGCCGGGCCACGACCTCATTGATGAGGCAGGTGGGTTCGGCGCATTCATGAACTGGGATGGCCCCACGTACACCGACTCGGGCGGCTTCCAGGTCATGAGCCTCGGTGCCGGTTTTCAAAAGGTGCTCTCCGAATCCTTCGCGGGCAGTGACCGCGCGAGCACGCCCGACGGCACGGACCACGCAACCAAGATCGGCAAGGAGCGCCTCGCCCACGTGGACGACGATGGCGTGAATTTCCGCAGCTTCATCGATGGCTCCGAACACCGGTTCACCCCCGAGTTCTCGATGCAGATCCAGCATTCACTCGGCGCGGACATCATGTTTGCATTTGATGAGCTCACGACCCTCATGAACTCTCGCGGCTATCAGGAGAAGGCGCTTGAGCGCACGAGGCTCTGGGCTGAGCGGTGCATCGCCGAGCACAAGCGGCTTACCGAAGAGCGCGAGGGCAAGCCCTACCAGATGCTGTGGGGCGTCATTCAGGGCGCGCAGTACGAGGATCTTCGACGCAAAGCCGCGCGCGACCTCGGCGCAATGACCGTCGATGAATGGCAGTTCGACGGTTTCGGCATCGGTGGTGCACTCGAGAAAGAGAACCTCTCCACGATCGTCGGCTGGGTCACCGATGAACTCCCCGAGGAGAAGCCCCGCCACCTCCTTGGCCTTTCGGAGATGGACGACCTCTTCGCGGGCATTGCCGCGGGCGCCGACACGTTCGACTGCGTCTCTCCCTCGCGCGTCGCGCGCAACAGCGCCGTGTACACCGCTCGAGGGCGGGTGAACCTCACGGGCGCGAAGTACCGCACTCAATTCGCGCCGATCGACGACAACTGCGATTGCTATACGTGCACCCACTACACGGCCGCCTACATTCACCACCTGTTCAAGGCGAAGGAGATGCTGTCCTCGACCCTGTGCACGATCCACAACGAGCGCTTTGTTGTGCGTCTCGTTGAGGAGATTCGCGCAGCTATTCTCAGCGGCGATTTTGAGGCGCTTCGCGAGGAGCGCACGGGCGCCTACTACGGCGAGTACCGCTAGGCCGTACCCGGCTTCGATAGTGTTGAGGCGTGAGTGTGAGCGATCTTCAAACCTTCGGCGGGCATAGCGCGAACGAGCGCGCCGAGGCTTACGAGCGGCTTCGCCGCATGTCCACGTGGCGGCTCCTATCCGCCACGAAAGCGCCCGCGACCCTCGCGATTTTGCAGACGGTTTTCCCCGCGGGCGACCGTCGGCTCGACCGCTCCGAGCTCGTGGCCCGCGTGGCGAGCCACCTCGACCTCCTGCGCGGCGACGAGGATCTTCAGCGCGGCGCTTCGGAGTACGTCGACTCGTGGGTGCGCGAAGGCTATCTCACGCGACGCGACGACCCCACGACGGTCGAAACGACCTTCGAATTGTCGGTGTCCACCGTGGAAGCGATCAGCTTCATTTCGAGCCTCGAGGAGCATCGACCTACGACGACGGAATCCCGCCTCACGCTCGTCATGCAGCAGTTTGAGCGGCTTGCCGAGGACACCGAGGGCGATCGAGATGTGCGCCTTCGCGGCCTGCAGCTTCGCCGCGCGCAGATCGAAAGAGAGATCCAGGCGCTGAGCGAAGGCGAACTCATGCTCCCGCCGGCCGAGCATTCCGCGGAGCGCCTTCGCGATATCCTCCAGGTCGCCGACGAACTGAGCGGAGACTTCCTTCAGTACCGCGAGGACCTTCGCGCCGTTGACCTGCATCTTCGTGAGCAGATCCTTTCGCCCGAAGGCTCGCGCGGCGAAATCCTCGAGCAGCTCCTCGCGGGCGATGACCTCCTCGGTCAATCCAAGGTGGGCAAGACCTTCACGGCGTTCTTCAGGATGCTCAACGACCCCAAACAAAACGAGCGAGCCCAGGACCTCGTGGATCGCCTCCTTTCGCGCGACTTTACGCGCACTCTTACGCGCCGCGAACGCGACCGCCTCGCGAACGTCTTCAGCGACCTGTACGAGCCCGCGCAAGAGGTCCTCGACGTCAAGACCGAGCTGTATCGCTCACTTGCGCGTTTTGTGCGCAGCCAGGACTTCCGCCAGCACCGCGTCCTTCTCGACCTTCTTCAAGAGGCACAGGGCATCGCACTCGCACAAAAAGACAGTGTGAGCCACCGCAAGACCGAAGAGGTCGATCTGGGGCTTTCGCGCGCGCAGATGAGCTCTGTCGCTCAGCACCTTCTTAAGGATCCGAGCGATCCCGGCGTGCCGCCAGAGGCCGAGGTCCACGATGCCTCGCGTCTCAGCGTCGAGGTTCTGGATGAGCTTGTCCGCACGAACGACATTGACCTCGTGGGGCTCACATCGTCCGTGAACGAGGTCGTTCACGCGAAAGGTCAGGCGAGCATCGGGCAGGTCGTTCGCGAACAGGGAGCACCTCAGGGGCTTGCGAGCGTCATCGGCCTCATGTTTCTCGCAACGGCACACGCGAACGCTCGCGAGGGGGACACGGAGATCGTGCGCTGGCGCGAAGATTCCCTTGAGGCAGGTGGCACGGACTACGCAGCGCGCGTGCCCGCGTTCTTCTTCCTCAGCGAGGTACCGGAGCCATAGTGGGCTCGACTGGAGGCGCGGCGCCTCGTTGCCGCGCTCCCGCGACGGCGATACCCGCGAGCGGCATCACGAGGAATCGCACCGAATCGATCACGAATGGCACGAAAATCAACAGCAGGTTGAACCGGGGAAGTTGGTCGCGAAGCGACTCAGGATCCGGTGAAAAAGCGACAACCACCGGGGCGAGGACCAGGGCCCAGATTGCCGCGCTCACGAGTGCGCCTGCGAGAAAAAGGAGCGCCGCGATCGCCCCGAATCGGGCCGCTCCCTTTGAGGGGCAGCGTTTAAGGGCGCGAACGATGGCGGGGGTGGCCGCGAAGACGAGCACATTCGCCGTCAGCGCCGCCACGACGCACACGAGGACCGAGCGGAAAACGGTATACGTGAGGGTGTTCACGCCTCGGAAGGCCGGCATCGTGTTCGGCGGGTCCTCGATGAAGATGGGAAACGCCAAGAGGGCGAGTGCCACGCCGGGCGCGAGAACGAGAAGGGCGGCCGCGATAGACGTCATCAGAACCCACACGCGAGCGGGAGCGCGATGAGTGTCGCCTGTATACGCGTGAACCGGAGCGATCACGGCGCCTCCTCGAGCGCGGAGGGTTTGACGAGGTACACCCGAATGCTCGCGAAGAAGAGATACACGAACCTGGCGATGTCGAGAAGTGGGGGGATTACGAAAACGGCGACCACGAAAGGCAACGCGACGCTTCGCGCAGCCTCGCTTTTTGACGTGACCGCATCGACCACACTCATCACCGCGACGTCGAGAACGACGAGCGCGATGAAGCTGAGGACCACGATAATAGGGCCCAACACGAAGTATATGAGCGAGTGAATGTTCTTTTGGCGAACTTGACGTGTGCACCGCTTGAGAGCGGTGAGGGCAAAGGGGAACGAGAAAAGAGCGAGAAGGTTCGCACCAACTATCCCGATGATGAGGAGAAAGGCGACCGATTTTAAGTATTCCACGAGATAATCGAACTGCTGCGCGTAGATGGCCACACTTCCGGCGCTCTTGGGTAAGGGCGAGGCGGGATCGTCGAGCGAAAAGCTGACAAGAACAATCGGCAGCAGGGGGATTATCGCCAGTGCGAGACCGCTGAACAGTATCCATAGCGCAGTGGGGCGTCGGTGTGAGGGGGGTGCAGGCACCGTCACGCTACCTCCCTGGGATCATTGAAGGTGACGTACACAACCTTACGGCACGCGCGCGGGGTGGGGGAGGCAGACGGTTACCGCGCTAAAGCAGAGCCGGTGGGGTCAGAGCGTGGATCAGCGGAGTAAACGATGACCCCCGCAAACGACAGGACGGCGAATCGCACAAGATCGATGGCGAGCGGGACAGCGAATGTTCCAAAGACGAGCAAAGCTCTGAGCCCTTCCCACTCGGCCCTCACCGCGCCTGTGGCGGGATTGCTGGAGACCTCGGTCGGGAGGGTCAAGGAGAGGGCGACCATGGCGGCTGCGCTCAGAACGGCGAGGAGCGGCCCGAGGACGAAGACGATAATCGCCGTGAGAGCAAAACCGATGCGCCCCGCACCCTCGCACCGCGTCAGTGCCACGATCGCAAACGGGACCGCAGTAAGCCCGGCGAAGTTCCCTGCGCCGAAGAACACACCGAACACGAAGAGAAACGCGGCGGCGCGCGAGAGGAGTTCGTCGAGCCCCGCCAGTGGACTGCTGTCCCCAGGAGACGAGGGGGCGACAGGCACGAGCCACATCGCGCCAGGGGCGAGGAGCGGCCCCAAAACGACACAGACGAGCGCGATCGTCGCAAGAATGACCCAGATCCTCGCGGGGCTGCGATGGTTGTCGGCTATAAGCGAGGGCAGGGACACGGCGGCTCCTTCGAGTGAGGTGAGCGGACGTAGTCAACCTATGAACTCAAACGCAGGCCAGATAGAGGCGGGTGAAAATTGTGGATAACTCTTGTGCGGCCGGTAGGCTTGAGGGCGTGGAAAACGAGAAGGGTCCGCGCATGCGTGAACACGAGGAAACCGCCACCGACGGTCGCACTGCTCCGGCGGCAACGCCGAGCACTGACCGCGACGAATGGGCGCTCGCAAGCGACGACGAAGACCTCACCTACGCCGGCTCCACAGGGGGAGCGCTCGTCGAGGACTCCCGCCGCGTTCTCGTTGCCCTGCTTCAAGGGCCCTACCTGGACGGTCGACGCGACCCCCAGCGCTACGGCCAGCTCCTTCGCGATCGCGCCTACATCGAGCAGCGCCTCGCCGACATGTTCCTGGAACTTGTTCTCGACGACGACGCGCAGGTCGCATTCGTGCGCCAGAGCGAGGACGACCCCGATGCCCCGAAGCTTCTGCGTCGACTCACGGGCCTCAACCGACTCGACTCCGTCCTCCTCCTCGTGCTGCGTCAGCACCTCCTTACGCAGTCCTCGCGCGGCCAGCGCGCCGTTGTGAGCGAGGCGGAACTCATCGCCAACATCGCCCCGTATCGGCGCACGACCTCGACCGATGAAGCCGGCTTCACGAAGGACATCCGGGCCTCAATCGCAAAAATTCAGCGCGCGGGCCTCCTCGAGGAACAGGGTGACTCGTTCGAGGTTTCCCCCGTTCTCAAACTTATGATCAACCCCGATACGGCGCGCACCTTTATCGACCTCTACGAGCGCGCGGGCGACGACATCACGGGCGCAGCCAATGCGCTCGACAACCCCGGAGCCACGAACGAAGGGCAGGCGAAGTGAGCAACGCGACCGGCGAAGTGCCCCTCAGCGACGTGCACAACACCCTCGACGGCTTGGGCGAAGCAGGCGTCGGAACCGCCCCCGAAAACCCCCGCCGCGAGCCGAGCGACCCCGAGCACCCGCACCCGGGCCAATGGCGCCTCAACCACGTGCAGCTGAGCAACTGGGGAACCTTCCACGGCACCCACGACCTCGAGATTAGTTCGAAGGGCTACTTCCTCACGGGTGGTCCCGGCACCGGCAAGTCCACGTTGCTCGACGCGATCAGCGCGCTCTTGACACCACCTCGTGCGCTCCACTTCAACGCCGCGGCCTCCGACGCCGGGCCGCGCAGCACGAAGTACCGCCGCACCGTCGCGAGCTACGTACGCGGTGCGTGGGCGATGCACTACGACCCCGCAACCGGTGAATTCAGCCAGGAAGTTCTGCGGGAGAACTCGACACTCAGCGTCGTGAGCCTTCGCTTCGGCAATGGACTAGGTGAAACCCTCCAGCTCACACGCATGTTCTTGCTTCAATCCGGGCACAGCGCGGATTCGGACGTCAAGAGTCTTTACGTCATCTCCTCGAAACCCTACGACGTGAGCGAACTGCGCCCGTTCGTGGGCACGAGCATCGAGGGGCGCGAACTCGAAAAAACCCTCGAGGGCACCGAAACCTTCCGTCAGTTCCGCGAGTACCGCGCGCGCTTCAGCCAGATCCTTGGGATCCCCGACGAAAAAGCGCTCGGCTTGCTTCACAAAATCCAATCCGCGAAGGAGCTCGGCGACGTCAACGCGCTCCTTCGCGACTACATGCTCGACGAACCCCGCACGTTCGACCTCGCCGATCAGGCACTCGCAAACTTCCAGAACCTCTCCGAGGTGTACGACGCGCTCGTGACCGCGCGCGAACAACGCGACGTTCTCACGGGCCTCAAAAATGCCGACCAGGTATGGCGGGAGGCTCGCTCTCGCGGAAGTGAACTCGTCGACCGCCGAAACGACATCGATGTGTTCGCTGCCAGCCACCTTGTGCGGCTCCTCGCCGACGAAAAAGACCGGCTGACGCGCGACCAGGACCGCCTCCGTGCGCACCGCAACCGCCTCTCGCAGGACATTTCCGACGCCCGCGGCGACCTTGCTCAACTCAAAGAGCAGCGCAAGAGTGCCGGTGGCGGTGAGATCGATGACTGGAAAAAGCAGATCGCGGGCCTCGAGGTTGAGCGCGACCGCCGCCGCGAACGCGCGACCGAATTCTCGGGACAGCTCGCGCTCGCGGGCCTGCACACTCCCTCGAACGAAGAAACCTTCACGCAAACCCAGCGCGAGGTGGCGAAGCTGCGCGCCGCACTCGAGGAGGACGAAAAGAACGAAGCGCAAACCCAGTGGGAAGCCGAGGCCAAGGTCCGCGAGCACGCGCACGCTCTCGAAACGACCCGCCAGGAACTCGCCTCTCTCACGACGCGCGCCTCGAACCTCCACTCCGATGACGTCGCGCTTCGCGATCTCCTCGCTGAGCGTACGGGCGTCGCGCCAACCGACCTTCCGTTCGCCGCCGAGCTGCTGCAAGTGCGTGCGGGAGAGGAAGAATGGACGGCCGCCGCCGAGCAGGCGCTGCGCGGCCTCGCCCGCTCGATCCTCGTGCCCGAACGGGCCTACCGCGCTTTCGCGCGCGAGATCGACGGTATGAAACTGCGCCGGCGCGTGTCCTATAACCGCATCAACACGAACGTCAAAACCGCCCCCAAGAAACTCGATGCGCGCGCGCTCGGGGCGAAGATTGAGATCCGCGAAGGCGAGTTCCACGAGTGGCTCTCGAACGAAGTTGCCTCGCGCATGGACTACCTGTGTGCCGAAAACCTCGAGGAGTTCACCAAGCATCCTCGAGCGGTATTGCGCTCCGGCCAGATCAAGCACTCCGCGACACGTCACGAGAAGAACGCCGAGCGGCAGATCAACGACCGCTCCAACTGGGTGCTCGGCTTCGATAACCGCGCGAAGCGCGCCGTATTCGAAGCGGAGCGTACACGCGCTGAACAGGCTCTGTTCGAGGCGCAGGCCCGGCGCCGCGATCTCGAAAAGGAAGCCCAGACCCGCCGCGAAAAGCTCTTCGCGCTTCAGGCAATCCAGGCCGTGACGTGGGACGACGTGGATGCCGCGAGTGTCGCTCGCCGCATTGCCAACCTCGAGGACATGGTGCGTGCAGCCGAGGACGGCTCCAGTGCCCTTACAGAAATTGCGCGGCAGATCGATCAGGTCGAAATGTCGATCAGCGAAGGCGATGAGGAGCTTCTCGAGATCGTGGGCCAGCTTGGTCGCGTCAACGAGCAGCTCGATCAGATCAGCGAACGCCACCTCCAGGCCGAAGCCCAGCTCGAAGAGCGCACGCTCTCACCGGAAACGACGGCCGACCTCGAGGAGCGCTTTCGCGCAATCGCACCCACACTGCTCATCTCCAACATCGACCAGGTGACGCGCGATGCCTCCGCGACGCTCGACGCGGAACTGATGGCGCTCACGAAGAAAACCGCACGCGCTGAAGAAGATATGCGCACGGCCATGCGCGAATTCACGCGGCGCTGGCCCGCGGGCGGTGCCGATGTCGACACCTCGCTCGAAGCCGCCCCCGAGTACCTCGCGATCCTTCGCGGGATCGAAGAGGAAAAGCTTCCCGAAGTCGAGGACCGCTTCTTCGAATTCTTCACCTCGAACACCCTCGGTGACGTGCAGGCTCTCGCGACAGCGATCGCGCGCGAGCCCGCCCAAATCCGCAAGCGCCTCGCGAAAATCAACGAGCTGCTCGCGCAGGTTGAGTTCCATGAAGGGCGCTATCTCCAGCTGTCGATGCGACCCGTGCACCTCGCTGCGCTCGACGAGTTCAAGCGCGCGCTCAACGAGGCAACGAGCTCAAGCCTCGAAAACGACCTCACGCTCGACCGAGACAAAGCGGAAGAACGCTTCCTCGCGCTCCAAAACCTCATGGACATCATCACGAAGGCCCGCACGCGCGAAGACCTCGCCTCCCGTGCGATCCTCGACGTCCGCCGCCACGTCCACTTCCACGCCGAAGAGGTCAACGAGGCCGGCGAAGTTGTGCACGCGCACGAATCGGGCGGCCCCCTCTCGGGTGGCCAGAACGAGCGCCTGACGACGTTCTGCCTCGCTGCGGCTTTGCGCTACCAGCTCGCCGGGACCGGCGTGGATGTGCCCAGGTATGCGCCCATCATTATCGACGAGGCGTTCAGCAAGGGTGCGGGCAAGTTCATTACCGCCGCGATGGAATCCTTCCGTCACTTCGGTTTCCAGGTGGTCCTCGCGAATCCTGGAAAGAATCCGCAGGCGCTCGCGCCGTTCATCGGTGGCGTAGGCGTCGTCTCGATCCGCGAGGATCGCTATTCCTCCGTGAGCCCGATCGATTTCATTCCGGCTGCGTAGCGCTTGCGGTGAGCTCCTCGAGGGCACCGAGGGGGATCGCGAGCCACTCCGGTCGGTTTTGCGATTCGTACACGGCCTCGTAGGCGGCCTTGTCGAGCTCGAACACACGCAAGAGAACGCGCAGATCCTCCGGGTCGCCCTCGCCCCCGCGCGCGGAACGCTCGGCGAGATACGCCTCGAGGAAGGCCTCCCGCGCCTCGCGTGCCCACGCGCGTGCATCGATGCCCTCATTCAGTTCAACGTAGGCCGCTGCGTAGTCGATGCTGCGCAGGATCCCCGCGACGTCCCGGCAGGGAGAATCGACCTTCACGCGCTCCGCCATGGGTCGCAGCGGCTCGCCCTCGAAGTCGAGAAACACCCAGCCCTCGCTCGGTGAATTGAGAACTTGCCCGAGATGGAGATCGCCGTGGATTCGTTGGAACGGCGGCCACGAGATCCTCAAGGCCCGCGTGTAGAGAGCGTTTGCGGCGTCGGCGAACTCCTCGAGTGCCGGGAGCGTCTCGGCGTGGTGTGCGAAACGACGCTTCATCGACTCGAGGGTGAGCGCGAGCGTATTGGTGCTCACGCGATCGGTGGGCAGGGCGCGCGCGAGATCCGTGTGGATCTGTGCGAGGGCGGTGCCGAGGCCCGACGCCTGCTCGGAAAAATCGATGCCCTGGGCGGCAGCGATGAGGGCCTCGCGCCAGGCATCTTGCACATTCGGCAGGAACCGGTTGAGCAAGGCGACGTCGGAGCTGCCCAGAGCGTCGGCACCGCGCACGTACCCGAAGAATTGCGGGATCTGCGTATTGCCCTCGGATTGGAGCGCCTCTTGAAGTTCGGCGTCGGGGTTCGTGCCTTCATCGAGGTGGCGGAACAGCTTGAGGATGTACTCGCGGCCGCTTTCGGTATGAATGATGAGGGACGTGTTCGACTGCTCGCCCACGAGCCTCTCGGTTGCCGTGATCGCCTTGAGGTCATCCTGTACGCGCTGCGCGGTTTCAGCGATCAGCATCGGTTCGAGCGAGAGTCCCTCGCCTGAAGCCCCCTCGAAAAGGGCGCGCGCGAGAAGCGCGCGAGCACGATCAATCCCGGTGGCGTCATACACGTTGTGCTGCCCCACGGGAGTGTCGACCTGCGTGATGAGACTGTCGAGCTCACCATCGTCGACCCGACCGTCCTTGTTCCAGGCCACGGGCAAAGCGAAGCGCACGCCATCACCTGCCCCGAGCGCGACAAACGACACCACGAGGTGATCGTCCTCCGCAAGGCGAGTCCAGCCGGCAATCTGAAGCTCGGGAGCGGTGCCGTGCACACCGCCGTACCAGCGCTGTCCCATGATGAAACGCGAGGCATCCTCGAGGAACTTTTCGCGGCGAAAGTGATCGGAAAACACGATGCTGAGCATGGGACTCCCTACGCTGGGATACTTGGGCCCTCTTAGACTAACGCCGCTGGTAGTGTGGCGGGTGAATTCGAGGCATTCGTGGGAAGGAGAATCGTGCGAAAGGAGTCGATTCTCCGCCGCACCCTGGCGCGCGCCGCAACGTGCGCGCTCGTGCTTGCGGCAACCGTCGGACCAGCCCTTGCTCCCGCGCCCCACGCCCCTGGCGCTGCGTCCCTCATTCCCGCGGCGCACGCAGTCGGTGAAGACGGCCCCTTCACGCTCCCCGCGGATCCGTCCGCGCTCAAGCACACCGCAACCCTCGGCAATCCCGGTGACTTTGACCTATTTCTCATGGTGTCCGCGGAGGATCTCGAGACACTCGACACGGACTCGATGAAGCTGCTTTCGAGTACCGAATCCGAGGACGCGAAGCCCACGAACGGCGGCAAGAAACTCTCCCTCAAAGGGGTGGGAGAGTGGAAGATTTCGGACACACGCGTGAGGTTCACTCCCGAAAATCCCAAGGCGGGAGGGTCGCACAGCGTGAAGTTCTCGGTACGTTCGAAGGCCGGCTACGAATCCGCACCCGTCACCCTGACCGTGACCTATCCCGGTATTCCGAGCGTGAGCGCACGCGCCGCGGAAGGCGAAAAAGTTACGATCCCCCTAGCTATCGACGGCACGGGTGTGGACCCCGCCACGCTTGCCTTCACGCTCGAGGGGCTCCCCGCGGGCAGCACGCTCGTCGAAGACGGCACGCGTCTCATTGTCCCCGATGAAGGAACGTGGGTCCTCGCAACCGACGGCCACCCGAGTGTCACCTTTACTCCTCGACGCGAAAGACTCGGAGCCCAACCACGACCCGTGACGCTTGAAGGGCGCGACCAGAAAACGCACCCCGCCGCGAGGGGCACGGTGACGGTGAATACTCCTTCGATCAGGGACATCACGCGCGCTGCAGCCTATGGCCAACCGGTCGTTTTCGAACTCGCGAGCGCCACGTCACACGTGGATCCTTCGACGCTTAAATTAGCCCCCTTCGGCGGTGAAACCTCCTACTACACCTCCGACGACGGCCTTTCGGTGACCGTTGCCGACCAAGGCACGTGGGTTCTGGATCGAGCAGCACAAACGCTCACCTTCACGCCCTTGAGTGACCGGGTGCGAGACGTGACGCCGATGGGAGTGACGGCAGCGGACAGCGAAGGCAACACCTCCTCGGTTGCCCCCATGAACGTGGGCTACCCCCAAGTGGGTGCACGCTACACGGCCGTGAAGTGGGGGCAGGCCGCAATGTTCACTCCGCTCGACGGTTCCCTCAACGTCCAGCCTTCAACATTCGCCTTCAGCGACCACGAGATGCCCGCGGGAACGAGCCTTTCCGGTGATCGGAAGACCATGCGAGTACCGAGCGAGGGAGTGTGGAAATTCGATGCGAACGCGCGCACCGTGACGTTTACTCCCGACAGCTCCCTACGCGACTCGCCCCATGTCGCCACCTTTACGATCGACAGCGCTCTCGCTTCCAACACGACGAGCGGAACTCTCCACTCGCAATACGCGAGCGCGGTTCCCACGGCACGTGACGACGAAGCCCTCTCCAACAGCCGAGTCAACTCAGTGACCATTGACGTCCTCGGGAACGACACCCCCGCGAGCCCCGGCCAAGGGTTCGATTCCGAGACCCTCGTGCTCCACAGCGCGAGCGCGACCAACATCCAAGAACTCGTCGCAGGCTCAGGGCGCCGCCTTGAAATCCCCGAAGAGGGCGTATTCGAGGTGACGAGCGCGGGCGGCGTGCGCTTTACGCCCGCCGCCACATTCGTGGGTCGAACAACACCCATCGAGTACACGGTCGAGGACGCTTCCGGGCTCCGCACGAGCGCTCACATCGTGGTCGACGTTGAACCTCTCGTCCCCGGGTCCAGCTCCGACCGGCGAGAAGCTGGACTCAGCGCGATTTTTGGGCGCCTCATGCCCTCCTCGAGTGCGACCTTTGCTGTCTTCGCGACGAGCACAGCGCTCCTGATCTTTACGGGAATCGTGTCCCTGTGGGTCGGCGCGCAGATGCGCCACGATCGTAAAAGCGACCGCTAGAACCCCTCAGTCGAGGATCTTGCGGGACTCGACGCCCAGGTGTGCAAGCAGAGGCTCGTGCGCGCGAATCCGCTCGCGGAGCTCTTCCACCTCGATAGACGAGCCCCACGCGTGCTGTGCGATCGCCACGAGACGAGGAAAGAGCATGTACTCGAGGTGGCGAGCAGTCGGTATGTACTGGCCGAATGCCGTTGCCTCGATGCCGAGCACGAGTGCTTCGTGCTCCTTCTTCAGTCGCTTGGGGAGGGGCTCCGCTTTGAGGACGTCCTCGAGGCTCAACTCGGGACGCGCGCCCACGGGCTCGTTCCGGCCCTGCACGCGATCAAGGCCCAGAACCGATTCGGGCGCTGCAACCGTCTGAAAGCCGCGGGAAGCCGCAGACTTGGTGCCCTTCGGATCGCCTCCTGCAAGCACAATCGCGTCGTCGGGAATCCGTACGAGCCTCGACGAATCCCATACCGCGAGGCGCTTGCCCTTATCGCGCAGTACCTCGCCCGCGAACGTCATAAAGCGGCCAAGGATCTCGCTTTCGCGCGAATAACCCCACTCCTCGCGGCGCGTGCGCGCCTCGGCAGAGTGCTCCCACTCCGTCAGTGGGGCATCCTCGCCACCGATGTGTACGAACGGGGAATCAAAAATATCGGCGACTTGCTCGAGCACGTCGCGCACAAACTGGAAGGCCGCTTCCGATGTGCCAAGCACGTGGTTGCTCACGCCCCACGTCTCGCGCACGAGCAGCTGGCGTTCAGGGTAGTTCCCGAGAGACGGGTACGCGGCGATCGCCGCTTGGGCGTGACCTGGAAGATTCACGCCCGGCACGACGGTCACGCCGCGCGAACGCGCGTACTGCACAAGCTCACGCAGTTCCTCCTGCGTGTAGAAACCGCCGTGGCGGTCCTCCGCGAACGTATCCTCACCCTCAAACATCGGGGTTCCCTCGACAGTGCGTTCGCGCCATGCGCCAACTTCGGTGAGCCGCGGGTATCCACTCACCTCGAAGCGCCAGCCCTGATCGTCGGTGAGATTCATATGCAGGATGTTGAATCGGTACACGGCCATCACCGTGATGAGCCGCTTGAGATCCTCAACAGGCAGGAAGTGCCGCGCTGGATCAACGAGCAGGCCGCGCCATGCGAACGCAGGAGAATCGCTCAGGGTGAGCGCGGGGATGCGGTAGGTCGCCTCCGACGGTTGCTCGTGACCCACCGTTGCGGCTGCGGCGAGTTGGGACCGCACTGCCGAAAGGTGGACGATCTGCGCGAACGCATTGCGACCATCGGCGAGTGCCGCCTCGCTACCGGCAGTAATCGATGCGCCGTTCTTGTGGATCGCGATCGAGAAATCGGTGCGCGGCAGGTCCTTATTTACGCCGACCGTGACCTCGCCGAACGGGTCCGATGTTCGCCAGTCCTCAGCTGGAGAATCCCCCCAGCGAACCGACACCGGCTCGGGGATGAGGGGGAGGGGAGCGGTATTGAGCTCAGGTTTCGTGGACATGGCACTCCTGGGGTAGATCGGCGGCCCTGCGTGATGATGCACAAAGATACAGTTCAACCCTGTCACGTGGGGATAGGTGCACGCTGGAAAAGGGATGGCCGATGCCTGCCGGGAGGTGTCGGACAGAAAAACGGGCAGCCCCGAGGGGCTGCCCGCATGAACTGACCGGTGTGGCCTCGATCCTCTTCCCACGACGCAGAGCGTCAGGATCGAACCCCTCTCCCGATCAGCGGTAGGTGACGAAGATGACCTTCGACGTCCAGATATCGCGGTGGACGACCTTCTGGCGCGAACGGCTCGCGTCGACAACCTTGCCGTCGCCTGCGTAGATGCCCACGTGACCGTAGTTGTTCTGCGTGAACACGACGAGATCGCCGGGGCGAGCCTCGCTTTCCGAAATGATCGTGCCGGCGAAGGCCTGCTTGCGTGCCGTGCGAGGAATCGAGATGCCGTGTTCGCGGTACACCGTCGAGGTGAGGCCCGAGCAGTCGAGGCCGGAGGGCGACGAGCCGCCCCACACGTACGGGGTGCCGAGGTATTTCTTGGCGCTTTCGACGATCGCCTCGCCCGAGACATCAGACTGGGCCGACGTCTTCGGAGCGGGAGCAGGAGCCGCGGTGCTTGCGGCGCGCGATGTCGAGATCTCGACCTTACCCGAGTTGAGTTTGTCCCAGGTGCGGGGGCCTACGACGCCGTCGACGCCGATGCCGGCCGACGACTGGAAGCTGCGTACGGCGTTGTAGGTGGCGCGGCCGAAGGAGCCGTCGACCTTGATGCCTGCGCCTGCGTTGTTGAGCAGGTTCTGGAGGTCCTTGACGGCGTCGCCGCGGTTTCCTCGGCGGAGTTTCGGCGTGGAGTTGACCGAGGTGGTGCTCTTGGAGGTTGCGGCCGAGCCGGCGCCGGAGTTGAGCTTGTTCCAGGTGCGGGGGCCTACGACGCCGTCGACGCCGATGCCAGCCGATGACTGGAAGCTGCGTACGGCGTTGTAGGTGGCGCGGCCGAAGGAGCCGTCGACCTTGATGCCTGCGCCTGCGTTGTTGAGCAGGTTCTGGAGGTCCTTGACGGCGTCGCCGCGGTTTCCTCGGCGGAGTTTCGGCGTGGAGTTGACCGAGGTGGTGCTCTTGGAGGTTGCGGCCGAGCCGGCGCCGGAGTTGAGCTTGTTCCAGGTGCGGGGGCCTACGACGCCGTCGACGCCGATGCCAGCCGACGACTGGAAGTTACGGACCGCGGTATTCGTGCTACGGCCGAAAACGCCGTCCGCCTTGATGTCCGCGCCCGCGGCCTTGAGCAGGTTCTGGAGGCTCACGACCGCATTGCCGCGAGAACCCGGGCGAAGCTTCGGAGTGCTGTTCACCGCGGTGGGGTTGTTCGCCACGAGAGCTGAGCGGGTGCGGGCACCGACAACGCCGTCCACACCGATGCCAGCCGACGACTGGAACGTGACAACCGCATTGCGGGTCTTGCGGCCAAAGGAACCGTCAACGTTGATGCTTGCACCGTGGTGGTTGAGAAGCGACTGAAGTGCTTGAACATGCTTGCCGCCGCTTCCGGTGCGCAGCGGGCTCGTGCCGAGCGCGGAGATGGACGGAAGCTTGGTGCCTGCCTGTGAAACGGGGCCGCGATGCGTGGAAGGTGCAGCATCGGCGGGAGCGAGCCCGAGGCCGGTGGCGGCGGTTGCTGCAACGGCGGTGAGGGCGGCAGCGCCAACGGCACCCTTGGAGACAGGGGCGAGGAGGCTGCTGTAGTCGATGACGGCGGGGCCTTCGGCACGGTGTGTGCCGCGCTGTGCAGTACGAAGCATAGAGAGCAACTTTCCTACCCTCGCGATTGGTGTCCGCACCAATTCCCGCCACAGGGTGCACATCGAGGAAGCTCCCCCCGAAGTGACGGGAAGCGATCGCGGGGGGCAAGTCACGTGCATGACTCGCGCTCCACATTAGGTGAGGGGTAGGGGGCTCGGGGACTCTCAGGAATCAATCAGAAGCCCAAATTTGCCAAACCTTTACCGATAATTGGCCAAAGTAATGCCGTGGTGGCTTTTCAAAAAAACTCCATCATGGTAGTTACATCGATGTAATTTCGCGGCGTGTATTCGTGCTAAAGGTGCTCGACTAAGGACATGAGGAAACTCGAAATGGGGAAAGAAAAAACCCCCGCCGAAGCGGAGGCTTTTGCTGGTGGTCGGGGTGACAGGATTTGAACCTGCGACCTCTTCGTCCCGAACGAAGCGCGCTACCAAGCTGCGCCACACCCCGAAAATTTCGCGAAAACCGTGAAAGGCTCGCGAACCTCATCAACTATAGCGCCTTCGCGCGTCATGACGCGAATCGATGTGGCGTGATCGCCACCACCGTGCCGAGCTCTAGGTCAGGCGAGGCCTGAGGGTGAGGAGCGTGACCTCCGGCCGGTTTGCAAAACGCATGTTGTAGAAGGGGCTCGCGCCAATACCGCCACTGACGTGCAGCGGAACGCCTCGATGGAAACTGAGTCCTTTTGCCTGTGAACGGTGAAGATCGCAATTCGTCACGATCGCGCCAAAATACGGAAGCGCAAGCTGGCCTCCGTGAGTGTGCCCCGCGAAAATGAGGTCGCACCCATCGTCGACAAACTGGTCAAGCACGCGCTTATAGGGCGCATGGGTGACGCCAATCTTGACGGAAGGCCGAGTGCCCCTGGCAGCACACTCCGGATCTACCGGGGGAAACTCGTCGTGCTCGAGGTGAGGGTCATCGACCCCGACAACCTCCACGTCGCAGCCCGGAAGCTCGATGAGGGCTCGAGCGTTCGAAACATTCGTCCACCCGCCAGCGGTCAATTTCGCCACGAGCCGTTCGACCTCGAGCGGCTCATTTTGAACGCCATCACGGAAGTTCTTTGGCCTGGGATCGCGAAGGAGGTAGCGGAAAACGTTCCGCTTCCCCGCCGCGTATTTGTCGTTGGAGCCGAGGGCCAAAATCCCCGGGCGTTCGAGGAGAGGGGCGATATCGCGTGCGATGGCATCGATAGCACCCTCGCTCGCCACGTTGTCGCCGGTATTGACGACGAGATCGGGCTCAAGCGAAGCGAGGCTTCGCAAAAATTCGCGCTTCTTCGTTTGTTCTGGAAGCAAGTGTGCATCCGACATATGGAGCACGCGGATTGGCTGAGCCCCGGAAGGGAGAACGTGCAGGTCGAGTGCGCGGATTTCGAAAAGGTTAATCTCGATGTGGCGGGCCCACACGTGGGCAGCCGCAGCGGTTCCGACGGCTGCAAGCGTGCCGGCGCCGCCAATGAGAGCGAGTGGCTTCGCGCTAGTCACCGGGGTAGTACTCCTCGTACTCGGTGTAATCGTCATAATCCGGATCGCCAGGGTAGACGTAAATATAGCCGTCGCTATCGGGGACGCGCTCTTTCACCGGCGTCGTTTCCGCACGCGCAGCATTGGTGTCGCTGTTTCCCTGGTTGGTGTCATTCCCGTTTCTCTGGTTGGTGTCATTCCCGTCGGGCTGCGTGGGAGCTGGAGTGTTCGGGGCCTGCGGCCCTTCTGGAGCCTCTTCGCTTGAGCCTACGGAATCCTGCGTTGGCGGGGCGGATTGGACGCCCTGGGGCTTCGGCGGAAACGGAGCTGAGGGAAGTCCCTCGTGGGCTTTGATCATGAATTCTTGCCACGTGGGGAGTGAGACCGTGCTGCCCCACACGTTACGGGGGAGCCGCTGACCATCGACCATCAGCCCGCTCGGACTGCGGTTAGCCGACGGGTTGCCGAACCACACGGCCGTCGAAAGGTTCCGGGTGAATCCCACGTACCACGTGTGGTACTGCTTTCCCGAGGTGCCGGTCTTACCGCCGGCATCGTGGCCAGGGATTGTCTTGCCCTTACCCGTACCCTTCGGGTCTGAAAGCCCCTGCATGAGGGTCCAGGCCACGGCGTTCGCAACCTCGGGCTTGATGGCTTGAGTGCATTCCGAAGTCGTGAACGGAAGTTCCTTGCCGTTACGGTCAATCACCGCTTCAATCGGCTGCGGCTTACAGTACTTACCCTCGGCCGCGAACGCGGCGTATGCAGCGGCCATGCTCACGGCGGGGATGTTAATCTCGCCGATGACCTGCGATGCCGGAGAGAGGTTCGCTCCGAACATATCGTTAACGGACTTTTCCTTGAGCTTCGGGTCCGCGTCGTCCCAGTTACCCGGGACCGCGCCGAGGATACGCGCGGTATCAGCGATGTTGCACAGATCGGTGCGCAGCGCGATGTTGGCGTACGCCGTGTTGATCGAGAACTTGGTGGCGTCGAGAACGCTCATGGAGCCGTGGATGTCTCGACCGGCGTCCTTAAGACGCCACCCCGTGCCCGAGCGCCAGCGACCTTTCTTGAGGCAGTGCGCCGGGAAGTTGTTGAACGTGTTCGAGCCGCGCGGCACGGAGTTCCAGATCGAGCCGCCGTCGCTCAAGAATGTCGTGAGAACGAATGGCTTGAAGGTCGAGCCCACAGGGAAGCCGTTTCCGCCGCCAAGATAGCTGGGGGCCGTGTAGTTGAGTGAAGTCTCGCCGGGCTTAGCGTCCTTGTAGGGGTTGAAGGTGCGGTTTTGTGCCATGACCCGCACCTTGCCCGAGCCTGGCTCGACGCTCACGATCGCGTGACCGAATCCCGACTCGGAATCCGCGGGAACCTTGCGGTTGACGATGTCTTGGGCGATCTTCTGGCGGGCGGGATCGAGGGTCGTTTTGATCGTGAGACCGCCGCCATAGAGGAGCCTGCGGCGTTCCTCTTTAGTCTTGCCGAACTTCGGGTCGCGCATGAGCGTGCGCGTGACGTAATCGCAGAAGAAGCCGTTGCCTCCGGCGGTCGAGCAACCCGCGCGTGCGTCGGTAATCTTGAGCATGTCCTCGATCGGCTGCTCTTTGGAGGTTTCGTATTCCTCCTTGTTGATGTAGCCAAGCTGGTACATGTCGTAGAGCACTTGGTTGCGCCGTTTGAGGGCGTTTTTCGGATGCTTGACCGGGTCGTTTCCGTTCGGGGAGTTGGTGATGCCGGCAAGCAGGGCTGCTTCGCCCGGCGTCAAATCTTCCGCGCTCTTGGAGAAGTAGTGCTGGGCTGCGGTCTCGACCCCATACTGAGAAGGTCCGAACTGCGCTACGTTGAGATAGCCGTTGAGGATTTCGTCCTTGCTCCACTTTTTCTCAAGGGAGATGGCGATCTTGGCCTCGCGGAGTTTCCTAATGAGCGAGGATTCGGTCGCTGCCTTAATCGCCTCGTCATCGCCGCGCTGGAAAGCGTCCATGAGCAGAGCGTTCTTCACGTACTGCTGGGTGAGCGTCGATCCGCCCTGAAGGCTCTTTCCGGAAAGGTTGGAGACGAGGGCGCGGAACGTTCCCTGCGGGTCGAAACCGTTGTGCTGGTAGAAGCGGCGGTCCTCGACCGCCACTACGGCGTGCTGAAGATCTTCGTCGATCTTGTCGAGCGGCACCATGACGCGGTTCTCGGAGTAGAAGGTCGCGAGCAGGCTGCCATCGGCCGCCTCGATGCGTGAGGCCTCGTTGAGGGGCGCGACGTCGAGCTCACTCGGGAGGGAGTTAAAGAGGTTCGCGCCATCTTTCGCGGCGGCCGACATCGCGGTCACGACAGGAAGGAAGAAGGCGGCAAGCAGCACGCCGGCGAGAAGACACACGGCGAGCAAGCCGCCCACGCCCGTGACGGCTTGGGTGAGAGTGGTGGTCGGTTCGTTCGAATTCGACCGAACCATTGGCTCCTGCTGAGACTGAGGCATGTCCACACCCTACTAAGGCGGGCGCCCAAAGGGCAGTATCGCGCGCGTGAAAGTTGTGGGGAGACCTCGAATTGGGGGTCGCGTCACACTTTTATTAGTATGGAGTCACGCCAAAATTCGAAGTGAGTCAATCCGGGAGGTGCGGCAGTGAGCGTGGGCAGCGTTGACACGATTCACGACACGCGGCATTGGGCGGCCCAAGGGGCGTGTGCGAGCCTCAATCCCGAAGAATTTTTCGTGCAGGGTGCCGATCAACACAAGGCCAAAGTGGTGTGCCGTTCATGCCCCGTGCTCAACCAGTGCCTTGCCGACGCGCTCGACAACCGCATTGAATTCGGTGTGTGGGGCGGCATGACGGAACGCGAACGGCGCCGCCTCCTTCGCGAACACCCGGGAGTCACATCGTGGCTGCCCGTGCTCGAGAACCGGAAAGGTTCAAGCGCCCCCCGCTAAGCTGGGTGCATGGCTACGATTCACAAGTGGGAATACCTCACGACACCGCTGCTGATCCACAACACCAAGGCGATCCTGGACAATTTCGGCTCCGATGGTTGGGAGCTTGTCCAAGTCATCCAAGGGCCGCAAGGGCCCGAATCTCTCGTTGCTTATTTCAAGCGACCCATCACCGAAGGAGCCTGATTTTCTATGAGTACCGTCGAACAAAAGCTTAGCGAGCGCGGCCTTTCCCTCCCAGAGGTGGCAAAGCCCGTTGCCGCCTATGTTCCCGCCGTTGTGACCGGGAATTTCGTGCAGACTTCCGGCCAGCTGCCGCTAGTGGGCGGCAAGCTCGAGGTGACCGGCAAAGTGGGTGCCGAGGTTAAGGCTGAGGAAGCGAAGAAGGAAGCTGAGAAGGCCACCCTCAATGCCCTGGCCGCGATCAAGGCTGAGATCGGGGATCTTGACCGCATCACGCGCGTCATCAAGGTGACGGGTTATGTCGCGTCGGCTCCCGACTTCACTGCCCAGCCCGGCGTTATCAATGGCGCGAGCGAGCTGCTCGGTGACGTCCTCGGTGAGGCTGGTTCGCATTCGCGCGCGGCCGTCGGCGTTGCGGCTCTTCCGCTCGATGCATCCGTTGAGGTGGATCTTCTCGTGGAGTTCCGCTAGTCATGCAGCGCGAGCCCGATTCTTCCGGCGTGCACCTTTCGTGGGTGCTCGCTCCGAATGCAGGGCCGCGAACGCTTGATGGCACGCGCACGTACATCTTTACTGCGGGGCGCACCGTGTGGATCGTCGATCCCGGTCCCGCAGCGCGTGCACATGCGCAAGCTGTCGTCGACGCGGTGGTCGCTACCGGCGCCCGCCGCGTCGGCGGCATCATTGTGACGCATCATCACGAAGGGCACACTGGCGCGACGTCGATGGTGCGGCGAGCCCTTAGTTCCGCAACCGGCATCACCGTTCCCCTGTGGGCTGCGGAACCCGCCCTGGTACCCGGCGCGGCGCCGGTTCCGAGCGAGATTTCTCTCGACGGGCGCGTCGTGGCCGATGTTCTCCATCTCCCGGGGCACACCGCCGATTCGATCGGCCTACTCCTCGAAGGCGGAGAATTCCTCACGGGAGACACGCTCCTCGGTGGGGCGCCAAGTGTGGTGGGCGAGGACTGCACGCTCCACGAGTACCTCCAGTGCCTCAACATCATTCGCGTGATGTGCATGGACGGCCGCATTTCGGGCCTCTATCCCGGTCACGGTGACCCGATCGAGGCTCCTCACGAGGCGCTCGTTGCGTCGCAAGAGGCGCTCGCGTACTGGCGCGAACGGCTCGAGCGCGTAAGGCAGGTGCGCGAGCGCGGGGTTCTTACGGTGCGACGCATGTGCAACGAGATCTACGGAGGCGAGCTCGCTGCGTTGAAAGACGATGGCGCGAGCGCGGACGATGTCGCGTTTTACCGCGAAGGCGCTGAGCGCAACATTCGCGCGGCGCTCGAATACATCACGGGCACGGACCGGTAGGAGCGAAAAGACGAACACCGAGCTGCCCAAGGGGCGCGCCAGATAGCACGAAGGGAGCGACCCGCGAGTGGGGCCGCTCCCTTCGTGCTGTCTGTGCCGTGTGGCAGTGAATGCTTAGCGTGCGCGGCGGCGCAGACGCTCGATGTCGAGGAGCAGCACTGCGCGGGCCTCGAGGCGAATCCAGTTGCGGTGTGCGAAGTCGGCAAGCGCCTTGTTCACGGTTTCACGCGAAGCGCCAACGAGCTGCGCGAGCTCTTCCTGCGTAAGGCCGTGGGAGACCATGATGCCCTCGTCGCTCTGGCGGCCGAAGCGCTGAGCGAGGTCGAGCAGGTTCTTGGCGACGCGACCGGGGACGTCCGCGAACACGAGGTCCGCGAGCGAGTCGTTGGTCTTGCGCAGGCGGCGTGCAAGCGAAGCGAGGAGGTGGCGGGCCACCTCGGGGCGCTGCGCGAGAACGCGGTACAGATCCTGCTGGGAGAGGGAGTAGAGGGTCGTCTCGGCGACAGCGGTTGCCGTGGCATTACGCGGGGCCGGATCGAAGAGGGAAAGCTCGCCGAGGGTTTCGCCCGGGCCGAGCACGGCGAGGAGGTTTTCACGGCCATCACCCGAAGCGTGGCCAACCTTGATCTTGCCGCTCGCGATGATGAACAGGCGGTCGCCCTGATCGCCTTCGCGGAACACGACGGAGCCTCGGTGGAAATCCTCCTGAGTCATCGAGTCAAGGACAGCCTGCTTGCCGTCGTCATCGAGCGCGGCAAAAAGCGGTGCTGAACGAACGATGTTCTCGTCCACGGTTCCTCCTGGGGTTGCGCTGGTGTAGCGGAAAATTGTGGGGTGTGCGACGTGCACACGCGTGCTCCTTAACAGTAATACCTGATCTGTGACGGGGCCCAGGGAATTCCCGAAACTGCCCGTGCTATTTCTGCTTGGCTGGACACACGTGCACAATGGCAGCATGAATTCGGGACTCAAGGACCACGCTGTGCCCGCGGTAAAGCGCGTTGATGAGGAACTCGCAAAGCTCTACCCCGACGCGCGTTGCGAGCTCAATTTTTCGAGTGCCTTCGAACTGCTAGTCGCGACGGTTCTCTCGGCACAGACCACCGATGCGCGAGTGAATTCTGTGACTGCGGAATTGTTCAAGCGCTGGCCGAGTCCAGAGGTCATGGCGTGCGCCCCCGAAGCAGAGGTTGAGGCCGTTGTGCGTCCGCTCGGAATGGCTGGAAGGCGCACCGCCCACGTGCGGGAGCTTTCTGCACGCCTAGCTGCGAACTTCGGAGGCGAAGTCCCCGATGACCAAAAGGCGCTCGAATCCCTTGCGGGCGTTGGTCGCAAAACCGCCCATGTGGTGCGCGGAACGTGGTTCGGCCACTCGCTACTCACGGTCGATACCCACGTGGGCCGGCTCGCGCGCAGGCTCGGCTGGAGCGAGAGTTCCGCTCCGCGGACGGTGGAGGAAGACGTGGTGGCGCGCGCTGGGGCCGACGGTTGCCAGGTTCCCGTCGACCTCACGATGCTGTCGCACCGGCTGATCTTTCACGGGCGGAATCTATGTACGGCACGAAAACCCGCGTGTGGCGAGTGCCCACTCGCGGCCCTCGAGGTTCCGTGCCCGAGCGCCTTTCGGGACTAGCCGGAAGGAGCAACAAAAAGCCAAGAGACGGCGGGGTGAAGCCGACGTCGGACACCGCGCCGCGGGTGCCCGCGTGAGCCGAGCGGGGAGGGTGACCCAGGCCGCGGATCTTTCGTCCAGCGAAGGGCGCACGATAGAATGGAGCCTGTTTCATGCGCGTGAGCGCTCGAGAGTAAAGGCAGGAATCACTGTGCCGAACGGCAAGGTCAAATTCTTTGACGCTGAAAAGGGCTTTGGCTTCCTCGTAAGCGAGGATGGCCAGAGCGTGTACGTGCACGCGTCGACCCTCCCCGAGGGGGTTCAGCAGCTCCGTAAAGGCCAGCGCGTCGAGTTCGACATGGTCGACGGCAGCCGCGGCCCCCAGGCGCTGACGGTACGCCTCCTTGATCCTGCACCCAGCATCGCCCGTGCGCGTCGGGTCAAGCCGGAAGACATGGCCGTTATGGTCGAGGACCTCATCCAGCTTCTCGACGGCGCCTCGAACGGGCTCCGCCACGGTCGTTATCCCGATAGGGGCCACGCGCAGAAGGTTGCGGCCGTCTTGCGCGCCGTCGCCGACAACTTTGAGGCGTAGTCGATGACTTCTACCGCTCCCGCGAAGGCGCGCACGCGCGCCCCGAAACTCGATGCCGTTTGTGCGGCGGCGATCGAACAGGCTGCCGCCGCCGTGATCGAGGTTGCCGAGCCCGATCAGGTCGGCGCGCACGTACGCGCCGAAGCGAGCGGCGAGCGCCTTGTCACGCACTTTTTTGAGGCCACGATGCCCGGTTACGCGGGGTGGACCTGGATCGCGGTGCTTGCGCGCGCCCCGCGCGCGAAGGTCGCGACCGTCTGCGAGACCGCGCTCATTCCGGGCGAGGATTCCCTTCTCGCACCCGAGTGGGAGCCGTGGGCGGAGCGTCTTCGCCCCGGTGATGTCGGGGAAAACGACGTCCTGCCCTACAGCGCCGACGACTCTCGCCTGGAGCACGGTTACGAACAGACCGACGACGAAGAAGCCGATCGAGTGGCCATGTGGGAGCTCGGCCTCGGTCGCAAGCGAGTGCTGTCGCGCGAGGGCCGCGAAGACGCCGCAAAACGCTGGATGAGTGGCAATTTCGGCCCGCGCGAGGTCAGCAAGCGCGGCCGCAAAGGCACCGTGAAGGCCCAGTGCCGCTCGTGTGGCTTCCTCTCCCTGCTCAACGGTTCGCTGCGCCAGGAATTCGGTATTTGCACGAATGAGTGGTCGCCTGCCGATGGGCGCGTAGTGTCGCTACAGTACGGCTGCGGCGCGCATTCCGAGACCGACGCCGAGAAGCAGAACATCGCGGGGGACCTGCCCGAGAAGGTTCTCGACGAAGAAGCCGTCGACTACGAAGATCGCTTCGAGGAAAAGTCGATCATCGACGAGGCTCTTTTGAAGAAGGAGCAGGAGAAACTCGCGGCGAAAAAGGCCAGCGAAGAGAAGTAGCGTCTCCTAGCGGGCGGCGACGACCGAGGCGAGCAGCGCCTCAAGTGCGAGCTGTGGTGGCACGTTCATGCCCACCCGTTTGCGGGCCGTCCCCACGGCATCGAGTAGAGCGAGCGTGGTCTGCGCCGAGTGCACGCGCGTGCGCTCGGTCAGCTCCCGCTCGATGCCGGGATTGACGAGCGTCGCACCCGTGTCGAGTTGGAGTGCGAGAACGTCCCTGAACACCGAGTGAATGTCGAGCAGAAAGCGGTCGATGACGTCGCGCACGAGGCGGGTCGCGCGTCGCTTCGCCTCGTCGTCGAGGGCCTTGACCTGGGCGCGTAGTGCCGGAGGGATACGCCCGCCGGGTTCGATGCCTGCACCGCGCATGAATGCTTCGCGCTCGCGGGCGCTCGTCTCGTCCGCTTCGGCGTGCGCCTCGGTTTCGGCGCGTTCGATGAGAGCCTTCGCGAAGGCGATCGCGTGCCCAACACTCGTGAGGGCGAGAAGCCTTCGCGCAGACTCTTCGCGTTCCTCGAGGGTTTCGGGGTGCAGGCCGTAGCGGCGGGCGATCCCGATATGCCCCTGCGCGCTCGCCGCGGCTCGATGCGCGAGTTCGGGTGCAATGCCATCGCGGTTGATGAGGAGCGTCGCGACAGCGTCCGCTGGTGGCACCTGGAGGTTCACCACTCTGCAGCGTGAGCGAATCGTCTGTGCGAGATCCTGTGGCGAGGGAACGCACAGCAGCCACACGGTTCGCGGCGGCGGTTCCTCGATGGCTTTAAGGAGCACGTTGAACGTGCCCGGGCTCATGCGGTCGGCATCCTCGATGATGAGAACGCGGTGGCGCCCTGATGCCGGTGCGCGCTGCGCAGTCGCCACGAGCTCACGAACGTCGTCCTTCGAGATCGTGAGCGTCTCGGTTCGCACGGCGGTCACGTCCGCGTGGGTTCCCGCGAGAACGGTGCGGCACGGCTGGCACTGTCCGCAGCCAACACCCTCACGCGGGGCGTCACACAGGAGACTCGCCGCGAACGCACGCGCGATGCTTGAGCGACCCGATCCCGGCGGGCCGGCGATGAGCCACGCCTGGGCGAGAGAGCCGCCCGGTGAGGCAGCGCGCGAGAGCTGTGTGACCGCGGCCGATTGGCCAACGACCGTGTCGTAGACGTTCACAGGAGCGAATCCGGGGTCGTTGTGCCCTCGACCGGGTGTTCAGCGGCGCCGGTGAGGGTGTGGGCATTGACGCGAACCCAGTCGGCGAAACGCTGGGTGATTTCCGCGTGGACGTCCTCGACCGACTGCGAGGCGTCGATCACGATCCACCGTTCGGGCTCGCGGCGCGCAAGGTCGAGGAATGCCGCGCGCACGGCCTCGTGGAACTCGCGCCCTTCCCTTTCGAGGCGGTCCAGGGAAGCGGCTTCGCGTCGCTGTGCGAGGGTCTCGGGCGAGACGTCGAGGAGAATAGTGAGGTGGGGAAGCAGCCCTTCGGTGGCCCACATCGACAGCTCGTACACGTCGTTTGGGTTCAGTGCGCGGCCTGCGCCCTGGTAGGCGACGGAGGAGTCGAGGTATCGATCGGCGATCACGATCCCGCCTGAGGCGAGCGCCGGACGTACGACGCTCTCGACGTGGTGGGCGCGATCAGCGGCGTAGAGCAGTGCTTCGGCACGATCGGAAACGTGATCCGAATGGAGGATCAGCTCCCTGATCTGGGCACCGAGCGGGCTCCCGCCCGGCTCTTTCGTCACGGTGACGTCAGCACCCGCAAACGGGGAGCCCTCGCCACGAAGCCACTTTTCGAGCAGCGGGATCTGCGTGCTTTTGCCGCCGCCGTCGCCGCCCTCGAACGTGACGAAAAGGCCCGTTTCCGACGGTGAGGCTGAGGCGGTCGTCAGAGGCGTACGCGGTGCAGTGGAATCGATGCTCGACATGACGCCATTGTCTCAGGTGAGGATGAATGCGCCCCTATTTTGCCTCGCTCGGGTAGCGCACACCGACAATCTCACGTACACGATCCATGACCTCGAGGACCGCGAGCGTGTCGCGCGCACCCCATCGAGGTGATTCGAGAAGGCCGGCGCGAATGTTGCGCGCCGCCTCCGCGATTTCGAAGGCCATACCGTAGTTGCCGCCGTCGGGATGAGCAGGCAGGGAGTAGGGTAGCGAGTCCTCGTACGTGAACCGCTCGGTCACGTCCTTGCCGTTGTCTCCCGCTTCGAACTGGGTCACGGTAAAGGAATTCGGAACGAAGAACCACGAGTCCACGTCGATTTTGCCGCGCGTGCCGAGTACGTGCGCCTCGACTGAACTGCGCGCACCAAGCCCCGTCTGCACTGCGTATACGGTGCGGCCCGAGAGGCCCGAGATCGAGACCATCTCGTCGACCCCCGTTGCGGTGAGGGTTCCCGTCGCGTGCACCTGCGTGGGCGATCCCGCGGCCCAGTGCGCAAACGCGAGCGGGTATACGCCGAGGTCAAGGAGTGCCCCGCCGCCAAGTTCCGGGGCATACAGCCGGTGCTCGGGGTCGAAGGGGAAATACTGGCAGTGATCGGCGATCACCGCGGTGACCTCGCCAATCACGCCGGATTCGATGACCTGGCGGATGACGTCGTAGTGCGGCATGAAGCACGACCACATCGCTTCCTGCACGTATGCGCCCGTGCGTCGAGCAGTCTCGAAAAGCTCGCGCGCCTCGGCGGCGTTGAGCGTCATCGGTTTTTCGATCACGACGGGAATGCCAGCCTCGACGACCTTTGTCGCAAGCGCGAAATGCTGAGCGTGAGGCGAAGCGACATACACGGCCTCAAGGCCTTCGTGGGCGAGGAAATCGTCAACACTCGCATAGGCGTGGGCGAGGCCGGCGTCGGATTCGAAATCCTCCGCGAAAGCCTGCGCGCGCTCGAGCGAACGCGAGCACACGGCGGTGAGGCGGGAAGTGGTCGCCGCGTGCATCGTGCCGATGAAGTTCCTGGCAATCCCGCCGGGGGCGATCACACCCCAGCGGAGGCCCGGCGCCTTGGCGGGATCGGGAACGGACGTCGTGGGCAGCGTCAACGGTGCAGTCATGACACCACCGTACGCGAGCCGCCGCTACTTTTTCGTGGACTTCGCTCGCGAGCTGGACTTTCGCGTCGTTTTCCGCTTTGCAGGGCCCTTCGCGCGCTTCTCCGCAAGACGCTCGACGGCGCGCTCGTGAGTCATCGTCTCGGGCGACTCATCCTTGCGAAGCGTGACGTTCGTCGTGCCGTCGGTGATGTACATGCCGAAACGACCGTCTTTGATCACGATCGGTTTCTCGCTCGTAGGATCCACGCCAAGTTCCGCGATCGGGGGTTTTGCCGCCGCGCGCCCGCGCCGCTTGGGCTGGGCGTAAAGTGCGAGGGCCTCTTCCTCGGTGATCGTGAACAGCTGTGCTTCGGTTTCGAGCGAGCGCGAATCCGTGCCCTTCTTGAGGTACGGGCCATAGCGGCCATTCTGCGCGGTGATCTCGACGCCCTCCGCGTCCTTGCCGACGACACGGGGGAGCGAGAGGAGTTTGAGGGCGTCCTCGAGGGTCACGGTCGCAAGGTCCATGTCCTTGAACAGCGAAGCCGTGCGGGGTTTCGGCTGTTTCGTTTTCGGGAGCGCCTTAGTGGCCTCATCAAGCTCAAGGTTTTCCGTGACGTAGGGGCCGTAGCGACCGTCCTTTGCGAGGATTTCAAAGCCCGAATCGGGGTCGCGGCCAAGCACGCGACCGTCGTCCTTTGCGCGTGCCATGAGCTCTTCGGCCTTCTCGAGCGTGAGCTCATCCGGTGCGAGATCGGCGGGAACATTCGCTCGCTGAGGCGTATCGGAACCCTCGACCGCCCTTTCGATGTAGGGGCCGTACTGGCCCATGCGAAGGTCGATGCCGTTGCCGATCGGGACGGTGTTGATCGCGCGCGCGTCGATATCGCCGAGGTTGTCGAGGGTCGCCTTGAGACCGTCCTCGGCGGGGGTGTCGAACGAACCGGACTTGCCGTAGTAGAAGTCGCTCAGCCAGTGCACGCGGTCCGTGTTACCTGCGGCGATTCGGTCGAGCCCCGCTTCCATATCGGCCGTGAACTCGTAATCGACGAGCGTCCCGAAGTGCTCCTCGAGAAGCTTCACGACGCTGAACGCGAGCCAGCTCGGCACGAGGGCCGAGCCCTTCTTTTCGACGTAGCCGCGATCCTGGATCACGGAGATCGTCGCCGCGTAGGTCGAGGGGCGGCCGATCCCGCGCTCCTCGAGTGCGCGCACGAGTGACGCCTCTGTGTAGCGCGGCGGTGGCGTTGTTTCGTGACCGTTCGGCGTGTACTGAGCGGCCGTGAGCTGCTGCCCCTCCTTCATTTGGGGCAGGCGCTTGTCCTTGTCATCGTGTTCCGCATACCGCGACTGGTCGCGGCCTTCCTCGTAGGCCGCGAGGAAACCGCGGAACGTAATGATCGTGCCCGAGGCGCCGAACTGGGCGGTGCGCCCCTTGCCTTCAACATCGAGCGTGACCGACGTGGTCGTTCCCTTGGCGTCGGCCATTTGAGACGCCACGGTGCGCTTCCAGATCAGTTCGTACAGGCGGAACTCGTCGCCACTGAGCTGGCGAGATACCTGCGCGGGTGTGCGGAAGTTCGAACCCGCCGGGCGAATTGCCTCGTGGGCTTCCTGCGCACCCTGCGACTTGTTCGTGTACACGCGAGGGCGATCCGGAACGTACTCCGCACCGTACATTTCCTGGATCTGTGCGCGGCTCGCGCGAATCGCCTCACCGGACAGCACCACGGAGTCGGTACGCATGTAGGTGATGTAGCCGTTTTCGTAGAGCCGCTGCGCGGTCGACATCGTGTGGCGGGCACCCATGCGCAGTTTTCGGCTCGCCTCCTGCTGGAGGGAGCTCGTCGTGAAGGGAGCGGCGGGCCGCCGCGTGTAGGGCTTGGACTCGAGGTTTCCGACGGTGGCCTTCGCGCCGTCGAGCGCCTCGATGAGCAGTCGTGCACTCTCCTCGGTGAGAACCGTGACGTTTGCCCGGAGGCTCTTTTTGAGCTCACCCGCGTCGGTGAAGTCACGCCCCGTGGCGACCCGCTGGCCGTCGAGGGTTCGTAGCTGAGCGGTGAAGGCGGGGGTGTCGACGCTTCGATCCTCCAGCTCAGAGGTGATGAACTCGCCCGTCACATCCCAGTACGAAGCGGCCTTGAACGCCATGCGCTCGCGCTCGCGGTCGACGACGAGGCGTGTCGCCACCGACTGGACGCGGCCTGCGCTCGTGCCGCGGCGAACCTTGCGCCACAGCACGGGGGAGAGCTCGTAGCCGACGAGTCGGTCGAGAATACGGCGGGTTTCCTGGGCATCGACGAGCGGCATGTCGAGCTCGCGCGTCTCGGTGAGCGCCTTTTGGATGGCTTCCTTCGTGATCTCGTGGAACACCATCCGGTAAACGGGAAGCGACTTCTTGGGTTTCAGTGCCTCGAGGAGGTGCCAGGCAATCGCTTCACCCTCGCGGTCCTCATCGGTTGCGAGGTAGAGAGCATCGGCCTCTTTGAGGAGCTTCTTGAGCTCGGAGACAGTCTTTTTCTTGTCGGGATTGACGACGTAGTAGGGCTCGAAGCCTTCTTCGACGTTGACGGCGAAGCGGCCGTAGGGGCCCTTCTTCATGTCGGCGGGCAGCTCTTTGGGCAGGGGAAGGTCACGAATGTGTCCCACTGACGCGGCGACCGTGAAGTCGTCCCCGAGGTATTTCCCGATGGTCTTTGCCTTCGCGGGGGACTCGACGATCACGAGGTTGCGAGCGCTCACTCGATGTACTTCCTTACTGCGGTGTGTGCGTGGCGGGGGTGTGTCCCCGCGTGGTTTACCCTGCCCCGTACGGTAGCACTAGGCGGGGTTTGGCTGCTCAACGATGTGGAGAAACCCCCATTTGACGAGGACGCGGAGTGTGCGGTTGATGCTCGCGCGTGCACTCGCGATTTCAGCGCCTTGATCGGCGGCTTCGAGGAGTGAGGCGTAGGCCGTGAGGAAAATATCGAGCGGGTATTCACCGGTGAGGGGGCCGACGATGGCCGCGGTGTGGGTGTCGATCTGGATGGTGCGGCCGAAGCCGCCGCCCTGAACGAGGTCGATCACCATGGGATCGTCGTCGCCGGGTGTGTAGTGGCGCCGCTCGATGACGTCATCGGCGCGTGCGAGTGTGAGCGAGGCGAAAGCCTCGTCGTCGAGCTGCGCGAGGCGCGTGCGCGCGCGAAGCATTTCGGCATAGCGGGGGCCGAGAGGGCCCGCTCCCGTCGTTTCGACGTGGGTGAAGTCGGCGAAGCGCTTTTCTCCCTCGCGCGGTTGCGCGAGGAGCACGTGGCCGAAACCGATGCCGCGGACATCGCGCGAGGCGAAGTCGTCGAGCCATGCGTGGGTCATCGGTTCCCAACGCTCGTCGCGGTCGGTGACGCCTCCGTCGCGAAGCCAGGTCGAGGCGTAGGAGGCCGGGTCCTCGATGTCGCGCTGGACGACGAGTGCGCTCGCACTCGAGTTCGCGAGCCACGTGCGTGGGCGCGCATCCCATTCGGAGCCGCGGGTGATCTCCCAGTTCGCCAGCATGGCGGCGACGCCGCCGGGGGCGAGGTAGGCATCGATCTCGGCGAGGAGGTTCGCGACGAGTGCGTCGCCTTCTGCTCCGCCGTCGCGATACGTCCAGGTCTCCGCATCCTTCACGCGGGGTGTGATGACGAACGGAGGGTTGGAGACGATGAGATCGAAGGTCTCGCCCGCGACAGGTTCGAGCATTGAACCCTGGCGCGTTTCGATCGTGTGTCCTTCGGGCAGTGTTTCGCGATTGAGGGCGACGTTGAACTCGGTGATCGCGAGAGCGCGTTCGGAGATATCGGTCGCGACAACGTGCTGGGCGTGACGCGCAGCGTGGAGCGCCTGAATGCCGCACCCCGTGCCGAGGTCGAGCGCGCGGGCGACCTCGTCGCGAGGCGTGATCGAGATGAGCGTTGAAGTCGCCCCGCCGATGCCAAGCACGTGTTCACCGTCGAGCGCGCGGCCAGTCGCGAGTTCCCCGAGATCGGAAACGATCCACCAGAGGATCTCGCCGAAATCATCGGTGGCCTGATATGGGCGAAGATCGACGGTCGCGGCGAAGGCGGAGGTGGCGTCGGAACCCGTCCCTTCTGCTGGCGCCACGAGGCCGAGGGCGAGAAGCCCGTCCGTACCGAGGTTAGGGAGGGCGCGGTCGAGTTCGGCGCGCGTGGCGGTGCGGCCGAGCGTGAAGAGGCGCATGAGAGTCGCGGCCGCATTGCCCTGATCGGCTAGCGGATCAAGTTCGCGACGTGCGGGCAGCGGATTTTCGCGTTCGAGAGCTGTGCGAGCGGGAGCGCTCAGGAGATCCTCGATTCCATCCGCCGTGTATTGCGCGTGAGCGAGATCCGCGCGCAGAACCGCGAGAAGATTGGTATCGGGCGTGGGCGTCGGGAAAAGCTCGGTGGTGTGGCCTTGCGTGCTCATGCCTACCATTGTTGCGCTACGACGCGAACAGATCGAACATGAGTGGAGGCGGCACGTGAGGAGCGAGGCTTTCGATGCCGAACGGGCGCTCGCGCGCCTCACTACGCCCCCGCATCGCACTGACTCCCTCCGGCATATCGAGCGCCGGCCCGCTCGCGAGGCACGCTTCGCTGAGTGGCCGAGATGGACAAACCCCTCACTACGCGCCTACCTCGAAGACAGCGGGATCGAACGCCCGTGGTGGCACCAGGTTGAGGCCGCCGAGTTTGCGCACGCGGGTCGCGACACGGTCATCGCTACCTCTACCGCTTCGGGAAAATCGCTCGGTTATCTCTTGCCCGCGCTGACCGATATTCAGGCACGCCGAGAGGATCCGTCGGCCCGGCGCGCGAGCGCCCTCTACATCGCCCCCACAAAAGCGCTTGCCTACGACCAGTACACGTCGATCTGCCGGCTTGTGGACGGGGCCGGCCTCGGGGACGTACGCGCCGCCGTATTCGACGGCGACACCCCGACCGAACAGCGTCGCTGGGTGCGCCGCCACGCAAATTTTGTGCTCACAAACCCTGACATGCTGCATTACGGGATCCTTCCCGGTCACGAGCACTGGATTCCGTTCTTTCGAACGCTGCGATACATCATCATCGACGAATGCCACGTCTACCGTGGCGTGTTTGGGGCACACGTTTCCATGCTGATGCGACGCCTCGCCCGCATCGCCGAGTACTACCGCGCACGGCCCACCTTCGTGCTCGCGTCGGCAACCTCGGCGAGCCCGGAGGTGAGCGCTTCCCGGCTCGTGGGTAGGAACGTCACGGCTGTCACCGAGGACGGTTCGCCGAAAAACCCCCTCACGATTGCGCTGTGGGAGCCGGGAATCGCCGATCTCGACGAGGGCGAGGACGCGCGCGAGGCCGCGCGCAGGGCGAAAGAGGAGCGCGAGCAGGCGGAAAAGGCCGGGGTGAAAGCCCACGTGGAGGTCCGACGGCGGCCTGCCCCCACCGAGGCCGGCGCTCTACTCGGTGACCTCGTATGCGAGGGGGCGCAGTCGCTCGTCTTTACTCGCTCGCGGCGTTCGAGCGAGCTCGTCGCGAAGGGGGCACAGCGCGCCGTCAACGCTGCCGCGGAAGCGACCGGATCCGCCATGCTTGCCGATCGGGCCACGCGCATCGCCGCCTATCGCGGCGGCTATCTTCCCGAGGAGCGCCGCGCACTCGAGGCAGCGCTTCGTTCGGGACAGCTTCTCGGCCTCGCCTCGACCAACGCCCTCGAGCTTGGCATCGACATCTCCGGTCTCGATGCCGTGCTCGTGACGGGGTGGCCGGGGACGCGCGCGTCCCTGTGGCAACAGTTCGGGCGCGCGGGCCGGGCCCACGGAACTCAGTCGCGCGAGGCGCTTGCAATGTTTATTGCGCGCGAGGATCCCCTCGACACGTACGTTGTGCGTCACCCCGAGATGATCCTCGAAGCCGACGTCGAGGCCGCCGTGTTTGATCCCTCCAACCCCTATGTCATGACGCCCCACCTGTGCTCTGCCGCTGCGGAGATTCCCATTCGCGACGGCGAGGAGGAGCTTTTCGGGCCCACGAGCCGGGAGCTTCTCGAGAACCTAGCAGGAAGGGGAATCCTCAGGCGTCGCCCTCACGGGTGGTACTGGACCCTTGACGAGCGCCCCCACGACCTCACCGATTTACGTGGAAGTGGAGGTGAGAGCGTGCGGATCGTCGATCAGGCGAGCGGGCAGCTGATCGGCACGGTCGATGCCGCGACCGCCCACCAGTACGTCCACGACGGCGCCGTCTATCTCCACCAGGGAGTCTCGTACGTCGTGAACCACCTCGATGTCGAGAACGCCGTCGCGATGGTGCGTCGGGAGAGCCCGCAGCACACAACCCAGCCGCAAGAGACCTCGTCGATCAGCGTGCGCCAGGTCGAGCGCAGCGAACAGTGGGGTGACATCGACGTGTGCTTCGGGCAGGTCGAGGTCACCGACCAGGTCACCGGTTACCAGGCGCGCGACATCTACACCTCCGCCGTGCTCGGCGAACACCCGCTCGATCTGCCCGCGCGCACCCTCGTTACCAAGGCCGTGTGGTTCGAGATCCCCGCAGACCTCCTCCACGCATGGAGCCTCGAGGAAGCCGATTTCCCTGGCGCCCTCCATGCGGCCGAACACGCACAGATCGCGATGCTTCCCCTCCTTGCCACGTGCGACCGCTGGGACATTGGCGGCGTGTCTACCGCCCTGCACGCCGATACCGAAAAGCCCACGGTCTTCGTGTACGACGGCGCTCAGGGCGGCGCCGGCTTCGCGGAGCGCGCCTACGAGAGCGCCCCTGCATGGATCCGCGCGACCGCCGACATGATCGAGACATGCGGATGCGAGGCGGGCTGCCCCGCATGCGTCGTCTCTCCGAAGTGCGGCAACGGCAACGAGCCCCTCAACAAGAAGGGCGCGCTCACGGTTCTGCGGGAGCTGGGCCGGCACGCGCCGCCTCGGTAAGGGGCTGGCTGCCGAGCAGCGGCACGTGCACTCTCACGGTGACTGTCACGTGTGCCTCAAGACCGCTCACGTCGCAGCTCTGGAGAAGGGCGCCGTGCCGTTCAGCGACCTCCAAAGCGATCTCGCATGCCCCGCTCGAGGCGCCGCCGGCCAGTGCATCCGCAGCCGAGAGTGCGGAGAGTTCAGCGGCTGAGGCGGCAAGGGAGCGACCGTGGTGGACGATCCCGAGCCCCACGAGGACCGTGAGGATCGCCGAGATGATTGCGATCGCCCCGAGAGCGGTGGCCGTCGCGTTACCGCGCTCCTCGCAAAACCCCGCCCTCACGGCCCGTTCCTTACGAGGTGTGGTTCGAGGCGTGTGTGGGCACTCGCCTCGAGCGGAATTGTGGCCCCGAGGATCGGCCCGCCGACGTGCCACGTTGCGTGTGCTTCCACGGTGACCCATTCGCCGCTCGTGCTTATGGTGAACGTGGCCTCCTTGCCGCTTACGACTTCCGCTTTTGCGATCGCAGCATGGGGATCGGCCGAGATCATCATTTCGCGTGCGGCGGTACGTGCCCCCTCCGCGAGACGCGCGTGGCTGATGAACAGGCCACCCAGTGACATGACCAGTGCGAGGAGGGCGAAGACGGCGATGAGGACCACCGCCGTCTCCGCCGTGGCCGCACCGGAATCCGCACGAAGCGCCCGCCTCAAGGTGCGCGCACGTGTCTCGGCTTCCGGTGTCATGCTCAGCCCGCCGAGTGGAGGGCGCCCTGAATGAGGCTCGTAAGGATGCCCTGCATCTCGCCGCTCGTGAGCACGGCGAACAACAGCGCGGCAAAGGCGCACGCGGCGACGATCGTCACCGCATATTCCGCGGTTGTCGCGCCAGTATCATCCGCGAGAATGTCGCGGGTCCGTAGTTCCGTCTTTTCTGTCGTGTGGTTGTCGATCATTGATGTATCCCCTTCAAGGATGTGTGTGGTGCTGCACGCGGCGGATGCCGCGCGCCTACGGCCACAGTTGGCCGAAGTGTGTGGTGACGAGATCCGTGATGATCGGGACGATACCGAGTAGCACGAAGGCCGGCAGAATCGTGAGGCCGGTGGGGAGCACGAGACGCACCGAGAGCCGCGCGGCGGCTTCATCGACCTCGCGCAACCGCGCACGGCGACGGTCGCGAGTGACGGCCGCCAGGATCGGCGCGAGGCGTGCACCCGTCACATGAGAGAGGCTCGCCGCGCTTGTGAGAGCCGAAAGGTCCCCCTCGAGCCTCGATAGCGCCTCGGCGGGGGCCATGCCCCGAGCGAGCGCACGGCCGGCCTCGAGGAGCGCAGGCCCCGGCTCCGTGTCGTCAAGGGCCTCGCCCACGCGCGTGCACGCCGCTGCGAGTGGGATCCCAGAGTGCACAACACTCGCGATCAAATCGATCACGATCAACGGGTCGATGTCCGCGCCCTCTCCGCGCGCTGCAGCGAGCATGCGGTTCATCCACGCGAAACCGGCCGCGGTGAGGACGATTCCGGCCGCGAGCATGAGAAATCCATGCGGCGACGCCAGGAGCACGCGCAAAGGATTCGCCCCCATTGCATACCCGAGAGCGATAGCGAAAAGCGGCAGCGCCATGAGCACTCGGGCCGTCGTCTTTGCGCCCGCGAAGGCTGCTGTGCGTGCCCTGGTGGCGTCGGAAGAATCGCGAAGTCCACCGGAGAGTGAGGTGAGTAGACCGGAAAGCGGAGCCCCCGTGCTCTCGCACATGACGTGGCACAAAACGACCGCGCGCACCGCCTCGCGAGGCGCGTTGAGGACCCCGTTCATGCGCTGCACCAGTGCGGGAGGAATGCGCGCCATAGTTTCGGCAAAATGCTTTTCCCGAGGCGTGGATGTGGCATCTGCGACGGCGGCCCACGCCTGCGGTGCCGTCACCCCCGCGCCGAGAGCCATCGCCACGTGGTCGAGAAGGCCGGCGAGCGCATCGTCCGATAGTCGAGCGTGGCCTTTCACCTCGCACCCCCGTGCCCGAGGCGTGCCTCGAGCGCATCGAAGGCGGGAAAGCGCCGCTCACGGGTCCCAAAACTGACTGCGGGCACGCATTCGAGCCGCCCATCCTTCCCGCGCTGTAGGAGGGAAATGGTTGAGAGGGCACGTCCCTCGCGCGAACGGTGCATGTGGAGAACGACCGTGATTGCCGAGAGTGCTTGCGATGCAAGCGCAAGTGGATCGAGGCCGGCGAGCGCACCGAGGGCCTCAAGCCTCGCGGGGACATCCGCCGCCGTATTCGCGTGGAGCGTTCCGCACCCGCCCTCGTGCCCCGTATTGAGTGCCTGGAGGAGCTCGCGGATGTCTGCGCCTCGGCATTCGCCGACGATGATCCGATCGGGCCGCATGCGCAGGCACTGCCTGATGAGGGTCGCGAGGCTGATCTCTCCCATGCCCTCCGCATTAGCGTGGCGCGCCTGAAGGTGCACGACGTGGGGATGAGCGGGCCGAAGCTCGGTGGAGTCTTCGACGATAATGATGCGCTCGCGGGGATCGACGGCGCCGAGCATCGCGCCGAGCAGGGTCGTCTTTCCGCTTCCGGTTCCGCCACTCACGAGGAAGGATAGGCGCGCGCGAATGATTGCATCGACGAGAGCGCGGCCCGTGGCCGTCAGAGTTCCTGAGTTCTCAAGATCATCGAGGCAGTAGGGGAGGGTGGCGGCGCGCCTAAGGCTGATGCTCGCTCCGCCCACGGATAGTGGCGGCAGCATTCCGTGGAAGCGAAGGTTCCCGGGCAGCTGCGCGTCAGCCCACGGCATCGCGTCATCGAGCCGGCGGTTGCCGAGTGAGGCGAGCCTGGTCGCGAGGGCCCGCGCATCGTGCGCGGAAAGAGTAAGGCTCGTACGCTCGAGACCGTTGAGTGAATCGATCCACACGCTGCCGTCGGGGTTGACGAGGATGTCACTGACACCGTCGGTCGCGAGATCATGGAGCGGGCCGAGACCCTCGAGATGATGCCGCACCTGATCAGTGAGATCGAGGAGGCTCGCGCGGTCGAGGATGAGCCCGTGCGAGTGAGCGACGCGCGCGATGCGGCGCGCATCGATTTCCCCCGGTTCTTCGCGAAGCGATTCATGAATTCCGGTGAGGAGCTCGTCGCTGAGAATCATGCGCTACCCCCGCCCATTCCGGAATCGGCGAGCTTTGCGAGAAAACGTTTGCAGGCGGCTTTGATGCCCATGCGGTCTCGATCAAGGCCGGGAACGAAGCCCTCGCGGGCACTTCGGTACTCGAGCACGATGGGCGCGCCGAGCTGCTCGGCCACGTCGCGCGCCCGATAGCTCTCGCCGCGCCGGCGCGTGCGCAGAGCGATGCCGATGCGGGTGCGCGGATGCACCCCGCGAAGTACATCGAGGGTTCGTGCCGTCGCGGCGAGTGCGTGTTCGCTCGGATGGACTGAGACGAGAGTGATGTCGGGACTCACGTGCGGTTCGATCCCCGTTCCGAGCGGCGCGTCGAGAACAAGAGTGCCGGGTGCATTCGCAAGACTTGCGATGACCTGGGGATTCACGGATTCCTCTCGCGCTCCCGAAAAGGTGAGCAGGCGGTAGCCGTCGATGAGAGGAAGAGCGTCGAGGAGCACCTCGGCTTCCGTTGTGCCACTTGCCGCTCCCAGATCACTCCACCGCGCGCCCGCCACGTGCCGGGCCTGCACGAGCGTGTCGATTCCGCCGCCGAGGGGATCGGCATCGACGAGTGTCGCGGGCATGTTTCGGCTTGATGATGCGAGGGCGAGAGCGATCGCGAGAGACGTCGACCCTGCGCCTCCATGTCCCGAAAGGCACGCGAGCACACGGCTTCGGCCGCTGCTCGTGGCGAGAGAGGAAAGGTCGCTAATAAGCTCCGAGGATTCCTCCGGAAGAAAACGAAGTGAGCGCGCTCCGTGGGCAAGCGCTTGCTGGTAATCACGCTGTTCGGGCTCGTTCTCGCACGCGGCGAAGAGGGGGAGTGCTGGGTATGCCTCCGCTGCGCTAGCGAGGAGCGACGCCTCGCACACGACTGCACGCACGTGCCCGCGAGGCGTTTTCGCCGTGGCGACGTCGAAGCCAGCCGCTTGAACGCGGTCGCGCACGAGGGTTTCAAGCTCGCCGCTATTGCCGAGCCACGCGATCGTGGCGCTCGCATGTTCGTGCGGGGAGGGCGGAGCGTCAAGCGGAATGCGGCCCACGAAGGTCGAGGGATCGCGGCGTCCGTGCTCAACCCGAGGAAATACGTGTGTCATGGCTCCATGTTTTGCCGCTCCCTGGGCTCATTCCAGTGCCTGGTCATTCTTGGGGGTAGAGGCGGATTGTGGGGTCAGACCGGAGGCGAAAAACACGAAGCGAAATGGGGGTTGCGTGGCTCACATCGAGTGTGTAAAGTGGGGGACATCACAAGCAAGGGAATGATTCGAAACCCACGTGCGAGTGGTCCTCGTTCGGACCGGTGCGGATTCGTCGAAAGCGGATACCACACCACCAGGTGCACGCTTGATCCCGGATCGGCCCCGGGGAGGCGCTCGAAAGGGCGCCTCCTTTTTGGCCCGGATCCCATCCCCCGCACACGCCTCTTCTTTGCTGATCATCGCCGCGCCCATTAATGAAGGAGGAACGCGCCTATGCTCGAAACAACGCTCAAGCGCCCATCACCACCCTCCGTTCCCGGCGCCGAAGCGGGCTGGCACATTGACCCCACGACCCTGCGCCCCGTGATCGATGACGTCGAGGCGTTCGATCGGGAATTCGCCCAGGACGACGCGCGCGACATTATTCGAGCGCTCTGGAGCGGCGATCCCGTGACGGCGCTCGAGAGGTGTGAGGGCAGGCTCGCTAAGGAACCTTCATCGGTGCGCTTACGCGCGATTTCGGCTGATTGCCACCGGGATCTTGGCGAAACCGATCGAGCGATCGCTGAGTACCGTGTGCTGCTCGAAGAGTGCCGCGGCACCTCGTGGGAGGCCGTTCTTCACCAGCACCTCGGGAAGGCGCTATTCGCGGCTGGCCACTACGACCTTGCCCTGAATGCCTTCGCGCAGGCATACGAGGCGCGCGTGTTTACGGGGGCTGATCCGAGCCTCATTGATTCGAGTATGGCGGCGATGTCACGCACGCAGCACATGCTCGAGATCCAGCACCGCGCGCGGCGCCGCCGCTAGACCCAGCCGTCTGGCTATTTCCGACGCCTGCTGGCGCCCAGGCGATCCCTAGAGCTCAACGTCGACGATCACGGGTGCGTGATCGCTCGTGGATTTCTGCGCCCGTTCGGCAAGGTCGATCATCGCCCCGGTTGTTGCCGTGCGCACTGCGGGCGAGCCAAACATGAAGTCGATGCGCATACCCTGCTTCTTCGCGAACTTGAGACCCTTGTAGTCCCAGTACGTGTAGGTCCCGGGGGCGTCGAGCCAGTCGCGTGTGAGGTCGGCGTAGCCCGCGTTCTCGAGCGCCGCGATGGCGTCACGTTCGGGCCCGCTCACGTGGGTTTTCCCCTCGAAGGCCGACATGTCCCAAACGTCGGCGTCGGTGGGAGCGACGTTGAAGTCGCCCGCGAAGAGCGTCGCCGAGTTCTCGCCGGGCGCCTCGCCCGGCCCGCCGGCATCGAGGCGCGAGGCCGCGTAATTGCGCACGGCCTCGAGCCACGCGAGTTTGTACGGATAGTGCGGATTGTCGAGTTCTCGCCCGTTCGGGACGTAGAGGCTCCACAGCTCAAGAGGTGCGCAGTCGCTCGAGGCGTCTCCCACGACGGCCCCAATGGCGCGGGCCTCCACGACCCCATCATCCCCTTCGCCCCAGGCGGGAATCGAGGGGATCTCGCGGCGCACCTCGCGAAGGCCCACGCGCGAGGCGATCGCGACGCCGTTCCACTGGTTAAAGCCGTGGGCGGCGACTTCGAATCCGCGCTCGGTGAGCTCGCTGAGGTCGAGCTGCTCGGGTTTGGCTTTGATCTCCTGAAGTGCAATGACGTCGATATTGCGGGTATCGATCACCTCGAGGAGGCGGGGCATCCGTGCGCGAAGGGAATTGATGTTCCAGGTGGCAATTCGCATGCGTCCATCCTATGGGTGCATGAAGGTTCGCGTGGATACGCTTAAGGCATGACTCTCGCGCTCATCACCGGCTCAACCTCCGGCCTCGGCCTCGAATTTGCGTGGCAGCTCGCAGGCAGCGGTCACGACCTCGTGCTCGTGGCGCGAAACGAGGATCGCCTCGCGGCAGTGGCCGCGCAGATTGAGGCGGTGTCTGGCACTCGCGTCAGCATTCTCCCGGCGGATATTTCGGTCCAGGCCGATGTGGAGCGCGTGGCCCGCCGCCTGCTCGACCCCGTTGATCCCATTGGTTTGCTCGTCAATAACACCGGGCATTCGGTGCGCGCCTCGTTTCTTGAAGGAGAGATCGAGGAGTTTCTCGAAGAAGTCGATTTCGACGTGCGCGCGACCCTGATCCTTGCACACGCAGCGGCGACGGCGATGACACGTAAGGGCGCCGGGGCGATCCTCAACGTCTCGTCGATGGCGGGATTCACCGCGACAAACCTCTCGGCGGCGGCGAAGAGCTGGGTCGTTATTTTTACGGAGTACCTCGCGCAGGAACTCGAAGGAACGGGCGTGAGCGCGACCGTGCTGATCCCGGGTTTCGTGCACACCGAGAGCCACCACAACGCCGCCGTCAACATGGAGGGCGCGCCGCGCGTGACGTGGCTAAAGGCCCCGTTCGTCGTGCAGCATGCCCTCAAAGACGTGGCGGCGGGAGAGGTCGTCTCGGTGCCATCGCTGGCCTACAACCCCGAAGCGCTCGGGCGGGCGACGCCCGGGGCGCTCAGGCGTGCACTCCAAAGTGAGGCGATTGCGCATGCGATGAGTAAGGCGCGCATGCGTAAGGTCGAGCGGGCCGCGGCGCGCAGATCGATGTTCGATCGATTGCTGCGCAAACGTCGGGACTGAACCCACGCCTGAAGGCGGAGAAAACGCCCCGACGGCGCCGGGATTGTTACGGCTGCTCAACCGCGAACGTGTCGCACGCCTTGTAGGTGCCCTCGTTGTAGCCCTTCACGAACCAGTTGCGACGTTGCGCTGAGGAGCCGTGCGTCCACGTGTCAGGCATGACCTGCCCGCCCGTCACTTCGCCCTGAATGTGGTCGTCGCCCACGGCGCTCGCGGCGCTGAGCGCATCGTCGACGTCCTTGTCGGTGAGGGGTTCGAGCATCGTCGTGCCGTTATCGTCGACCGTTGTCGCGGCGTGGTGAGCCCACATGCCGGCGTAGCAGTCCGCCTGAAGCTCAAGTCGCACCTGATCCGAGTCGGGGCCCGTTCCCGAACGATCGATTGCATTCATGGTGCCGTCGAGGCGTTGAATGTGATGACCGTATTCGTGCGCGACAACGTAGGCCTTCGCGAGCTGACCGCTGCTCGCCCCGAAGCGCGAGCTGAGCTGCTGGTAGAACGAGGTGTCGACGTAGATCGTGGAGTCGGCGGGGCAATAGAACGGGCCCGTCGCAGAGGTGGCGGGCCCGCAGCCCGTGTTAACCGAGTCGGTGAACACAACCGCCTGTGGTTCCTGAAACTTGAAACCGGCATTCTTAGCCTGGCCTTCCCACAGGGAGTCGGCGGACTCGACGGTGGCCTGCACGAGGCAGTCGTCGTTGTCGTTTGCGTCGGCGCCGGTTTGGCATTCCTCGAGAACGGTGCCCTGCTGAGGCTGCTGTGCACTTGGGGCGGGGCCGGCGCCGCCACCAAGCAGCATCGACGGATCGACTCCGAGGAAGAGCAAGACGATCACGAGGACGAGCGTGCCGAGGCCACCGCCACCGAGGGCGATTGCGCCTCCGCGGCGCATGCCGCCCCCGCCGCCGGAGCTGCGGCGGGTGTTGTCGGAGCGGATCTCGGAATTGGGGTTGAAGGTCATGCCGCCAATCTACCGTTTCATGCCGGATTTTCCCCGGGGTTTGCGACCCGGAGGCGACGTGGCGATGTGATTCAGCGTCTAACCTTTAGACTGGTTACGGTTCCGTAGCCTGCGGTTCCGTATCCGACGCGAAAGTACCTGTTTATGCCCACCTCTTTGCGCGAATACACGAGCCCGCTGCTTGTCGAGTCGAACGATAGTGAGCGCCTCACCGACCTCTTCGTGAAACGGGATGGCGAGACCCCCGAGCACATCGCCTTCCAGGTCCCTGCCGGCACCGATGCTGCGGGAGCGACCGTGTGGAGCGACGTGACCACGCGGGAGTTCTTCGATTCCGCTCGCGCCCTGGCGCGTCATTTCATCGCTGCAGGCGTGAGGCCGGGTGACGCGATTTCGATCATGGGGCCCACGCGCTACGAATGGGTACTCGCCGACGTCGCTGCGCTGTGGGCGGGTGCGGTCGTCGTGCCGATCTACGATACGAGCGCCCCGGCCCAGGTGGAGGCGATCGTCGAAGACGCGGGGGTTACGCGCGCCATTGCCGGCACCGCGCAGCAAGCCGAGTCGCTCACGCATGCCCTTGGCGGGGCGGATCGCGTGTGGACGATGGAAGAAGTGAGCGGCTACGAATGCGTGAGCGCGCTCGCGGCACGCGACCCCGAAACACCGGTGAGCGAGGCTGATCTGGAGCGTGCACGCACCTCCCGCACTCTCGAGGACGTCGCCACGATCGTCTACACGTCGGGAACGACGAGCGACCCGAAGGGCGTGCAGCTCACGCACGGCAATTTCGTGGCGCAGTTGCAAAATATCGGCGTCTCCCACGGGGAGGTGCTCAACGAGCGCGGGTCGACGATCCTTTTTCTCCCGCTTTCGCACGTGCTCGCGCGCGGCGTGCAACTCATTTGCCTCGCGCTCGGGATGCGCGTCGCCCACCTCTCCGATACGTCACGCGTCATCCCCACCTTCGCGGAGATCCGCCCGACGTTTGTCATGGTCGTTCCGCGCGTGCTCGAAAAAATCCTTAACGCGGTCGCCGCGCAGGCCGATAAAAAGCATGTGGGGCGCCTGTGGAAGGACGCGCGTGAAACAGCCGTGCGGATCGGCATGATTGGGGAAGGTTTTCACGAGAAGGAACGGCCGAAGCTTCCGTTCCACCTCGCGGTGAAGCGTGCGCTTTACGAGCGCGTCTTCTATCGAACCATTCGCACGCTCTTGGGTGGGAACATTCAGTACATCCTGTGCGGCGGCGCGAAACTTCACCCCTCGCTCGCGCTCGCTTTTCGCGGCTTCGGTATCCCGATCATCGAGGGCTATGGCCTCACGGAGACGACCGCCCCGATCGCCGCGAACCGCCCGGGCGACCTCACGGCGGGCAGCGTGGGTGTCCCCGTTCCCGGCACGACGATCCGTATCAGCGAGGAAGGTGAGGTGCTTGCGAAGGGGCCCGGGGTCTCGCCTGGTTACCGCAATCCCGAGCACACGGCGGCGGCATATTCCGACGGTTTCTTGCGCACCGGTGATTTGGGAAGTCTCGATAGTTCCGGCCGCCTCACGTTGAGCGGTCGCTCGAAGGATGTCATCGTGACCTCCGGCGGTAAGACGATCGAGCCCGCCGGCTGGGAGGGCGCCGTCGAACAGCATCCGAGCGTGGCGTACGCGGTCGCCGTTGGCGATGATCGTCCCTACCTCACGGCGCTTCTCATCGAGCACACGGAGGACGGCGAGGTCTCGGGTGACGACATCGAGATCATTGAAAATCCCAAGCTCATCGCGGAAATCCTGCCCTATCTCGAGAACGCGAACCTCGACGTGTCGCGAACGGAGCGCATCAAGAAGTTTGCGCTCGTGAGGGCGAATCTCGCGGACCCGAACCTAGTGACGCCTTCGCTCAAGCTGCGTCGCGCGGCCTTCCTCGAGAAGGCGAAAGCGGCGATCGAGGAGCTTTATGAGAAAGCGCCGAAGGCGTCGATTCACGAAATCGTGAAGCGTGAGATCGTCGAAAAGGCCTCGGAGATCAAGGCGAAAAGGGCAGACAAGCCGGAAAAGAGTGAGTCCTCTGGCGAGTAGTGCCAGCTAAAGGGGTACGTACACTTGTACGGCCGAACATGCGCTTCGGCCCGCGCACGAAAAGAAGGGTTTTTCCGTGAACGTTGTTGAATGGGCGATCAGCATCATGAGCTCGATGGGGGGCTTCGGCGTGATGCTCCTGCTGCTGCTCGAATGCGTGTTTCCGCCGATCCCCTCGGAAGTGATCCTTCCGCTTGCGGGCGTAACCGCGGGAACGGGCGAACACTCGTTCTGGGTGTTGCTGATCTGGTCGGTGATCGGCTCGACGCTGGGCGCCTACATCCTTTACGGACTCGGGCGAATTCTCGGTCCCGAGCGCACGCGCGCCCTGTTCATCAAGCTCCCGCTTATCAACGTCGAGGATTACGAAAAGACGAACACCTGGGTCGACAAGCACGGGATGCAGGGCGTTTTCTTCGGGCGTTTCATTCCGGGCATCCGCTCGCTCATCTCGATTCCCGCGGGCATGTTTGCGATGAAACTCCCCATGTTCACACTGCTGACGGCCCTGGGAAGCGCGATATGGAACTCGATCTTCCTCGCGTTCGGCTACTTCCTTGGCACGCAATGGCACGTGATCGAGCCTTACACGGACATCTTCTCGAAGGTCTGCTACGTGCTCGTCATCCTCGTGGTGCTCTACTTCTTCGTGAAGCTCGTTCGCCGTGAGCGCCGCCGCAAGAGCCTCGGCCTTCCCGACCCAGACGACGCCGTCAAATAATGTCTGGCGAGCGCGAAGTCGGCGTGGGGCCCTGGCAGGGGGACTGGCCGAAGGAACCTCACTACGATCCGGCACTGCTTGAAGCAGGCGACCGTCGGAACGTTCCCGACCGATACCGGTACTGGCGCCGCGAAGCGATTATCGCGGACCTCGACGCCCACTACCGCAACGGCCTGCACGTCGCGATCGAGAACATCGACCACGACTTCAATATCGGCTCGATCGTGCGCACCGCGAACGCGTTCGGGGTCGCAGCCTTCCACATCGTTGGAAAGAAGCGGTGGAATCGACGCGGAGCGATGGTCACGGATCGATACCAGCACGAGTTTCACCACGCGAGGCCCGAAGACTTCCTTCAGTGGGCTCGCGACAACGATCGCGCGGTCGTCGCGGTCGATATCGTCCCCGGCGCCGTCCCTCTCGAACACACGCGCTTGCCGAAAAACGCCGTGCTCGTGTTCGGCGAAGAAGGCGGGGGAGTGTCGAAGCCGCTTATCGATGCGGCTGCGCTCACGGTCGCGATTTCTCAGTTCGGCAGCACGCGCTCGATCAACGTCGGGCACGCCGCCGCGATCGTCATGCACACGTGGGTGAGTCAGCACGTCGAGATTCCGCGCGACCTAACGCTGTAGCTGCCAGAGCCGCGAGGGTCGTCAGAAAGGTCTCTGACCTGCGCAGTAGGCTAAAAAGGCAACGCTATGAGTTGCTGACAATCCGAACCATGGTTAGGAGCACACCATGAGCATCACCGTCAAGGCCCTCCAGAAAACCGGCCCGGATCAGCCCTTCAAGGTCGTCGCCATCGAACGCCGTGAGCCACAGGGGACCGACGTCCTCATCGACATTAAGGCCGCCGGCGTGTGCCACAGCGATATCCACACGATTCGCAATGAGTGGGGCCCCGCGAAGTTCCCACTCGCCGTGGGCCACGAGATTGCGGGAGTGGTCGAGGCCGTCGGCCCCGACGTCACGAAGTACAAGGTCGGCGACCGCGTTGGCGTCGGCTGCCTCGTCGGTTCGTGTGGCGAGTGCGAGCAGTGCAACAAGGGTTTCGAGAACAATTGCCTGAACGGCGCGATCAGCACCTACAACGCGATCGATGAGGACGGCACCGTCACTCAGGGCGGCTACTCGCAAAAGGTCACCGTGCGCGAGCGTTTCGTGTGCCGCATTCCCGACTCACTCGACTTTGATGTGGCCGCACCGCTTCTGTGCGCAGGTATCACGACGTACTCACCACTCGCGACGTGGGAGGTTGGCGAAGGCCAGAAAGTCGCGGTCGCGGGTCTCGGCGGGCTCGGCCACATGGGCGTGCAGATCGCCACGGCGAAGGGCGCCGAGGTGAGCGTCATTTCTCGCTCGCGTAAGAAGGAAGAGGACGCACTCTCGCTCGGGGCGAAGGAACTCCTCGCCACCGGTGAGGACGAGAACTTCTTCGAGACCCACAAAGGCAAGTTCGATTTCATTCTCAACACGATCAGTGCTGAGTTCGACCTCCCGGGCTTCATGGATCTGCTCAAGCCGGGCGGAAAGATGGTGCTCGTCGGCCTTCCTCCCGAGGGTATGCCGATCCCCACCCGTGCCCTCACGGGCGGTCGCAAGGTTCTCGCAGGCTCGAATATTGGTGGGCTCCCCGAGACCCAGGAGATGCTTGACTTCTGTGGAGAACACAACATCGGCGCGAAGATCGAGGTCATCGGCGTGAACGACGTCGACGCGGCCTACGATCGCGTCGTCAAGGGGGATGTGCACTTCCGATTCGTCATCGATACCTCGACGTTCGACGACGCAGAGGTTGAGGAGGTCTGAGCCCCGCTCAGTCTTCGCCGATTTCCACGAGTCCTGACTCGTAGGCCGCCACGACAATCTGCGTGCGGTCGCGAAGGCATAGTTTTTGCAGGATGTGGGACACGTGGGTTTTCACGGTGGGCTCCGCGAGAAACATCGTGGAGCCCACTTCGGCATTAGAGAACCCTTTCGCGATGAGTTTCGCGACCTCGCGCTCGCGGTCCGTGAGGGCAGCGATGGCCTTGGTGAGGGCGGGATCGGTCCGACGCTGGCTGCGCGAAAGCGCCCCAAAATCTTCAATGACTTTCCGCGTGATGGAGGGGGAGAGGAGGGCCCCACCGCGATAGACCTTCCGCACGGCATCGACGAGTTCCTCGACTTCGGCGTCCTTGAGCAGGAAGCCGCTCGCGCCTCCCTTGAGAGCCGTGAACACGTAGTCGTCGGCGTCGAATGTAGTGAGGATGATGATGCGCGGCGCGGGATCGAGGCCAGCGCGGAAGATTTCCTCCATCGCGGCGAGCCCGTCGAGGTTCGGCATACGGATGTCCATGAGGATGATGTCGGGTCGATTCTTGAGCGCGGCGTCGATAGCTTCGCGGCCGTCGGCGGCAGTGGCCACGACGTCGATGTCTGCTTGCGCTGCGAGGAGTGCCTCGAAGCCGGCGCGCACCATGGGCTGGTCGTCAGCGATGATGACGCGGATGGGGGAGTTCTGGCTCATGTCTTAAGCCTAGGTCACAGGGCGCGCCCTCACGCGAATAACGGCTCATCCATAAGTATTGCCGTGATCAAGACCGGGGAGTGATGCCGAGTTCTGTCGGGGCCTCTACGGTTAACCCATGGCAGAAGTGGGAGAGAAGGCACCCGGCGCACACACGGTCGCGCCGTGGTCGAAAGCGCCGCTGAGAGCGCACGCCAAGCAACTGGGACGCGACTTCCTCTACGTCTTCCCAAGTCTCGTGCTCGGCCTTCTCGTGGGTGGCGCGCTCTTTATACTCGGCTTTCTCACCGTCTTTTCGCTTGCCTTTCTCCTCATTGGTCTTCTGTTCTTACCGGGCATCCTGCTCGCGGGCGGTTTCGCTGCTGACCTCACGAGAATTCGCTCCAACGTGTGGAGCGGTGAAAAGGTGCTTCGCCCTCGCACGAAAGTTCCCGAGTTTCACTCGTTCGCCGACTACTTCCGTCTCCTCGGAAACCTGCGACTGTGGCTCGACTTCATCAGCGAAGCCCTCGTTCTCAACACCGTGCGCGTGAGCGCTGCGTTGGTCCTGGGCACCCAGGCTGTTTTCACGCTTCTTTGCGGTCTGTTCTTCCCGTTCGTCACGCTCATTGATTTCTCGTACGAGTCGGGAATGGCGAGTTTTGTTATTCGAAGGTTCAACCCAAACGTGGGTCTCGAGCCATACGCGCGAACGCTCGCCTTAGTTGACTCGGCGCTCTATGTCGGCCTTGGCCTCGTGCTCCTCGCCCTGTTTCCCTTCACCCTGCACATTGCCGCGCGTCTTGAGAACGGCCTCGTGCGCGAGATTCTCGAAGGGGACTCCTTCGCGACGATCAGCTTCAAGGGATGGGCGACCGCGGTCATCGCGGTCATCGCGCCGATTCGCATCACTTTTTCGGGTGACGGTGCCCTGTGGGAGCACATCGCGCCGCGGTACCTTCCCTTCGGCCTGTTCACGATTCCGGTCGCGGGGCTGTCCTTTTCTTTGCTCGCGCTCACCTGGACGCTCGCCTTCATCTTCCTCGTGCGGCGGCCAAAGCTCGGCTCCGTGCTCGCCTGCGTCGCGTTTGTGGTGTCCTACGGCGGGATCATCACGCTCACCATCGTGAAGTTCAATGGCCAGGTGTTCATGCCCGGCACGGAGGTTCCGGTTCTACTCGCCGGACTCGCCCTCTTCACCCTGAGCCTTCACCGGAACGTCAAACACAGCACCGGGGTATTTGGTGCCTTCGGTGTGATCGCGCTGATGGGAACGATTGCGAGGTGCGTGGTGACGCACGGGCGCGCCTCCACTTCCGTGGACTTCATCCAGTGGAGCTTCCTCATTCTGGGCGTCATGCTTGTCATGTGGATCGTCGCGGCGGCCTTCGGATACGGGCTTCGCTGGCTCGCCGATTCGGCTCGCGACGTTTCGCGTGAACGGGCGGCACGCCGCGAAGCCGAAGAGCGCCAAGAGCGTGCCTTCGCCGAGAGCGCCGAGCTCAGCGAGAGAGCCCGTATTGCGCGCGAAATGCACGACGTGGTCGCCCACTCGATGTCGGTCATCAGCGTCCAAGCACAGACCGCTCCCTACCGCCTCGCAGAATCACAACTCGACGAAGCGACACGCGCCGAATTCGCCTCAATCGCCGCGACCTCGCGCAACGCCCTTCAAGAAATGCGTGCTCTTCTCACGATGCTGCGCGGAACCGGTAGCGAAGAAGACGTCGCGAGGGCCCCGCAGCCCGAGCTCAAGGATCTCCCCGAACTCGTGCAGCGCTCGCGCGATGCCGGCGCCCACGTGAGCCTCACCGTGCCAGAGGCGGGCATCCCCACAGTCCCCGCAACCGTCGGACTCGCCCTCTACCGCGCCGCCCAGGAGGGACTCGCCAACGCGCTCAGGCACGCACCCGGAAGCGACATTCACATCACGCTCATGACGAGTGAACATGTCACCGGCATCGACGTCGTCAATACCGCACCGCCCGAGGACTTCGAGCCTGCGCCCGGCTCCGGAATGGGGCTGCGCGGCGTTCGCGAGAGGGCCAACGCGCTCGGCGGCACCGTGAATGCGGGGGCGCATGCCGACGGTTCCTACAGCCTCATCGTGCGAATTCCGCACGCCGGAACGTGGGCAGCCGTCGGATAGCCCACGCCCCAGTGACCACTCGTGTGGCTCAGCTCTCACGTTTCGTGCTGGGAGTGGCCCGTCCCTGAGCGTCCCGAACGACGTGTGGAAGAATGAAAGGGCAAACGCAACGTGGATCTGCGAGGTACACGGGTGCCCGCGATCCCCACTCGAAGGAGCACACATGCCTGTTGCAACCCCGGAACAGTTCAACGAAATGATCGACCGCGCGAAGGAAGGCAAGTTCGCCTACCCCGCGATCAACGTGTCGAGCTCGCAGACCGCGATCGCCGCACTCCAGGGCTTCGTCGAAGCTGAGTCTGACGGCATCATTCAGGTGTCCGTTGGCGGCGCCGAGTACCTCTCCGGTTCGACCGTGAAGAACCGCGTTCGCGGCTCGATCGCTCTTGCGAAGTTCATCCACGAGGTTGCCGAGGACTACAACATCACGGTTGGCGTTCACACCGACCACTGCGCGAAGGAAAACCTTCCTACCTGGGTTGAGCCCCTCATCGAATGGGACCTCAACGAGCGCGTCAACAAGGGCCTGAACCCGCTGTTCACCTCCCACATGTGGGACGGCTCGGCCGTTCCGGTCGACGAGAACCTTGAGATCGCGAAGCGCCTCCTCGAGAAGACCGTGGAAGCGAAGAAGATCCTCGAGATCGAAGTTGGCGTCGTCGGCGGCGAGGAAGACGGCTACTCGGCGGACGTCGACGAGTCGAAGCTCTTCTCGACCCCTGAAGACGGTCTCAAGACCGCCGAAGCCCTTGGCCTCGGCGAAAACGGCCGCTATATCACCGCCCTCACCTTCGGTAACGTGCACGGCGTGTACAAGCCGGGCAACGTTCGCCTCACCCCGTCGATTCTCCTCGACATCCAGAAGGCCGTTGGCGAGAAGTACGGCAAGGACATGCCGTTCGACCTCGTGATGCACGGTGGCTCGGGTTCGACTCTCGAAGAGATCCAGGAAGCTGTCGACAACGGCGTCATCAAGATGAACGTTGACACCGACACCCAGTACGCCTTCTCGCGTCCCGTTGCGGGCCACATGCTCGAGAACTACGAAGGCGTTCTCAAGATTGATGGCGAGGTCGGCAACAAGAAGATGTACGACCCGCGTTCGTGGGGCAAGAAGGCCGAGGCTGGCATGGCAAAGCGCGTCGTCGAGGCGTGCGAGAACCTCCGCTCGGCTGGCCACAAGATGTGATCCTCGCCTGAGGTAGCGAAAGCGCCCCTCCCCGAATATGAACTGCTCCCCATTAGTTGGACTGAGAAATCAGTTACCGACTAGTGGGGAGTAGTTTTCGTTGAGAGCACAAAGTTCGCTGAGTGAGCATCAGCGCGAGCAGTTGGTTGAACTTTTTGAGCAAGGCATGGGCTATAGAGCTGCTGCTAATGCTCTTGGTGTCTCTAGATACGCCGTCCGTACGCTCTGTCGTCGGTTTAAGTTGCATGGCAGGCTATGTCTTGTGGAGAAACCGACTAAGCAGCAGTATTCGTTCGAAATCAAGAAGAAAGTTGCCGAGCGCCACCGTGCTGGTGAGACAGCGATGGATCTTGCGCGCGAATTTGGCCTGTCGTCGCAGCAGCTAGTCAGAGCGTGGTCGTGGAAATGGCGTAAAGGTGGCGATGAGGCACTAAAACCGAAGCCGAAGGGCAGACCCAAAGGCGCTGTCGCACCGAAGCCTCTCTCGCAGGAAGAGAAGCTGCGACGCCAGATCGCACGGTTGGAAGCGGAAAACGCCTATCTAAAAAAATTGCGGGACTTGAGGAATCAGGGACGCGCCTGAAAGTCCAGGCGATTGTCATCCTCAAGTCACAGCATCGCCTGCAATACCTTTTGGATGCGGCAGGCATGCCGAGATCGACGTTCTTCTACCACCAGAAACGACTCAGCGAGCCGGATAAGCACGCTGCGCTCAAAGACGCGATCCGGGAAAGCTTCGAGCGTAACAAGCATCGCTACGGCTACCGACGAGTGCTACTTGACCTGTGCAACCAGGGGTGGGTGGTCAACCACAAGCTCGTCTACAAACTCATGCGCGAGATGGGGCTTCGAGCCAAAGTCCGCCAGCGCAGGCCATGTGTTTCCTACAGCAGGACGATCAGCCACATTGCCGACAACACCCTTGACCGCAAGTTCACCCCAGATAAGCCAAATACCGTCTTTGCCAGCGACGTCACCGAGTTCAGGGTCCAAGGCCGCAAGGTCTACCTGTCACCGGTGATGGACCTGTTCGACCGTTCAATCGTTGCCCACACCGTGGCTACATCGCCGTCGACAACGTTTACCGCTGATTCTTTAACTCAAACGATTAAAACGTGTGCACCTGAACCCGGGTGGATGATCCACACCGATCAAGGCTTCCAGTACCAGCATTCGTCCTGGCGCAACCTCATTCATGACAACGGTGGTGTTCAGTCGATGTCCCGTAAAGGCAACTGTTACGACAACGCGGTCATGGAGAATTTCTTCGGGCACTTGAAAACCGAGATGTACCACGGAGAAATCTTCGACACCGTCGCCGAGTTCAACCAGGCGATCGACGAGTACGTCCAGTGGTACAACACTGAATGCATCCAACAACGGCTCAAGGGCCTGACCCCGATGCAATATCGAGATCAGGCCCTTGAAGCCCTAACCGCCTAGAATTAAACCGGTCCAACTTTCGGGGGCCAGTTCAAGTAGCGGGAGGGGCGCTTTCGTATCGCCAGGTGTTTAAAGGCGGGCGCTCAGATCACGCGTGAGTCGCCGGTCGTGACGATCTCCTTGCCGAAGGGGAAGCAGGTGATGGGGATGAGCTTGAGGTTCGCCCACGCAAGCGGAAGGCCGATGATGGTGACGGCCTGTGCGAGTGCGGTCGCGACGTGGCCTGCCGCAAGCCACAGGCCCGCGATGAGGAACCATACGACGTTGCCGAGAGTCCCGACCGCCCCGAGCGGCCGCACCTGTACAGCTTCGCGACCGAACGGGAAGATCACGTAGTTCGCGATGCGGAAGCTCGCGACACCGAACGGGATCGTGACAATAAAAATGCACGCGAGAATGCCCGCGAGGATGTAGCCGAGCCACAGCCAAAGCCCGGCGGTAAGAACCCAAATGATGTTGAGAATGACGTTGATGATGGTGCGCATACCACCAACGTACTCCCCGAAACGAAAGAGTGCGAGGGCCGTCGGGGCCAGCGCGCTACGGCATTAGCGAGCGCCGTCCGTGGCATCGAGCGCAACCCACGGATCCGGCTCGTGAGTGAAGCGATTGCGAAGGTCGCGGCGCACGATTTCAATACTCCACATCCAGATGATGTGGCCGAAGAACTCGCTCACGTGCTCCTGCCACGGCTGATCCCACGGCGCGGGCACCGTGCCGAGCGCAGGCATGAGCAGAACGTGGAAAACGACGTGGATGACGATGCCGAACGCTGCCCCCTGCCACAGAGTGATCCTGGGGAAACGCTCGGCAACAACGCAATAGAGAACCGCGAAGACAACCGCAAAGCTGAAGTGGACGATGAAGCTCATGATTGGCAGGCCGTTGCCATTGAAATGAATGAGCGTGTGAGTGAAGTCCTCGCCGAATCCCAGTTGCTGTAGGAGCTGCTGCGGCGGGTTGGTGGCGTTGCGCTCGGGTGTGCGCGGTGGGAACGGCACCTCCCAGCCAAACTTCACGATTGCGGAGAACAAGCCGCCGATGAGGCCCACGAGGAGGGCGGTCGCGTAGCGGCGGCGAGAAGGATCGGTGGTCGAAGGAAGTGCCATGATTGCCTTTCGAATGTGGCCCGACGGTTGCCAGGCCACCGTCGGACTCAAAAGCGCACCCTGGGCGCGCGCCTTTCACCCTAGCCACCCATGCACCCGGTAGGGAGGTCGAAAGTCCGCACGCCGTGAACCTCCGCGGATCAGTCACGGAAGCGGTCTCACAATGTGGGGGGAAGCGCCCTTTATCCCTGCATCGGGGGCCCGCGCGACTAGACTAGATCCGTTTTCAACGATCCGGAGGGCGAGGAAGGCGGAGCACGCGTGTCACAGTCGCAGGGCCTCTTGAGGGGAACGCCGTGGAAAGCGATCGTGCTCTTCTCGGTGCCGCTTTTGATCGGCAACGTCGTGCAGCAGCTCTACCAGTTCGTCGATGCGATGGTCGTGGGCCGCCACCTCGGTGTCCTCGCTCTTGCCTCGGTGGGGGCGAGCATGAGTCTTCTGTTCCTCATCACGGGTTTTGCGTGGGGCATGACGAGTGGTTTCGCGATCCCCGTCGCGCAAGCGTTCGGCGCGAACGACATCAAGGGGCTCAGGCGTTCGGTTGCGGCCGGAGCGATTCTCTCAGGCGCCACGAGCCTCCTCATGACACTCGTCGGCACTATATTCATTCGTCCGTTGCTCCAGCTCATGAAAACCCCGCCGGAACTCATCGACGACGCCGCGACGTTCGGGTTCTGGAGCTTTCTGTTCATGTTTACGCTCGTGTTCTTCAACTTCCTCGCGGCGATTATCCGCGCGGTGGGGGACTCGCGCACACCTCTCGTGTTTCTCGCGATTGCGTGCCTTCTCAATGTCGCCCTCGTGATCGTCTTTGTGGCGGTGCTCGACTGGGGTATCGCCGGCGCGGCGTTCGCCACGGCGGTCTCGCAGCTCACATCGGTGCTTCTCTGCGTCACCTGGGTGCGGTGGCGCATCCCCGTGCTGCACATGGGCCTCGACGACTGGAAAGTGACGATGCCTGAGCTGCGAGAGCATTTGAACCTGGGCCTTCCGCTCGGCTTCCAGACCTCGGTGATTGCGATCGGCACGATCGCCGTCCAGGTGCGCCTCAACGACCTCGGTCCCAACGCGGTCGCTGCTTTCACCGCGGCAGGAAGGGTCGATGGCATCGCCGTCACCTTCCTCGCGTCCCTCGGGCTCGCAACCTCGACCTTCGTCGCGCAGAACTACGGTGCGCGCCAGATCGATCGCGTCAAGCACGGTGTGCGGCAATCGCTCGTCGTGAGCATCATCGTGTCGATCGCGATCGGCCTTGCCCTGTTCCTCCTCGGCGCAGTGTTCGTCGAGCTCTTCATCGGGAATGAACAGCCGGTGGTGCTCAACCTTGCCCATGACGCCCTCAAGATCTACTCCGTGGCCTATTGGACCCTTGGAGTGCTGTTCGTGGTGCGCGGCGCGCTTCAGGGACTCGGTCATATGAAGCCTCCGTTCTACTCGGGCATCGCCGAGCTCGTCATGCGCGTCTTCACCGCCGTTGTGCTCGGCGCTCTTTTTGGCTTCATCGGTGTTGCGTGGGGCGCGCCGCTCGCATGGATCGGGTCGATCGCGCTGCTCATTCCCTCCTACATCGTCATTAGCCGGAAGCTTGATGAACGCACCTACCGCTCGGGGCCGCGCACCGAAGAGATTGAGGTTCTCTCCGCGCCGTTGCTCGCCGAGAAAGGCGTCGTGGCTGACCCGACGATCCTTCAGGGCGAAAGCTTCGAGGACGTGCGCACGGGCCCGATCCCGATCGTCCGTGACCGCGGTGAAACCGGTCAGTTCCCCGCTCTTGACGAGACCTATGTCCTCATGGATGACCAATCCACATCCGAGAATCCGGAGGATGAACAGCGGTAGAACCACGAGTGACGCAAGAGTGAGTTTCTGCCAGGTTTGATGGTGCATACTTGCCTGTGCCCCGCGCGGGAAGAGTGCCCGCTGCCGAGCAGGAAGGTTCACCGTGTCCGCACAAGGCCGCACATTGACACCGCTCGTCGAGATCATCGACGAGATGCTGCTTATTTCGCGCCGAATCCAGGCTCTCGACGTTGACATTCCTGGCATGCGAGGGCTCTCAACGGTCGAAGCGATGATCCTTCGACATATCGGCCGGACCCCGGGTATTACGCCGGGAAAGGTGGCCGAAGACATCATCCTGCGGCCATCAAACGCGAGCGCCGCGATCCGCGACCTCGAGAGCAACGGGCTCGTCGGCCGCGTGCCAGACATGGTTGATCGCCGCTCCAACCACCTGTTCATCACCGAAAAGGGCGAGCGGGCCGTCGCAGCTATGCACGAGGCATGGGAACAGTACTACTCGGGAACGCTCGCTGCCGATGACGTTGAGGACGCCCGCGCCCTCGTGCGTGCGATGGGTGAGCGGGTGCGCGCCACGATGACGGGCGAGGACGCCGAAGAGGAAGGGGCCTAGCGCGAGCCTCGCCCCTGCGCGTTACCCATGACCTGGCGCAACGCGGGAAGAACATCGGCAAGGAATACGCCTGCCATGACGAAACCGATGATCTGAAGCATGATCGTGAAAGGCCCCACGCCGCGCCCGAATCCTGTGACAACACCGATCACGAGCGCACCAGCGGTCATAAGCGCCCAAAACGTCTTCGTCCGCTTAAAGGCTGCGTCGTAAGCCCTCGCTGGGAAACGCAGGGCATTCACGAGTGCCCACGCCTCGATCGCCACAAAAACGATGGCGAGGGCGAGCGACAGGTAGTACGCGATGGTGTAGGTAATCACGGATTCATTCTACGGTCGGGATCGGTGCGGTCGGTGATGAGAAGCTCGAGCGCTTCGGTCGAGGCGGGAGGCTCAACCGCCTTCATTTCGCGCGTAATGGGGCGCGGGCCCACGATATCCGCGTCGGCGACGACGATGAGGGACGGCAGGAAGCGGCGCGCGTCAGAGCTCGGAAGGCCGGTCGCCTCGAGGAGATCGACCGCGAGGGCACGCAGCTGAATGACGAGGGAGATCCCCTCAAAATGGCCGAGGCGCCCGACGGTCCCCTCCGCCGTAGCGAGCAGAGTTTCGGGAGTGAGATGAGCGCAAAAGAGGCGAAGCTTGCGCCGAGCCTTCGTGAAGTCCGCCTCCGTGTCGACACCGGCCTGGATCTCGTCGATGGCGTCGACTGCCGCGGTGAAGGCCTCGGCCAGATTTGGAAACGTGTGGGGCTGCGTGACACGCAAGAATTCGGCCTCTCGTCGCGCGATCACTCGAGCGTTGCGCATGGCGCGGTCGCTTCCCACAAGCAGGTGCTGCACGCGGTTGACGTGTTCGTGATGGCGGTGGAGGGTCGGCGAGTAGCTCGTGAGCTCATTAGCTGTGTCGTTCGCGAGGGCCCAGGCATCGGTATGAAGCTGCGATGTGTTCCTCAGGTGCGTGAGCGCCTTCGTCGCGAGCCGCATGTCGCCTACGCGCGCCGCCTCAGCAAGCTGCGTGAGAGTGTCCTTGAGCTCGGTAAAGAAACTATCGGCAGCCTTTCGCTGCTCCCGGCGAGGGTCGCGTGAGAAAGCGATGTGGACGATAAGCCCGAGCAAGATGCCCGTAATCGCATCGAGTGCTCGCCCCTGCGGTGTCATGGTCGGGGTTTGCGGCAAAAGCAGCACGATCATCGACTGGATGCCCACCTGGATCGAGAAGATGACGCTTGCCTTGATGAAGCGCGAGAACATCAGCGACACGAGGAGTGTGACGAAGAGTTGCCATGTGCCCGATCCAATGACGAGGCGGGCGATTTCGCCGAGGATGATCCCCGTGAATACGCCCGTGCTCATGTCGATGCTCTTGCGGATTTTCGTTTCGAGCGTGAGCCCGATGATGAGGAAAGCGGTGATGCCGGCGTAGAACGGCGCGACGTGGCCCCACAGATGCTGCGAGAGCCAAAAGGCGGCCGAGGCAGTGAATGCCGCAAGCAGAATCTGCCAGGCGCCGTCGCGGGCGCGGTTAGCACCGGAGCGCGCCCATTTTCGATACCGGGACTCCTTCACTCCTTCACCCTCCTCGCGGGGGCGACGGGTTCGCGAAGGCGCAGCTCAAGAAGCTTATCGATCTCGAACCACTCCCCGTCGCGGCCGCCGCGGCCCACGATGAGAGGAGCGCTCTTTGGCTCGAGCGTCGCCCCCTTGAGGCGCGTGAGGAGGTCGCCCGGGGCTGAAAGGATGTAGTAGTTGCCGTCGGTATCGATCCCGACCGTGCGATCCGACTTCAGGTACCAACCGACGTGAGTGGTTTTCACGGGACGCGAGCCCTTGTAGGGGAGTGCTCGCAGGGGGTGCGGTTCGATTCCGGCTTCGCGCAGGCGTGCAATCCCGTCGCGGATGATCGCCGTGGCCTTCTCGTGCTCCTCGCGCTCGGCTCGGCGCAAGTTACGTTCCTGGACCTCGAAGATCTCCGCTTTGCGGGACTTCCACTCCTCGTCCACGTGGGACTCCTTTTGACTATCGGCGAAGCTGCGCCGTTTTCGGGCGTTGGCCGTGGTCGCGTTCGGCAACGATCGTGACTTGCGAGGCGTCGAGCCGCACGGTTGCCTCACCGACCTCGAAGGCAACGATGAGGGCGGCATCGTGGGGGACCGCGCGCTTGAGAACAGCCAGTGCAACCGGCCCTTCGTCGGCATGGAGCGCACTCGAGGTGAGCTCTCCCACCTTCTTGGATCCGAAGAAGACGTCCGCTCCAACGGGGGCGGGCATGTCCTGAGAGCCGTCAAGGTGGAGGCGCACGAGCCTCCGGGGTGGCTGACCAAGATTGAGAACCTTCGCGACCGTTTCTTGGCCACGATAGCAGCCCTTAGCCGTGTGAACGGCGGTGCGCAAAAGATCGAGCTCATGCGGGATCGTTTTTTCATCGACCTCCCGCACGAGACGAGGGCGATGATTCACGATGCGCAGCGCCTCCGCTGCCCACAGTCCCGCGAAGAGTTCGGGTTTTCTCAGTGGCGCGTCCGGCTTGCGAAGCTCGGCGTCGCTCACGAGCGACAGCCGCCAAGGCTCGGGAAACTCCGGATCGGGACCATAGGCCACACCGCCGACAGCGACCTTAGGCCAGTGCTGGATCCACACGGCTGCGGGGGCGGGCGCCTCGCCGCAGACGTCCGCAAGCGGAGCGCACGATCCGAGCACGTGGAGGTCGTCGCGGTCGACGAGGTCGATACGGTTGGCGAACGTCATGAGCTCGAGATACGCGCGAAGACGCTCGCGCGTGCCCGGATCGGTGATGAGGAAGAATGAGTCGCCGCCAGTTGCCACCTGCATGAATGCTTCCACTCGCCCCTGTGGGCTGAGCACGCATGCCTCGAATGAGTCGCCCTCGGCGCGATCGGTAAATACCTGGGAGGTCACGGTCGTGAGCCACGGGGCGCGATCTTCACCTCGCACTTCGAGAACCTCGAAGTGGCCAAGATCGACGATGGCCCTGCCCGCTACAAGCCGCCGCTGCTCACGCAGGGGAGCACCGTAGTGCGCGGGGACCGCGGCATCGGGCCCGGTCTCCTCGTGGATCGCGCGAAAACTGATGAGGGGAGCGGGGCTCACGCCTCTGCCTTACCTTCATCGGCGGCACGGTCGAGCTCGACCGAAAGATACGGGCGCAGCGACGCGGGGGAGGAGCCGACCTCTTGAAGCCACATGAGGCGCCCGCCCACGAGCCCAAACATGCGCGCACCGTGAGAATCGGCGCCGTTTGCCCCACCGAGGTCTTGGGTCGCGAGCTGGATACGCGGGCCGCGCACCTCTCCCGCCCAGTGTTCTGCGGGCGTGAGGCCAAATGCGCCTCGGCGCTGCATGGTCAGGCTCACGCCGTGAGACAGATAGCTTTCGGGGCTTCCGGGCTTCGCGTTTTGCGCGGCCTCTTCGTCCTGGCCGGGAAGCACTCCCGTCGTGCGCCACGTGCCCTTTTCCTCAAGGAGAAGCTCGCGCACAAGCTCGGTCGCGTTCGTTGATTGGGAGGCGTCGGGCCCTTCCTCACCCTTCTCGTAGAACGCCGTTGTTGGCGGTTCGGGAGCAGGCGAGTCGAGAACCCACGTGCGCATCGACCATGCGAGCCCACCGGAGGAATCCGGGGCCACGGTGAGACGCTGCTCGATCGCGCGACCGACCTCGTCGCCGTTTTCTCCCCTGAGCTGTACGGCGCCGGTGCCCTCCCAGGCGCCCACGAGCCACGCGAGCGGGTAGAGCGACGGGTCGAGATTCTCATCGATGACGATGGGCACAAGAACTCCCTACTGACTAGTGGTGAAAGAACACGTCATTAACGTTTCGCGCGGTGGGCGTATTCCCCGGTACGCACATCCCTACGCGGTGGGGATGACGGTGAGTCCGAGGTCGGCGGGGACGTAACTGAGGGCGACCTCGAGGAACAGTAGCGCGAGGATGCCCGTAAGGGCGATCGGCGCGATGGCAACGGCGAGGGACCGGCGCGGATCGGACGCTCCGATCACGCGCGAGAGGAGGAAGAACACGAAGAGTGCAGCGGTGCACAGGACCGCCCCTGCGAGTGTCGACATCGCGATGATCGACGGGGGGTAGTGGAGAGCCCACCCGAGGAACCCGGAGGTGAGTGCACCGAGCGTGATCGCGCCGCTGACACGCGCCGGGGCGGGAAGCGGAAGCGCGAGGAACAGGGTGCCGAGCGCGAGTCCCATCGTCATAGCAAGGAGGAATCCGACGGTTGCGGGCCCGTTCGTCGAGGCGAGGGACCAGCATTTCAGCCAGATGACGGTGAGGGTCGCGATGAGGGCGCCGCTTGCCGTTCCCGAAATGGACAGCGTGAGGCGTGAGCGCTCGCGGCGAAGCATTTCGTGGGCAAAACTCAGAAAGAGTGAAACGGCGATGACGATTACGAGCTTCGATGTGAGGCCCGTCGTGCCGAAGATGAGTGCGAGGGCGAGCGAGCCCAGGCCTGCGAGGGCCATGATGATCGCGCTGCCCGTTCGACTCGGAAGTTCGAGCAGGCGCGGCCAACTCACGCACATGAGCACAACGAAAAGAGCGAGGATGCCGGCGAGGGTCTCGCCGCTGTAGACGGGAAGGGCCATGGCGGCGGCGAGTGCGAGTGCACACGCGCCCGTGAGGGGTGCTCGCTCACTCGGTGTCATGCTTCAACCAATCATTTCTATGGATTACGCCTCATGGAAGTCTACGGTCCCGCGTGTGCCAAACGCACGTGGGAGGGGCGTACTACACTTGGGGAGGCCCTGAGCTGTCGTTTCGAGGAGAGTTAATCCCGTGGCACGCGAACAATCCCCGATCCTCGCGGCAGGAGCGCTCGTTTGGCGTGAAAAGCGCGGTAAGCTGCAGGTTCTTCTCGTGCATCGGCCGAAGTACGCAGACTGGTCGATTCCGAAGGGGAAGCTTGAGGCGGGTGAGTCCTTCGTCGCGGCGGCGATTCGCGAAGTGGAGGAGGAGACCGGGTACCGGATCCGTCTTGACCGCCCTCTTCCGACGGTTGACTACCGCACGAACGGCCGACCGAAAACGGTGCGGTACTGGGTAGCGCGGGTTCGCGCCCAGGCGGGCCCGGGCCCTAAGAATCCCAAGGAGATCGATAAGGTCGAGTGGGTCGAGGCATCAAAAGCTCTGGAAATTCTCACGCGCAAATCCGATCGGGATCTCCTCACCCGCCTTCTTGATTTCGCGAAGGAGGGTGAGCTCGATACGACGCCGGTGATCGTCCAGCGTCACGCCGCCGCGCAGTCGCGTGCGAAGTGGCGCAAGGGGGATGAGAGAACGAGGCCGCTCAGGCGCAAGGGACGCAAGCAGGCGGCGGCGCTGCCCCCACTACTTGGCGCGTACGCCCCGAAGACCGTCGTGACCTCGCCTTGGCGTCGCTGCCTCGAAACGATCGAGCCGTTTGCGCACGAGGGTGGGATTGACATCGTTGAGAAACCCGAGCTCACCGAACACGCGCATGAGAAGCGGCCGGCGCGTGCTGCCGCGGTCATGGAGCGAGCGATTGCCGAAGCGGCACGTACCGTCGTCTGTACTCACAGACCCGTGCTGCCGACCATTATTGCGGCTGCGAAGCACGCGTGCACGAAGGAGGCGCGGGGGAAGCTCCCTCGCGAGAACCCGTACCTCGCGCCGGGGGAGATGCTCGTGTTGCACACGAGTGAACGCGGTCGCATCGTTGATGTGGAAAGGCACCTTCCCAACATCGGTTAGAGCCCATGACAGCGGTGATGTGCCCCACGTTGAACGGGCGCAATTAGTGGCAAAGGATGCCTCTGAGCAGGGAAAAGTCTGTTATACGAGACGCCTGGCTGAAAATTCTCGCATGAGTTCACCGTTTGTTTACCTGGGAATACTCGCGGCGTCACTTGGGGCTTCTACGTTCGTTGTGTCCACCTACGACCCGTATCCCAGGCTTTAGCAGCCTCGAAAGGACACTCGTGAACCTCAAGAAGAAGTTCGTTTCCGCAACCGCCCTCGGCCTCGCAGGCGCCTTCGCTCTCGCAGCGTGCGGTGGCGACTCCTCCGACAAAGGCAAGAGCGAAGGCACCAAGGGCTCGTCGAGCGCATCCGGTGACGTCTCGGGCACCCTCGCAGGCGCCGGCGCTTCCTCGATGGAAGACGCACAGGGCGCGTTCATCGGTGGCTTCATGGCTCAGAACTCGGGCGCCACGGTGACCTACGACGCTGTTGGCTCGGGTAAGGGCCGCGAGCAGTTCCTCGCTTCCGCCACCAACTTCGCCGGCTCGGATGCCTACCTCAAGGATGAAGAGGTTGCCAAGTCGAAGGATCGTTGCTTCGGCGGCGAGGCTTTCGACATCCCCGTCTACATCTCCCCGATCGCGGTTGTGTACAAGCTCGACGGCGTGAAGGATCTCCAGCTCTCGCCCGACACCCTCGCGAAGATCTTCGCTGGCGACATCAAGAAGTGGAACGACGAGGCCATCAAGGCTGACAACCCCAACGTTGAGCTCCCTGACCTCGACATCGTTCCGGTGCACCGCTCGGACAAGTCGGGCACCACCGAGAACTTCACCGAGTACCTCGCTGCCGCCGCCCCCGATTCGTGGAAGCACGGCGCTATCGAGACTTGGTTCGAGGATGGCGGCCAGTCGGGTGAGAAGACCTCGGGCCTTATCAACACCGTTCAGGGCGGCAACGGCACCATCGGTTACGCCGACGCCTCGAAGGCTGGCGACCTCGGCACCGCCAAGATCAAGGTCGGCGACGAGTACGTCGGCTACAGCGCTGATGCTGCTGCCAAGGCCGTTGAGGTTTCGCCGAAGGTTGAGGGCCGTAGCGAGAACGACATCGCCCTCGAACTCGCTCGCGACACCAAGGAAGCCGGCTCGTACCCGATCGTCCTCGTGTCCTACATGGTCATGTGCGACACCTACGAGAAGAAGGAAGATGCCGATCTCGTCAAGGCTTACGCTTCTTACGTGATCTCGGAGCAGGGCCAGAACGACGCTGCTCAGGCTGCCGGCTCGGCCCCCCTCTCGGCTAAGCTCCGCGAGGACGCCCAGAAGTCGATCGACGCCATCAAGGCTAAGTGATCCGCAGCTGACGCCTAAGGCGTAACGGTGCGCCGCCGAGCCCACCAGGGTCGGCGGCGCACCTGTCGTTCAGTCCATTCTTTCCATCCCCTACCGTCAGGAGCGTGCGCGTGAGCACAGCGGCTGCCGAAAACAGCACACCCGCCAAGGGCGCCCCCGAACCTCCGGGCAACGAGAAGAAGGCGAGCTTCAAGAGCTCGGGTGCGCGTCCAGGCGACGCAATTTTCTCGTCGTTGAGTGTCGGGTCCGGCCTCATCATTTTTGCCGTGCTCGCGGCAATCTTCATCTTCCTTCTTATTCAGTCGCTCCCGGCGATTGAGAACTGGAATGCGATCCCCACCAACTCGGGCAAGCAGAACCTCCTTGAGTTCGTCGGCCCACTGGTGTTCGGCACGGTGCTCGCCTCACTTCTGGCGCTGATTATTGCCGCTCCGATCGCTATCGGGATTGCGCTCTTCATCTCTCACTACGCGCCACGCAAGCTCGCGATGCCGATCGGATACGTGATCGATCTCCTTGCCGCGGTGCCGTCGGTTGTCTTCGGTCTGTGGGGTGGCGTGTGGCTCGTGCCGCTCATGCAGCCGCTCTACACGTTCCTCAATACCAGCCCGCTCACGAGCTGGATCCCGTTCTTCCAGGGCAACCCGCACGCCCCCATGCGTAACGTGATGACCGCCTCGATCGTCCTCGCCGTCATGATCCTCCCGATCATCACCGCCGTGAGCCGCGAGGTCTTCCTCCAGACCCCAGGTCTCCAGGAAGAGGCCGCGATTGGACTTGGCGCCACGAAGTGGGAAATGGTGCGCATGGTCGTCCTTCCCTTCGGCCGCAACGGCGTTGTTTCGGCGTGCATGCTCGGCCTCGGCCGCGCACTCGGTGAAACCATGGCTGTGCTCATGGTGCTCAGCCCCGGCTACACCTATTCGCTCCACCTCCTTGAGGTCGGTAGGCACATGACGATCGCCTCGTTCATCGCCTCGCAAAATGCCGAATCCACCGGCATTGACATGGCAAAGCTCATTTTCGCGGGTCTCGTCCTGTTCCTCATCACGTTCGTCATCAACGCGCTCGCCCGCTGGATCGTGGCCGCTAGCGCACGTAAGAAGTAGGGGGCTCAGAAATGAGTGAAGCAACCGCAACCCTCAATGCCTCCAACCCCGGCCCGAAGGGCAAGAGAAGCTCGAGCTTCCTGAACGCCGGCGAGCGTCGCCTGCCCTGGTGGCACATGGTGCTCACGGGCGTCGTCGCCCTCGTACTCGTCTCGATCCTCCTGCTTGTCACGAACTCCTTCACCCTTCCGGCCGTCATCGTCCTGGGCTTCTTCGCCCACCTCGTGATTGGCTACATCTACTCGCGAGTGCGCGAAGGTGAGCGATGGGCGAAGGATCGCCTCATGACGCTCATTCTCATCGGCGCCTTTGCGACCGCGATGATTCCGCTCGTGTCCCTCCTGCTCGAGGTGCTCTCGAAAGGCGGGCCGCGCCTGCTCACGCCGGGCTTCCTCACGGGAGACATGCAGGGCTTCAATGGCGGCGCTGACGGCGGTGGCATTCTCCACGCCATCGTGGGAACGCTCATCATTACTCTCGGGGCTTCGATCATCTCGATCCCCATCGGTCTTTTGACCGCCATCTTCCTCGTGGAGTACGCCCAGACCGGGTGGCGTAAGACCCTCGGCAAAGGCATTACCTTCCTCGTTGACGTTATGACGGGTGTCCCGTCGATCGTCGCGGGTCTGTTCACGCTTGCGCTTTTCACGACGCTCACGGGCGAGGCCGGCCTGCGTATGGGTGCCATGGGCTCCGTTGCCCTGTCGGTTCTCATGATCCCGACCGTCGTTCGATCGAGCGAAGAGATGATTCGCCTCGTTCCCCTCGAACTGCGCGAAGCCGCCTACGCCCTCGGCGTGCCGAAGTGGCTTACGATCGTTCGCGTCGTGCTCCGTACCGCGATCGCCGGTCTCGCCACTGGCGTTACCCTCGCTATCGCTCGTGTCATCGGCGAAACAGCGCCGCTCATGTTCACGATCGGCGTGGTCCAGATGCTGAACCCCAACCCGTTCAAGGACCGCATGATGGCGCTGCCCACCTACATCAACCAGCAGTACAGCTTCGGCCATGCTGTGTGCGGCAAGTCTGGCGAGAAGGTCCTCAACTACTTCACGCGTGAAGAATTCGCGTGTAATCCCGATATCAACTATCAGAGGGCGTGGGCGGCTGCACTGACGCTCATCATTATCGTGATGGTGCTGAATATTTTCGCCCGCCTCGTTTCCCACTACTTCTCGCCGAAGACCGGCCGCTAAGCCCTCACAGGCTGATCTTTGAAAGGATCTCAGATGTCACAGAGCATTGACGTGAAGAACCTCAACGTCTATTACGGCGACTTCCTGGCCGTCGAGGACGTCAACGTCAAGATTGATTCCCGTAGCGTCACCGCCCTCATCGGCCCCTCCGGCTGCGGCAAGTCCACCTTCCTGCGCACCCTCAACCGCATGCACGAGGTCATTCCCGGTGCATACGCCGAGGGCGAGGTCAACATCGGTGGCGAGAACATTTACGGCCCCGGTATCGACCCCGTGAATGTCCGTCGCCGCGTCGGCATGGTCTTCCAGAAGGCGAACCCGTTCCCGACGATGTCGATCGCCGAGAACGTTCTCGCGGGCGCCAAGCTCAACAACAAGCGCCTCTCGAAGAGCGAGGCCGATCAGCTCGTCGAAGAGTCACTTCGCGGCGCGAACCTTTGGGAAGAGGTCAAGAACCGCCTCAACAAGCCCGGCGGCGGCCTCTCCGGTGGCCAGCAGCAGCGCCTGTGCATTGCCCGCACGATCGCCGTGAAGCCTGACATTGTTCTTATGGACGAGCCGTGCTCGGCGCTCGACCCGATCTCGACTCTCGCGGTCGAGGATCTCATTCATCAGCTCAAGTCTGAGTACACGATCGTCATCGTGACTCACAACATGCAGCAGGCCTCGCGTGTGTCCGACAAGACCGGCTTCTTTAACATTGCCGGCACGGGTACCCCGGGCAAGCTCATCGAGTTCGATGAAACGACCAAGATCTTCAACAACCCAGCGATGGAAGAAACCGAGCGTTACATCTCCGGTAAGTTCGGCTGATCGGCACGCCCCACATGGGGCGCCACTCGCAACGCAAGGCGCGGTGACGGGATAACCCCGGGCCGCGCCTTTCGCCTACCCGGCGTATCGCGCCGAAAGTATGAGGGCTGATCCGTCTGGGGGTGGAATCGACGCGACGCATCCTCGCAAAAACATCCGCCCCGCGTCAGGTGCGAACGGTCCCGGGGATCGATGCGTGAGCGACCGCCTCCACGAGAGCGTAGAGGCATGACAACACCACACAAGTTTCCACCTTCCTCTGTTGCCCAGCCAGCCGTCGGAACCGTTCCCGGCGCCTGCCCGATCGTCCTTTCGGCGCGCAATCTCTCGCTTGCCTATGACGCACATACACACGCCCTGAGAGGCGTGGATCTTGATATCTACTCTGGTCAAAGCCTCGCCATTATGGGGCCGTCGGGTTGCGGCAAGTCGACCCTGCTGCACTGCCTCGCGGGAATCCTCGCGCCGACTGGCGGCCGGGTTCTTTACGGCGAACGCGATCTGCGCGACATGCGCGATGCTGCGCGAACGAAGTTGCGCCGCACCGATTTCGGTTTTGTTTTCCAGGATGGCCAGCTGCTCCCTGAACTGAGTGCCCTCGAGAACGTGATGCTCCCGCGGATGCTTGCGGGTGTCTCGCGGCGGAAGGCAAAGGGAATGGCGAAGCATTGGCTCGCTGCGCTTGGGCTTTCGGGGCTCGAGGAGCGCCGGTCCGGTCAGCTCTCGGGCGGCCAGGCGCAGCGTGTCGCTATCGCCCGTGCCCTTGCGGGGGAGCCGTCGGTTGTGTATGCCGATGAGCCCACCGGGGCGCTCGATCAGAAGACCGGCCAGGAGGTTCTCCATCTGCTCCTGCAGGCGACCGCTGATGCCGGTAGCGCGCTCGTGATGGTGACACACGACGAGGGCGTTGCGGCTGCGTGTGCGCGCACGATCGTGATGCGCGACGGCCAGATCGAACGGGAGCTTGTGCGATGAGCGCCCTGCTCATGCTTGTGCGGGGGAGACGATCTCTCGCGAACGCTCTCCCGGTGATCGCGTTCGCGGCGGCGACGGCGATCGTGTGCACGGTTCTTGCGGGCACGGGCGCTTTCTATGGGCGGCTGGGTCCGAGCGGTTTTGAAGCGACAGATCCATCGGCGTCGCCCGAAGCACAGATCACACCGCTGCTGGTGATCTGTGCGGTCTTCGCGTGCGTGCTGCTCGTCCCGAACGCGATCGCCCTCGGTGGGGCGGCGGCTCGACTGTCCCTCGCGCGCCGCGAAAAAGACTTGGCTGCGGTTCGGCTCGTTGGGGGCACGCGCGCGCAGGTGGCGGGGGTCGCGGTGTCCGACGTCGCCTGGCAATCAGTCGTGGGCGCGGTGATCGGCGTTGCCTGTCACGTTGCACTCGCGTGGCCGCTTTCGCATCTCGATTTCGGGATCCGGAAATTTACGGCTGCGGAGCTCATCTTGCCGTGGTGGGCTCTCGCCCTTACGCCTTGTGCTCTTGCGCTGTTTGCCTCGGTCTCCGCGTCGATCACCCTCACGGGGGTTGCCTTGAGTCCCCTCGGAATTGCCCGAGGTGCGCACAAGGTGCGCATGTCGGTCATGCGCCTTCTCGTATGGGTGTTGAGCATCATTGTGTTCTTCGCGGTGGCGCAATTCCTTCCCCGCATCCAGGGCGTGTCGCTCGGCGCTGTGATTGTGGCGGTGGTGTTGACCGTGGGAATAATGGTCTTCTCCGTGAATCTCGCTGGTCCGTTTATCGTGTGGGTCATCGCGCGCATCGTTGCGTCCCTCGCGCCGACACCGAGTCTCCTCGTGGGGGCGCGGCGTCTGTGCGCCGATCCGCGCGCGGGCTGGAGGGCGGTCTCGGGCGTGACGATTGCGCTTGTCGTTTCCGGTTTTGCCTCGATTGTGACGTCGCTGCCGAGCGTGGATGAGTCCTCGCGGCTCATGAACCAGGCGCTCTTGACGGGTGCTGTGCTGACGGTGGGGATCGCGACGGTGCTCGCGGCTGTGAGTACCGGTGTCACCCACACCGCGCGAGTGATCGATCAGGCGTCGAGGTACCGCTCCCAGCACGTTGCTGGCGCGAGTATCAGCCAGCTGCACCGTGCACGGATCGCGGAGATCGCGATTCCCGTCGCGATCTCCCTCGCGGTCTCCGTGTTCATGGCGGCGCTCGTTCTTTTCTCGCTCATGGGCTCGGCAGCATCGGATCCTCTTGTCGCAGTGGGGTTCGTCGTGAGCGTCGTGGCCGCACTCGGGCTCGTGTCGGCGTCGGCCCTCGTGAGTTCCCCGCTCGTGGCCCGGGCGGCGCGCGCCCGCGTGCGCGCAGCCGGCTGAAACCTGCCGTGGGCGAACATGAGCACCGGCGCCTCGGAACTTCCCGGAGTGCCGGTGCTTGTGGCCAACACGGAGCGAATCCCTCTAGGCTGAACGCATGGATTTCGAAACCGTTGACCCGCTGAGTGTCCCCGAGGGCGCCCTCCTTTTCGACATACGTGAGCAGGATGAGTGGGACGCGGGGCACGCGCCAAGCGCTCGCCATCTCCCCGCGAGCAGCCTCGCCGCACATCTCGATGAGCTCTTTGTGGAGGATGACGAGGGCCGCGAGCGGGACATTTACCTCGTGTGCCGCTCGGGTGGGCGCTCCTCGCAGGTCGCTCAGTGGCTCGCCATGCAGGGAATCGAAGCGATCAACGTTGGTGGCGGTATGGGCGCGTGGCTCATGCAGGGTCTCCCCGTTGTCACCGATGAAGGGAAACCCGGGCGCGTGCTTTAGCCCCGAGTGTTCCGGGCAGGCTTCCTCGAGGCGAACGTGACACAGTGGGGTTATGACGAATTCGAAGCCTCGCATCCTGATCACGGGCGCGACCCGCGGCATCGGCCGTGCGACCGCCTTTGCGCTCAAAGACTTCGCCCACCTCGTGCTCGTGGGCCGCGACGAAAAGGCGCTTGAAGCGCTCGTCGCTGAGCTACCGTCGGCTGAGTATGTCCTTGCGGACCTTTCCGACTCGCAGAAGATTATCGACGGCATGCGCGAGGCCCGCGAGAGCGGCGCCCTCGGAACAGGCAGCGGCGGGCTTGACGGCGCCGTGCTGAGCGCGGGCGTTCTCGCCGGCGACACGGTCGAGAACACCAAGCCGGGCGACTGGGAGTTCGCTCTCCACATGAACGTGACAGCGCAGGCCGTTCTCACCGCCCAGATCCTCCCGGAGCTTCGCGAGGCGCGCGGCACGATCGTGTTCGTGAACTCTGGCTCGGGTTTCACGTCGAAGCCCGGCAACGCCGTGTACTCCGCGACGAAGTTCGCCCTTCGCGCTCTTTCCGATGCGCTGCGCGAGGAAGAACGCGAGCGGGGCGTGCGCGTCGTATCGCTCCACCCGGGGCGCGTCGCGACAGACATGCAACGCGAATTGCGCGCCTACGAGGGTGGCGAATATGTGGAGAGCGACTACATGAAGCCCGAAACGATCGGCGAGGCCGTGCGCTACGCGCTCACGGCCCCGCCCGAGGCGAACGTCGACGTGCTCTCCATCCGCCCGCGCTAGTGGCTCATCTCGAAGTCATCCACGCTGAGTGTCGCGCGCCCCGCCTCGAGGCGCGCGACGGGCACGCGGAACGGTGAGCACGAGACGTAGTCGAGCCCGAGCCAGTTGAAGAAGTGAACCGAGCTCGGGTCTCCACCGTGCTCGCCGCACACGCCGACGTGGAGGTCCGGGTTGACGGCACGGCCGCGTTCGGTGCCGATGCGTACGAGTTCACCGACGCCGAATTGGTCGATCGACTCGAACGGGCTCGTGAGGAGGATGCCGTGCTCCTTGTAGGTGAAGAAGAAGCCGGCCTCGACGTCGTCGCGTGAAAAGCCCCACGTGGTTTGCGTGAGATCGTTCGTGCCGAAACTGAAGAATTCGGCTTCTTCGGCGATCTCGTCGGCACGAAGGGCAGCGCGCGGCAGCTCGATCATCGAACCGATCACGGTGGTGAGCTTGAGGCCCGTTTCCTGCGTGACCGCGTCGCGAACGGCGAAAATTTCCTTCTTGATCTCACGCAGCTCACGCACGGAGCTTACGAGCGGGATCATGATCTCGACCTGCGGATTCAGTCCCTCGGCGCGGGCCTGTGCCTCGGCCTCGAGGATCGCGCGGGTCTGCATGCCGAAGAGGCCGGGGATGGAAAGCCCGAGCCGCACACCGCGAAGGCCGAGCATCGGGTTCTGCTCGTGCAGGCGCTTCACGGCCTCGAGCACTTTGATCTCGTGATCGTTGTGCTCGCCGCGCTCTTCAGCCTTCGCGATCCGCACCGAGAGTTCGGTGAGGTCGGGGAGGAACTCGTGCAGCGGCGGATCGAGGAGGCGCACGGTCATGGGCAGGCCGTCCATCTCGCGGATCATCTCGAGGAAGTCTCCGCGCTGGAGGGGCAGGAGCGCGGCGAGCGCTTCCTCGCGTTCCTCGGGGCTTGCGGCGAGGATGAGGTTCTCGACGAGCGTGCGGCGGTCGCCGAGGAACATGTGTTCGGTGCGCGTAAGCCCGATGCCCTGGGCCCCCATGCGGCGTGCCCGTGCGGCGTCCTCGGGGGTGTCGGCGTTGGCACGGACGAGGAGAGCGCGTTCGCGATCGGCGATGCGCATGAGCCGGTCAACGCTTGTGACGAGCTCTGCCTCTGCTGTATCGAGCCCCTCGAGGCTCGTGGCATCACCGTCGTCGAGGCTTGCACCCGACTCGAAATAGGCGGCGACGGCACTCGGCTGCACGGGGACCTCTCCGAGGAATACTTCACCGCTCGTGCCATCAATCGACACGAGATCCCCGTCGCGCAGCACCACTTCACCATCGACGCGTACTTCGCGGGCGGCCTCATCGACGGTGAACGCCTCGACACCGCACACGCACGTGCGGCCGAGGCCGCGGGCAACGACGGCCGCGTGGGAGGTCTTCCCGCCGCGTGCCGTGAGCACGCCTTCGGCGGTGATCATGCCCGCGAGGTCGTCGGGGTTGGTCTCGCGGCGCACGAGGATCGACCGCGTGCCCTCTTTAGCGCGCGCGAGCACGTCCGCGGTGGTAAAGGCGACGTGACCGGTAGCGGCCCCCGGGGAGGCGTTCATGCCGCGGGCGAGGAGTACGCGCTCGGCATGAGAATCGAAGGCGGGGAACATGAGGCGCGAGAGTTGGTCACCGGTCACGCGCATGAGCGCCTCGTTCTCGGTGATCGCTCCCTCGTCGAGGAGGGCGGTGGCGATGCGGAACGCGGCAGCGGCGGTGCGCTTACCCACGCGGGTTTGAAGCATCCATAGCTTGCCCGATTCGACCGTGAACTCGATATCGCACAGGTCGCGATAGTGTCGCTCGAGCTTTTCCATGATGCCCACGAGCTCGCGATAGTTCTCGGGAAGCAGGTTCTCCATATCGGGAAGGCTCAGCGTGTTGCGAATGCCCGCAACGACGTCTTCGCCCTGAGCGTTGAGGAGGAAGTCGCCATACACGCCGCGAGCGCCCGTCGCGGGGTCGCGCGTGAAGGCGACACCGGTCGCGCTCTGGTCATCGAGGTTCCCGAAAACCATCGAACACACGTTGACGGCGGTGCCGAGGTCGTGGGGGATGCGCTCGGTGTTGCGGTACACGATCGCGCGCGGCGAATTCCACGAGTCGAACACCGCGTGGATACTCATGGTGAGCTGCGTGAACGGGTCCTGAGGGAAGGGCGAGCCGGATTCTTGCTCGATGATCTCTTTAAAACTCGCGACGACCCGCTCGAGGTCGCCTTCCGAAAGCTCGACATCGCTCGCGGCTCCCGCAGCCGACTTAGCGTCGTCGAGAACCGCCTCGAACAGTTCGGCATCGATATCGAGCACGGTACGCCCGAACATCTGCAGAAGGCGTCGGTACGAGTCGAGCGCGAATCGCCGTGAATGCGAGAGCTCCGCGAGCCCCTCGAGCGTCTCGTCGTTGAGGCCGACGTTCAGAACCGTCTCCATCATGCCGGGCATCGAGACCTTCGCGCCCGAGCGCACGCTCACGAGCAGGGGGTTCTTCGGATCGCCGAACGTGCGCCCGAGTTCCTTCTCGACACTCGCGAGTTCGCGTTTGACCTGGTCGGCAAGCACGCTCGGCTCATGGCCGTAGCGCATGTAGTACCGGCAGGCGTCGGTCGTGATCGTAAAGCCTGGTGGTACGGGAAGCCCAAGCTGGGTCATTTCGGCGAGATTCGCGCCTTTACCACCGAGCAGGTCGACCTGCTCGCGCGAGCCGGCGCTGAAAGGGTATACGTACTGATCACTCATAGCGGACCGTCCTCAAACACATCATTGTGGGGCTGGGGTGGCACCATTGTGCGCCCGGGTGAGCCAGAGCGCGAGGACTTTAGGGCGCGCGGAATCCGGTGGGCCGGAATTTTGGGTCCGACGGTTACCGGCAACCGTCGGGCCCTTTACATCAGGCGTTTGACGGCCGTGAGCACCTCGGTGAGTTTGGCGTCGATGACGGCGGGGGAGCCGTCGGCGGCCGCATCGCGCACGCAGTGGCGTACGTGGTCCTCGACGAGCTCGAGCGAAACCGACTCAAGGGCGCGCTTGACGGCACTGACTTGCGTGAGGACGTCGATGCAGTACGTGTCGTCCTCAAGCATGCGCTGGAGTCCCCGCACCTGCCCCTCGATGCGCCTCAGGCGGCGTACGTAGGCGTCCTTGTCGGCGTGATAGCCAGGCGTGGTCCCGTGCGGGGTCGAGCAGCAGTCGTTCATGCGCAGATCAGCCCTCGAGGTAGTCGACAAGCGAGGAGGCGAGCCCCACGTAGGTCGCGGGGGTAAGAGCGAGGAGTCGCTCGCGCTCCTTCTCGGGCAGGCCGAGCGACGTGATGAACTCTCGCATCGCGTCGCCGTCGACGCGCTTGCCGCGCGTGAGTTCCTTGAGGCGTTCATACGGTGAATCCATACCCTCGACCCCCTGAATGCCGAGGGTACGCATGACGGATTGGACGGCTTCCCCGAGGACCTCCCAGTTGGCGTCAAGATCGCGTGCCATCTGCTCGGCGTCGGTATCGAGGCCGGCGAGCCCGCGCTTGAGGTTAGAGATCGCAAGGAGCGAGTGCCCGAAGGCGGGCGCGATGTTGCGCTGCGTTGTCGAATCAGTGAGGTCGCGCTGAAGGCGCGAGGTCACGAGGGTCTGGGCGAGGACGTCGAAGAGCGCCCCCGAGATCTCGAGATTGGCTTCGGCGTTTTCGAAACGGATCGGGTTCACCTTGTGCGGCATGGTGGAGCTTCCCGTGCCGCCCTGGGCGCTCAGGCGCTGGCGGAAGTAGCCGAGCGAGATGTAAGTCCACATGTCGGTCGCGAGGTTGTGCAGGATCCGGCCCGCACGCGCGACATCAGAATAGATCTCTGCTTGCCAGTCGTGGCTCTCGATTTGGGTCGTGAGCGGGTTCCACGTGAGGCCGAGGTGCTCCACGAAGCTCTTCGCGATCGCGGGCCAGTCGGTGTCGGGTACGGAGATGACGTGGGCGGCCCACGTGCCGGTCGCACCGTTGATCTTTCCGAGGATCTCGTCGCCCCTCAGACGCGCGATCTGGCGCTCGAGGCGGTAGGCAAACACGGCGAGTTCCTTGCCGAGGGTCGTGGGGGTCGCCGCTTGGCCGTGGGTGCGGCTCAGCATGGGGATGTCGGCGCATTCGCGTGCAAGCTGTGCGATGTCGGCCGTCAGGTCCGTGAGCGCGGGCAGCCACACGTCGTGAAGGGCGCCCTTGACCATGAGGGCGTAGGAGAGGTTGTTGATGTCTTCGCTCGTGCAGTAAATGTGCACGATTTCGGCGAGGGGCTCGAGGCTCGTGCCCGCGAGGCGGCGTTTGATGTAGTACTCGACGGCCTTGACGTCGTGCACGGTTTCACGTTCGATCTCGGCGTGCTCGGCGATGCCCTCGGCGCCGAAGTCCTCGGGAATTCGGCGAAGGAGCGCGCGCTCGTCGTCCGTGAGCGCGCGAAGGCCGGGAATCGCACCCTGGTCGAGGAGGTGGATCATCCATTCGGTCTCAACGACGATGCGGGTCCGGTTGAGGGCTGCTTCGCTGAGGTGGTCCACGAGCGGGGCGACCTGGGCGCGGTAGCGTCCATCGAGTGGGGTGAGCGGGAGGGCGGGGTCAATGTCACTAAGGCGCATGCTGCCATTTTGGCACGGACCGCGCGTGAGTGCCCCCGGCACGTACCATTCGTGCATGGCCGAAAACATTCACGTGCGCGCAACCCTCGAGTCAATTCCCTCGTACGTTCCGGGCAAACCGGCGCCGGCGGACGCCTTTAAGGTGAGCTCAAACGAATCGCCTTTCGCGCCTCTCGCGCAGATCCGCGAGGCGCTCGAGAGGGAGCTCGCCGGTCTCAACCGCTATCCCGATATGTCCGCGACCCGGCTTCGCGAGGCCCTCGCTGCCCTCCACGGTGTCGTGCCGGCCCAGATCCACGTCTCAACGGGTGCCTCGGCCGTCCTCGGCGACCTCGTGCGAGCGCTCGCCGACCAGGGGGATGAGGTGGTCTTCCCGTGGCGTAGCTTCGAGGCCTACCCGATCCTCGTCCAATCTCATGGCGCGAAAGCCGTCCCGGTCCCTCTCAACGCGCGCTACGAGCACGATCTTGAGGCGATGGCCTCGTGCGTCACCTCGCGCACGCGCCTGATCCTGTTGTGCTCGCCGAATAATCCGACGGGAACGGTGCTCGGAACTGCCGAGCTCGAGGCGTTTCTCGAGTCCGTACCCGATACCGTCACGGTCGCGCTCGATGAGGCCTACATCGAGTTCGCGGATCCTGACGTGCGCGCGGACTCGGCGAGCCTTTTCGAGCGCTTCGCAAACCTCGTGCGCGTGCGCACGTTTTCGAAGGTTCACGGCATCGCGGGACTCAGGCTCGGCTACGCGATCGCCCACCCGCGGCTCGCGGGTGCGCTGAATAAGGTCGCGATTCCATTCGGCGCCTCGAGCCTCGCGCAGGTAGCGGCGTGTGCGGCACTCGAGGAGCCCGCGTGCAGCGAACTCGAGCGGCGAGTCTCGTGGATCCGTGCGGAGCGCGCGCGAGTCGAGAGTGCGCTCGCGGGCCTCGAGCGTGGCTGCGCGTACGTGCCTTCGCACGGCAACTTCGTGTACCTCCCGCTTGGACAGCGCACGGGCGAGTTCGTGGAGTTTGCGCTTGAGCGCGGCCTCGTGGTGCGTGGCTATGGGTCCGACGGTTGCCGGATCACAATTGCGGAGGAAGCCGCGAACTCGCGCCTAATCGATGTCGTGAAGGAGTGGGGGACCAGACAGGCTGAAACCTACGCCACCGTAGGTTAGGCTTGGGACCGTGAGTGTTTTCCAGACAGCGATACCGACCCCCGCCTCGAGTGAACCGACGCTCCAGCTTCTTTCGCCCGATGGCACGCGCACGCCACACGATGAGCTCGATGCCGCGCTCGCGCACCTCGACTTCGACGACCTGCGCGGTTTTTACCGTGACATGGTGATCGTTCGCGCCGCTGACCACGAGGCAACCTCCCTCCAGCGCCAGGGGCAGCTCGGCCTGTGGGCGAGCGCCGTGGGCCAGGAGGCCGCGCAAATCGGTGCTGGGCACGCGGCCCGTGCGCACGACTACCTCGTCCCGACCTATCGCGAACACGGCGTCGCGTGGGCACGCGGGATCGAGCCGTGGAAGCTTCTCGAGGTATGGCGCGGAATCAACCATTGCGGCTGGGACCCGCGCGAGCTCATGACCCACCCGTACATGATTGTGCTCGGCGCTCAAGCCCCCCAGGCTGTTGGCTATGCCATGGGCATCACCCGGGATGGTGCGTGCGCAACGGGCGACCCCGAAACCGACACGGCCGTTCTCGCACTCTTCGGTGACGGTGCGAGCTCCGAGGGCGAGGTTTCCGAAGCATTCACGTGGGCTGCGAGCTTTGAAGCGCCGATCGTGTTTTTCACCCAGAACAATCAGTGGGCGATCTCGACCGCAACGAGCGTACAAACGCGCGTACCGCTCGCGCAGCGCAGCCGCGGCTGGGGCATTCCCTCGGTTCGCGTGGATGGCAACGACGTGCTCGCGAGCTACGCCGTGAGCCGCCTTGCGCTCGATGCCGCGCGTGGAGGGCAGGGGCCACACTTCATCGAAGCTCTCACTTACCGTATGAACGCGCACACGACGAGCGATGAGCCGCGCATCTACCGCGGCGAAGACGAGGAGAAGCAGTGGGCTGCGCTCGATCCGATCGCGCGGTTTGAGGCGTACTTGCGGCGCGAGGACCAGCTCGACGACGCATTCGTGTCGCGCTGCGAGGAAGAGGGGCACGATCTGTCGATGAGCCTTCATCACCACATCCACGCGCTCGAGGATCCGGATCCGGTCCAGATTTTCGATCACGTGTACGTTGACGAGCATCCTCTCGTGGCAGAAGAGCGCGCCGAGTACATTCGCTATATCGAACAGTTCGAAGAGGAGGGCGAGGGCAAGTGAGCGTCGAAAAGCTTCCGATCGCCCGAGCGATCAACCTGGGGATCCGCGATGCGATGCGTGCGGACGACAAGGTCATGCTCATGGGCGAGGACGTTGCTCGTCTCGGCGGCGTGTTCCGCGTGACGCAGGGGCTGCTCGACGAATTCGGTGCACTGCGTGTCGTGGACACGCCGCTCGGCGAGGCCGGAATCGTCGGCACTGCGGTCGGACTCGCCTATCGCGGCTACCGGCCAATCTGCGAGATCCAGTTCGACGGTTTCGTCTTTCCCGCCTACAACCAGATCACAACTCAGCTTGCGAAGACTCACTACCGCACCGAGGGGCGCGTGCGCATGCCCGTCGTTGTCCGCATTCCCTACGGAGGGGGCATCGGCGCGGTTGAGCACCATTCGGAGAGCCCCGAGGCGCTCTTTGCTCACACCGCTGGCCTGCGAATCCTTACCCCGTCGAACGCGAATGACGCCTACTGGCTGACGCGCCAGGCGATCGAATCCGACGATCCCGTCATCATGTTCGAACCCAAGCGCCGCTACTGGGTCAAGGGCGAGGTCGACACCGACAACCGCCCCGCCCTCAAGCACTACGAGGCGAACGTTGTGCGCGAGGGTGCGGATCTTACGCTCGTGTCGTGGGGTCCGACGGTTCCCGTGGCTCTCGAGGCTGCCCAGGCGGCAGAAGAGGACGGCCTGTCACTCGAAGTGATCGACCTGCGAAGCCTCAACCCGATTGATTTTGACTGTATTCAGGGCTCCGTGACGAAGACGGGCCGGCTCGTCATCGTGCACGAAGCGCCCGTGTTTGGCGGCCTCGGCGGTGAAATCGCGGCGCGCATCACCGAGCGTTGCTTCTATAGCCTGGAGGCACCCGTCATGCGCGTGGGTGGCTACCACACGCCGTACCCGCCGGCGCGCATGGAGCACGCCTACCTTCCCGACCTCGAGCGCGTGCTCGACGCCGTTGACCGTTGCCTCGATTACTGATTCACCGAGCACTGACTCACCCCGAAAGGTTCCCTCATGAGCAGCATCACCCAGATTTGCCTCACCGACCCCGGCGAGGGCCTCACCGAGGCGGAGATCATCGAGATCAAGGTCAAGGAGGGAGACCGGGTCGAGATCAACGACCCGGTCGTGACGGTCGAAACGGCCAAGAGTGCCGTCGAGCTTCCCTCGCACGTCGCAGGCATCGTCGCCAAGGTGCACGTGAAGGAAGGCGACGAGCTCAACGTGGGCGAGCCCATGTTTGATATTGAGACCGATCCGGAGGCTGGGCAGGCGTCGGAACCCGACGCTTCCGAAAAGGCCGATGCTTCCGAAAAGCCCGAGGAGACCGAGCCGAAAACCCTGGTGGGCTACGGCGCGCGCGAGACGCCCACACCGCGTCGCAAGAAGCGCGCGATCGCGCAGAGCGGTGCGGAACCGCAGGTCCCGATCGATCGCATCCTCGCGAAGCCGCCCGTGCGTAAGCTCGCGAAGGATCTTGGCGTTGCCCTCCACGACGTGCTCGCGACTGGGCGCGGCGGAGTTGTGACTCGCCAGGACGTGATCGCGGCGTCCCAGCGCTCGCTCGACGGCGCCCCCGAGCAGGCGGGCAGCTACTTCCCGAGCGAGGAGAAGCAGGCGCCCGACAACCTCGCCGGCCACATGAAGACCCCGAAGAGCCAACCGTTCCCCGGCGTGACGAGCGACGAGGAGACGACGCGCGTCCCGATCCGCAGCGTGCGAAAGCGCACCGCGGAGGCGATGGTGAGCTCGGCGTTCACGGCCCCCCATGTCACGGTGTTCAACGAGGTCGATATGACCGAGACCCTCGCGCTTCTCGACACGCTCAAGAAGAGCCGCGAGTGGAAAGACGTCAAGATCTCCCCGCTCGTCGTGCTGGCAAAGGCGCTACTCGTGGCGATCCGCCGCAATCCCGAGGTGAACGCGTCGTGGGACGAGGACAACCAAGAGATTGTCTATAAGCACTTCGTCAACCTCGGTATCGCCGCGGCAACCCCGCGCGGCCTCATCGTGCCGAACATCAAGGATGCGCACCTGCTCACGCTGCGCGAACTAGCGGTGAGCATCAACGATCTCGCCCATACGGCACGCGCGGGCCAGACGCCGCTTTCGGCAACTCGCAACGGCACGATTACGATCACGAACTTCGGCGTGTTTGGTATTGATTCGGGCACCCCGATTCTCAATCCCGGCGAATCCGTCATCCTCGGTTTCGGTGCGATCAAAGACAAGCCGTGGGTTGTCGATGGCGAAATCGTCCCGCGCAAGGTGTGTTCGCTTGCCTTGAGCTTTGACCATCGTCTGATCGATGGCGCGCTCGGCTCCGAGCTTCTTCGCGACGTCTCTGCGGTTCTCGAAAACCCGAGCCTCGGGCTCGTTTGGGGCTGACGTACGCTAGAGCGGTGATGGACGACCAAGAAAGGCGCGAACGCCTCCGCCGCGAAGATCCGCTCTTGCGCACGGCCGAGTTTTCGGCCGTCACGAGCACTGAGACGACCGCGATTCGCACCGTGCGCGTGCCGCCCAAAGCCCTTCCTTTCCGCAGGGGATTTTGGTGGGTGGCGCTCGGGGGCGCTATCGGCGCGGTTGTGCGCTACGCCCTCGCCGTCATCCTCCCCACGACGACGACGCTCACACTCGTTGATCTCCCGTGGGGAACCCTCGCTGCAAACATCCTCGGCTGCCTGATCCTCGGGGCGCTCACTGGGTACTGGGATGAGAACCCTCCGAAATACGCGCAGCTCCAGCTCGTGCTCGGCACGGGCTTTTGCGGTGGGTTCACGACGATGAGTACGTTCACGGGGGAGATTGCCGCGATTATTGGCGCGGGTTTTCCCCTCGAGGCCTTCAAGTACGTGACCGCGAGCGTCCTCGTGTGTGTGCTTGCGGTCGTGGGTGGGTTGCTTGCCGGCGCTCGCGTGGGCGCGATGAGTGCACGCGAGCATGTCGAAAGGGGTGAGGAGTCATGATGACTGCGTTGATCGTCGCGTTCGGTGCCGCCGTCGGCTCCGTCGTGCGGTACGGCCTCACGTTCATCCCGGCCCTCACGCGCCCCTCGGGTCCCGATCAGGAACCTTCGCCCATCCCGTGGCCGACGTTCGTCGCGAACGTCATCGCCTCATTTCTTCTCGCGATTGTGTTGCGCCGCCTCGGTGGCAGCACCGACTTCGTGTCCGCGAGCTTTGCGGCGCTCTTCGGCACGGGCTTTTGCGGGGCACTCTCGACCATGTCGACCTTCATGCTCGAAGTTGTGAAGCTCGTGCGGTCGCGTGCGACGGTGACCGCCCTCGGCTACTACGCGCTCAGCCTCGGATCGGCACTCGCGGCGTTCTGGCTCGGCATTGTGGTGACCGCGTGAGCCGTGCGCACTCGCGCGCGGTGTTCGCCGCGCTCCTTATCGCGCTCGTCGCCCTCGCGGGCGGCGCAGCTATAGCGCTGGCCGGTGCCCGCTACGCGGCGGGAGACGCAGAGATTCTCCTCGTCAACGCCGGCCGCGCGACCGAGGCCCTGCTTCCCGTAAGCGCAGCTCTTGCCGCGGCCGCGGGTGCGCTCACGCTCGGCGGGTCGATTCTTGCTGGCTGGCTGCTTGATGCTTCGCCGGAGAGCGGGGCGTGGTCGGCGCGCGCACGAGCGCGCGCCATGACGATCGCGTTCACGAGCGCTATCGTGTGGACGCTCCTGCTCGTTGTGCAGTTCATTCTCGCGTACTCGCTCTCGTCTGGACAGCCGCTCTTTTCCGCACATTTCGGCTCCGACATCGGCGTGTTTGCCGCGAGCGACCTCGGAGTCTGGAGCTTGACCGCGATCGTCGCTGCGGCCCTCGCAAGCGCGGTCGGGGTCTCGGGGACAAGCGCGCGCACGGCCCGCGCAACGACGCTCACGGCCCTCGGGGCGATCGTCGCCAAGGGGATGACGGGGCACGCCGCGGGAAGTGTGAGCCACGAGAGCGCGACGAGTTCCATGTTCTTCCACCTTTTGGCGTTCTCGGCCTGGGTGGGGCCGCTACTCGTGCTCCAGTTTCTTCCCGCTCTTGAGCCGGGAGACGAGCCTGCAATGCGCCGCACGATCGGGCGCTTCTCCTCGCTCGCCCTCGTCGCGTGGATCGCCCTCGCGGTCTCTGGACTCCTCGCGATCCTCGCACGCCTGAGCGCCATCAGTGAACTCTTCACCCATCCATACGGCCAGCTGGGCCTTGCCAAGGCGCTGTTGCTGCTCGCGCTCGGTGCGTGCGGTTATGCGCAGCGCCGCGTCCTCGCCCGGCGCGCCACGCTCGGCCGCTCCGGTTTTCGCGAACTGGCGCTCTTTGAAATTCTCCTCATGGGTGCGGCGATTGGGTTGGCCGCGGCGATGTCGAGCGCGCCACCACCCGCACAGAACATTCCGCCGCCCGCCACCCCCGCGGGGATCCTCACGACCTATGCGCTCCCGCCCGATCCGCGCAGCCTTGCCGCGCTTGGGCAGATAAGGCCCGATATTTTCGCGATTGGTGCCTCGATCCTCGCGCTCACGTGGCTTCTCATGCGCGGCATCGCTCGGGGCGTAAGCGCCACTGAGCGTCGCTGGCTCATCCTTGCGCTCGTGCTCTACCCGCTTCTTGCCTCGAGCGCGCTTGCGGTCTATTCCCGCGTGCTTTTCAGCGCGCACCTCGCGCTAGCGCTCGCGCTTGCGATACTGCCCGGAAGCGCCCTCGGAATGGGGGTGAGCGACGCCGCGCTCGCGAAGATTCGGGGTGTGCTCAGCAAGCGTCGGACCCTCGCGTTTGCCCTTTCGCTGGTGCCAGCGCTCACCCTCGCGTGCGCCTATCTCATCCCGGCGCTCATGCGGCGACTTCTCGAATCCCACCCGGCGAACCTCGGGCTTGATCTGGCGATGATCGCGTGCGGCGCCCTGCTCGTCGTACTTGTACGCGCAGGGCAGAAGTGGGCCTTCGAGACCGGACTCGCGGGGACTGTCCTTGTTCTCGCCGTCATGGCACTTACGCCGTACGCGATTGCGCCAAGCTGGTTTGGCGCGACCGGCCGCACGTGGCTCGCCGATACGCTCCGTGACCAGCATTGCGGCGCGAGCGTCGCCGGAGCCATCATCGTGCTCTACGGCGCAGCGGTATTCGCGGCTTCAGCCCTTACTTCTCGAAAATCGCGCGCGCGGTCGACAGGCGCGCCAGCAGACGTTCGCGGTCGGTGAGCGGGAGACGAATCGGCTGATCCTCGGGCAGCGAGTCGAGCGCGTTCTGCTCGGCCCACGGCGAAAGCTCCGCGATGCGCGTCGAACGGGTGGCGGTGCGCACGCGCGAGGCAACCCCTGAAAATGCGCCGCGAAGCCCCTTTTCGCTCGAGTGGGGAGCGGTGCGGCGCACGTCGGCGTCGGCGCGAGACTTGAGCTTTTCAAAGCGTGCGAGAGCGGGGGAGGTGGTGCCGGTCTCGATTTCCTCGAGGAATTCCTTCGTGGCATATGCCGCGATGTCCGCCTGTTGCGTGAGGATCGGCGTGACGCCGCCGAGCACGCGCACCTGGCCAAGGACGGCGAGGTCGCGGCGCGAACGCGGGAAGGCACCGAGGAAAAGATCGCTCGTGTATTCGGGATCGAGGTAGTCGGCTCCAGGCTCGTAACCGGTCGCGAACACGATCAGCTCGAAGCGCTCGAACGGCAGGTGAGCCGAGTCTTGAAGGATTTCGATACGGCGGTCGTTGACGAGCGTGAGGAACGAATCCGACACGATCGGTTCGTCCTCCATGACCGAGACCTCGGGCTTGGGTAGCCCCACGTTCTCCGGGCGGCCGATCGCGCGCTCAATGAGCTTCTCGGCGACCGTATCGTTGAAGGCTCGACCGAGGAAGGTCGGCTCGAGGCGGGCAAGGGAATCGCCCGCGAACGGACCCCATGTGCGCGGAACGACCCAGTGCGCTTCGGTGGGGTGAAGGGCCACGCGACGGTTCGCCTTCGCGAGCTCGACGGCGATATCGGCCGCCTCCTGGCCGCCACCGATCACGAGCACGTCCTTTTCAGCGGTGTCGTCGCCGCCCAGGAAGTTCTTCGAGTGGATAGTGCGAACGCCAGATTCGCGAGCCTCGTGCCACAGCGGCGGCAGGAAGGGACGCTGCGAGACCCCGTGCGCCGCGATGATGGCCGTGTACGGGCGTACTTCGCCGGAGGAGAAATCTACTTCCCACTCGCCCTCGCCGAACGAGCGAACGCTGCGCACCGCTTTGTTGGGTTCAAACCGTTCCGTGAGGCCGTGATGCGAGGCGTAGGCCCGAAGGTAAGTCGCGTATTCGTCGGTCGAGGGGAACGAGGGGAAGCTGACGGGCATGCGAAGGTCCTCGAACTGCGTATGCGACTTCGAGGTGGCAAGCTTCATGTTCGGCCAGGTCGGGGCGTCCTCGTTAGCGATGTTCCACACGCCACCCACGTGGTTTTGCGCATCCACAAGGTCGAAATCCACCCCGAGGGAGGAGAGAGCGGCGGCGGCCGCGAGACCCGAGGGGCCGGCTCCGATCACGAGAACGGATCCGCGTGTGAGTGCAGTCATGGCGGGGGTTTGCCTTCCAAGGACGACGCAAGATTAACGTTCCACATGTTAGGGCGCTCGCGTGCACAAAAGCTGTGATGGAAACGGGCTCCTTTCAGGGCCGCTGCGTATGGTGGGGGCACTATGAGCGACTATCAAGAGCCTCTCTCGCCCGGTCTCGCACCCTTCCGTGAAACCTTCGGTGCGTTCACACCCGAAGCGATCGTTTTTGACTGCGATGGCGTTCTTCTCAACACGCAAAGCCTGTGGGAAGAAACCCAGGTCGAATACCTCGAGGCCCGGTCCCTCGCGATGGAAGAGGCGCGCCGCCGTTGGCTGGTGGGCCGCGACGTGATCGACGTCGTCGTCGCGATCGCGGAGCTCACGGGGGAGAAGCCCGAAGACGTTGGCGAAAGCCTCAAGCGGAGCTACTTTGCAAAGCTTGCCGAGGACATCCCCGTGCTTCCGGGCGCGGCGGAACTGCTCAAGGCCGCGAGCTCGAGGATCCCCGTTGCCGTGGCATCCAACAGCAACCGTGCCCCGCTCCTGAGCGAACTTGCCGACGTGGGTCTCCTGCCGTATGTCGATCACGTCGTCTCCCTCGACGACGTTGCAAACCCCAAGCCCGCCCCCGACATCTACGTGCGCGCGTGCGAACTGCTCGGCGTCGCCCCCGAGCGAGCCCTCGCGATTGAGGATTCGGAAACGGGCGCGCAGGCCGCCGCAGCCGCCGGATGCCGGCTCATCGTCGCCCCTACGATTCCCGGGCAGCGACCCGAAGGCGAGCTTGAGATCGCTGCGATCGGCGACCCGGGGCTGCGCGAATGGGTAGCGACGTGGCCCGACCGCCGCGGCGGTTATTCGCCCGTGTACAACGCGCTCGGTCTCGTGCGCCACGAGATTCCCGACGCGATCGTGACCGACTGCGACGGCCTCCTCCTCGACACCGAGGCGCTATGGACGGAGACGCAGCTCAAGGTTCTGTACGATGCGGGCGTGACGCCAACCGAAGAGGATCTCGGCGCGCTCATGGGCACGACCCTTGAACAGACCGCCGAAATTCTCGGCGGCATGACGGGCCAGGAACCGGCTCGCGTCGAGCAGATCGTTACCGACGACTTCCAGTCGCGACTCGGAGCCAATGTGCCGACCATGCCGGGCGCGCGCGAATTCCTCGAACTTGCCGCGACCAAGGTGCCGATCGCGGTCGCCTCGAACTCGTGGCACGAGATTCTCGAGAAGAAACTCACGGCCGCTGGGCTCCTCGGGTATTTTGAGAGCCTTCAAAGCTCGAGTACCGTCGGAAGCCCCAAGCCCGCCCCGGACATGTACGAGGCTGGCGCGAAAGCCCTCGGGTGCGAGCCCTCGCGGTGCCTCGCCTTCGAGGATTCCCCCCTTGGGGCGCGCGCGGCGAAAGCGGCGGGTATGACCCTCATCGGGATTCCCTCGACGGGGCAACCGATCGACGTGGCCGATTTAACGCTCTCCTCGCTGAGCGATCCCGACCTCCTCGCGTGGGTGAAGAGCTGGCCGAACCGAAAGCAGGACTGACATGACGAGCGAGAACTTTCGCGAAAATGCACGCCCCCACGCGTCCGAGTTGCTCGGCCGCGGGTGGCTCAACACCGGCGGGGTCGACCTGAGCCTCGAGGATCTTCACGGCAAGATCGTGGTCCTCGATTTTTGGACGTTCTGTTGCGTGAACTGCCTGCACGTGCTCGACGAGCTGCGACCGCTTGAGCAGAAGTGGTCGCAAGAGGTTGTCGTGATCGGTGTGCACTCGCCGAAATTCTCGTTCGAGCGCGACCACGACGCACTCGTCGCCAACATCGAACGCTACGGCGTCGAACATCCCGTTCTCGACGACCCCGACCTACGCACGTGGAGCGAGTACGGCGCGAAGGCCTGGCCGACCCTCATGGTCCTCGACACGCACGGGCGCATCGCCGCGTCGATGTCCGGCGAGGGCCACGCGGCGAATCTCGACTCGACCATCGCGAGGCTCGTGAGCGAGGGGGAGTCCGACGGCACCCTCGTGCGCGGTGATGCCCCTACTGTTCTCGAGCAATCCGAACTCCACACACTGCGTTTCCCCTCGAAAGGCGGGCTTTTGCCCGACGGTCGCATCGTTGTGAGCGACGCGGGGCAAAACCGTATCGTCGTGTTCGAAGCCGACGGCGTGAGCGTCGACGAGGCAATCGGCACGGGCGTGCGCGGCTGGGCCGACGGTGATGCAGGCGAGGCGCAGTTCTCGCAGCCGAACGGCATCGCCGTCCTTCCACCCGAAGTTGCCGACCAAGTGGGCTACGACCTCGTGATTGCGGATACCGGCAATCACCGCCTGCGCGGTGTGCAGCTCGGCAGGCGTCGGCTCCTGCGCTCCCGGATCGAAAGCCACGTGTTCACCCTCGCCGGGAACGGCGAGCAGTGGATGCAGGGGCAGAGCCTTCCCACGGGGGTGGGCACTCCGATCCAGTTCGCCCTCTCGACACCGTGGGATGTCGAATGGGACGACGTATCCGGGCAGATCATCATCGCGATGGCGGGAATCCACCAGATGTGGACCTACCGGCCGGCGGCGCTCAACGACGACGGCGAGTTCGTTGACGAAGGCGCGCTCGCGGTTCTCGCGGGAACGACCCAGGAGGGCCTCGTAGACGGCGCTCTCGTGCGCTCGTGGTGGGCACAGCCCTCGGGCGTCACGGTCGACGCCAACGGGACCGTGTTCGTTGCCGACGCCGAAACGAGTGCGGTGCGCGTGATTGCCGCGGATCGCAGCGAGGTCACGACTCTCGTGGGAGAGGGCCTCTTCGATTTTGGTCACGTCGACGGTCCTCTCGACAAGGCCCGCCTGCAGCACCCCCTCGGCATTACGGTCCTCGCCGATGGCCGCCTCGCGGTCGCCGACACCTATAACGGCGCGGTGCGGATCATCGACCCGATTCACGACTCGGTCGTCACCGTTGCGACCGGACTTTCGGAGCCGAGCGACCTCATCGTTGTCGACCCAATCGATGGGCTCGCGCAGCTCATCGTCGTTGAATCCGGCGCGCACAAGCTCACGTGGGTGTCCATTTCGCCCGCTGCCGAGCAGATAATCGACGAGGGCCCGCAGCAGACCGAACGCCCCGCGACAGCGGTCTCGAACGCCGGCCCACTCACGGTCACCGTCGCGTTTACGCCGCCCGAGGGCCACAAGCTCGACGACTCCTTCGGCCCGGCAGTCCAGGTGAGCGTCTCGACGACACCGCCGGCGATGCTCGTGAGCGGAGGAGGGACCTCGAGCGAACTCGAGCGCGAGATTGAGCTCGACCCGAACTACAGCGAAGGCGTCATTCACGTCAGTGCGCGCGCTGCCTCGTGCGACGCCGACCCGAGCGTAGAGTTCCCCGCGTGCCACATGCACCAGCAAGACTGGGGCGTGCCGATCACGCTGACCGAGGAGGGCACGCGCGCGCTCGTCCTCTCGCTTCTCGCATGAGCGCCTTCGCCTTGGGGGCCGACACCGCCTGGATGCTTGTTGCGGCCGGGGTCCTCTCGCTCGTAGCCCTCGCCCACCCGTGGTTCTGGATCGCGCGCGGTAGAGCCGGCGTCGATGATCGCGCGCCGCGGATCGGCACGCTCGTGACGGCAGCCTCGCATTCGGCTCTGTGGGGCGGGATCGGCGCGGGAATCCTCGTGGCCCTTGCCCCCGGCGATGCCGGTGATCGGGTGTTGCGCGGCGGTTCCGTTTTCTTTGGCAGCATCCTCGCGGTCGCCGTGGCGGCCCTCGGTGCGCTGCTCGTCGCGCGTGCGAATGTCGATGGCCTCGATCCGGACGCCACTGATGAACCGCGAAAGCCACGTCTTTCTGCGGCGAGAGCCCTGCCCGGGAGCGTGCGAGGAATCGGCGTGGGCGCCGCAACGCTCATGCTCATTGCCCTCATCGTGGTGAAGCATGCCGATGCGGGGCCGCTCCTTCTCCTCGTCGCGCTCGGCCTCGCGATCGGTGGGGCGTCGCTGCGCTCGGGCGTGGCACTCTCCTCACTGGGGGAGACCGGTGCACGGATTGACGTTGGCACGCTTGAGCAGTCTCGAGACCGGGACGATCTCTCGCTCGAGCGCCTGTCACCGCCGCTCGCGCGAGGTCCGCTGCGCGCGGTCGATTCGGCTGCGCTCGCGGCTCTCCTCGCGGGCGCCATCATGACGCTCGGTGCGCCCATCGTGGGGCTCGCCGGTCTCGTTTCCGCCATTGTGCTCGCGTGCGGTGCGCTCGTCGCCCTGATTGGCTCTGCTTTTGTGCCCGCTGGATCGACGCGCTCCTCGCGCTTCGTGAGCGCCGGGCTCACGGGGGTCATTCCGCTCGCTCTCGTCGGCTCTGTTCTCTCCCTGTGGCTGCCCACTCGCTACGCGAATCTGCGCATGGCCGAAGTGGGGCTCGGGAACTTTAACGACCCGTTGCTTGTGTCGCTTTTCGTTAACTCGGATACCCAGCAGGCACCCGCGTCTGTCGCGCGCGACGAGGTCGAACCGCTGCTTGAGAAAATCGCTGCGCAGTTCTCCGGCTTCTACGCGAACGTGGGCGACGCCCCCGAAGCGCAAAGCGTTGCCGACACGATCATGCTGCACGCGATCAATCCCTCGTTCGTGACGGGCCTCGCGCTCGTCATTGGAGGCGCACTCGCCCTCCTTGCGGGCCTTGCGATCGTGTGGCCGCACGTGCGAACCGAGACCGCCATGGCAGCAGGCCCCTCCCGCGGGATGGTCGCCGCTCGCTTCGGGCGTATCAGTCCGTCGTCGGTGGGTCTCGGCTCCAGTCGCGCACTCGCGCTGCTCGCCATCGCCGCTCTGCTCGGTATCGCAGCGGCGTGGGGTCTTGCGACTGCCGCCGCCGGCATCGCCTACCTCGGCTACTACCTTCTCGCGCTCGCTGCGGCGGGAGCCGCGGCCGTGTGGGGCGGCTTCTCGGCGATCGCGGGCGCTGGGTATTCTCGCGACGCCGCCGTTGAGGTGCGCGACGGTGACGCTGCGGAGCAGTCCTCTCACGAGGCGCTCGCGGGCGCTGTTCTCGCGCTGCTCTCGAGTGTTGCTGCCCTCCCGCTCGTGGCACCGATTGCGGGAGCGATGCGCGCGGCGCCGCAGCAGGGTGCGCTGTGGGCCGACAGGCAGCTGCGCGCATTGAGCATTGATTCGCCAACGGTCGTTCTTGGTTTCGCGTTCGGTGTTGTGGCCGTTCTGGCCGTGGTGGCGTTCATCGCGACGCCGACGCGCGCCGTTCTTGCCAATGCCGTGACTGAGGCGCGCATTGCGCTTGCCGAACAATCGAGCGCTCGAGGTTCATCCGACGGCTCCGATGATTGTGGCGACGAGGTGCTCTTTGAGGGGCTCGAGAGCGCGCTTCGGCGCACGTCAGCGATCGTGGTGATGTGTGCGCTGCTCGCTCCGGCCGTATGTGGCTTCGGGATCGGAGCGGCATCGCTGCCCGCCTTTGCCGTCGGGGTTCTCGTCGCGTCGGGCTGCGTAGCATCTGTCGCGCACGCGCGCGTCGCCTCGAGCGAGGCGGCCCTCGCGCGGGTTGAGTCAGGGGTGGCCGGCGGCACCGCGTCGCTTGCCTACTCGTCTGTGCTCACCGAAGTATCGGAGGCCCGGGCTCGGGTGGCGCTCACGTCTTCACTTGCCGGCGCGTCTGGCTTCGGTGCCATCGCGGTGCTCATGACACTCGCTGCCGCGCCCGCAGTCGTGTCCCTCACGGGAGATGAGGGGACGCATCCTCTCGTGCGGGTCATCATCGTGGTCGCGGCCCTCATGGTGCTCGTCGTCCCGATCGTGCTGTCGCGGGGCCTCGAGCAGGTTGATCTCGCCGACAATCTGAGAGAAGCGAACGATAGCGCTGATCGAGAGTCCCGCGCCTCGAACACGGCGCGCGAGAAGGCTTCGACTGCGACGGAAGTCGACGACCTTGGCGATACCATTTTTGATGCGCCCGAGGCCCCGAAGAAGAAACGCGGGCGTCAACGGAAGTAGAGCCGAGTTGCGCAGGTGCGAGCTTCCCGCGTCGAGAAAAGACCGGTGCTGGACGTTCTCATACCTTTCGTCTCAAACGCACAGCACCGGTTGTGCTCCCCTCGGTGAGCTCAGTGATGGGGCACGGGTCTACTGCCATTCGGCCGTATCGGGATCGACTCCGTGTTCTCGAGCGTTCGCGTCGATCGCGTCCTTGAGCCATTCCGCCATACCCGCTTGACGCGACTCGAACCGGTCGCGAAAGCGTGAGTCCTCCACATACCCTCTCGCGATCAGAACATGTTTGGCGGGTGTGACGTCGTACCAGGTCAGTGCCCTGCGGTACTCATCGGCGAGGGCAATGGCTTCGGCGCTTCGCGGATCCACATCGCGCTGAATAGCTGAGACGATTTTCTCTTCAACAGCATCGATTCGAGCCTTGTCACTCTCGAGGTCTTCAGCGGTTTGGGATTCTTGGTATTGCCGAGAAGCTGCCCAATCGTCGGTGTGCCCCCACTTGTTCCTAGCCTCGTTGTCCCACTCGGGATTCCAATCCTTCCCCAGAATTTCTGCGCGTTGCTCGGGGGTAAGTTTCTCTCCCATGTCAATCCTTTCGATCAGTGAATCCACTGCCCGCAGCATGCGGTGCAGGTGATCGACTTTGCCCAGCAGTACCTCGCGCTGCTGTACTAGCCGTTCCCGCTCCGAGGGAACCTCACAAGCCGTTGCAGCATCTGCATGAGTCGCTGCCCGCCTTGAATCGTGCGAGACGAGAAGTTCGCGAACCTCCGCGAGTGACATCCCGGTTTCCCGGTAGATGAGTACTTCGTGGAGTCGTTCGAGATCTCGCTCGCTGTAGAGGCGATACCCCGCCCGGGACCGTCCGCTTGGGGTCACCACAGCGATTTCGTCCCAGTAGTGAAGAGTTCGCACACTCACCCCAATGAGTGCGGCGGTTTCGCCGACAGTGAGGTCTCGATGCGAGCGTGGGTTTGGGTCGAAAGCGTTGGCCATGTCGTTCACGCTACCGATGCTGGTGCCTCACGCCACGTCAGGGTCAAGTCGATTTCGCGAAGACTTCGTGAACTGGGTGGACGTGGGTGGCGTCAGCCGTGTGCGAGACCGACAGCGTTGTTTGACTCGAGGCAGTGCCGGTCCGATCGCACGGTCACGGGGGAGTGGCGGAGGGCGAGGCTAGTCGAGCAGTCCCTCTTCGCGTGCCCGCGCGAGCGCCGCCGTTCTGCTCGACACCCCGAGCTTTCCGTAAAGCCGCGCGAGGTGAGTCTTGATGGTGGTGGGGGAGAGGAACAGTTCCTCGCTAATCTCGCGATTGCTCAAACCGCGATCGAGCGCATTGAGCACGTCCCTTTCCCGGCCCGTGAGCGTGATGCGGTCCTTGCGCATCTCGCGCAGGAGCTTGCCCGCAACGACGGGTGCGAGCACCACCTCGCCGCTTGCGGCACGCTGAACGGCGCTCGTGAGGTCGGCTGGCGCGGAGTCTTTCAAGAGGTACCCCTGGGCGCCGGCCTCGACGGCGGCGAGAATCTCGGAATCGTCGTCGTAATTGGTGAGAACGAGAATCCGCGGGTGATCCCCCCGGGCGCGAATAGCGCGAATCGCCTCCACGCCGCTCATACCGCCGTCGGCGAATCGAAGATCCATGGTCACGAGGTCCACGTCGCCCTCGCTGGCTCTTTTGACTGCCTCTTCAGCGCTGGGGGCTTCGGCGACGACGGTGAAGTCCTCGTGGCTTTCAAACACGGCGCGCAGCCCCGCACGCACCACGGGGTGGTCGTCGGCGATGAGGATGGAAATCATGCGTGCGCTCCTTGAAGGGTTGGAGAGGTGGAGTGTGTAGCGTTCTGGAACTCGGGGGCGGGTGTCACGAGGCTGGAGCGGACTCGGTCAGGGCCGACGGTGCCTGGGACACGGGGATCGTCACGCTTATGAGCGTGCCCTCCCCGGGCGAGGCGATGATCGCGGCATTCCCGCCGAGTTCACGCGAGCGTTGCACAACGAAACCCAGCCCGTAGCCGCCACTATCGCCACTCCGGCCGAGCAGCGCCTCGTCCACGTCGAAGCCGCGGCCGTCGTCTTCGATATCGACATGCAGCTCGCCACCGTCAGCGTAGGCGCGAACCTCGATGCGTGAGGCGCGCGCGTGGTCGAGGGCGTTGGCGAGCGACGATTGGACAATACGCACAAGACTCGTCGCTGTCGTCATGTCGAGCTCCGGCAAGTCCTGAGAGACATGGCATTCGATGACCGGGACTGCTTCACCGGGAACGGCGACCACTCTGGACCGAGCGGTGTCAACAACACGGGTGAGAGCCGTCTCGAGGCGCGCGGGTCCCGATTCGTGTGGCGTGAGGTGGGAGATCGCGCTGCGAAGCTCGCTCAGGGCTTCCGAGGTGGCGTCGGAAGCGGAACGTACGTGATCGAGCGCAAGCGACGCCTCACCCGAACCGAGTGCCTCGTCCGCGAGCCCGAGTCGCAAGATGACGCTCGAGAGTGACTGGGCCGTGGTGTCGTGGAGGTCGCGACCAAGCCGCTCGCGCTCGGTTATACGTGCTTTTGCGCGTTCGGACTCGACGAGCTGGTCTTGGGCGCTTCGGAGTTGTGCGATGACGGTATTTTTCTGAAGTGCCTCGAAGCGCATCGCGCGGTACATGTGCATGAACGCGAGCATAAGCACGGCGATGAGGAGCGGCCCCACGACAGTGCCCGTCGAGGCGCCATGGTGGAAAACCTGTCCCGCGATCGTAAAAGCAGTAAGGCCGAGCGTTACGAAAGCTCCGATGTGCTCAGGCAGAAGCCACTGGGCGATGCCGATAAGTGCAAAGAGGAAGTAGGTCGCGTGGGGTGTTTCTGCAATGACCATCGCCCATGCCGAGGCGAGCACTGCCACGTACACGAGGGGACGCCACGAAAAAACTGATGATGGCTCCGCACTAATGTCGCCAACGCGCACGAGCCACGCGCCGCCTCCGAGCATCACAAAGAGCGTCACGAGGCTGAAGATCACGACGCTCGTGGTGTGTGGCGCCGCAGTGAGAGTGCTTTCGAAGACGGGGATCGCAAGGAGAACACATGCGAGTGCGGCTGCCCCCACGACGTGTGAGGTGCGGGCTGAAGTGGGCATGTCTTCGATCCTAATTCCCGCACCCGAAGAGCTGTTCCTCCAAAAGGATGAACGAAGAAGGTACCGCCGGGAGGTACCGGGGGAGAGGCCCGGATCGGCACAGTGGAGACATCATCAATCGTGCATAAGGAGTTCGCCTCATGTTTCTTGCCATCCGCGACCTACGCTTCGCGAAGGGCCGTTTCTCCCTCATCGTCGCCGTCGTGTCCCTCATGACGTTCCTCGTGACATTCCTGGCCGGCCTCACCGGCGGCCTCGCGATGCAGAACATCTCGGCGATTCTCTCGTTGAATCCCGACAAGGTCGTCCTGTCGGTCGACGAGGGTGAGAAGGAAGAGTTCGCGAACTCGACCATCACCGAGGAGCAGTACACGGCCTGGGCTGACAAGGCCGGAAAGGACGCCGTCACCCCGCTCGGCATCTCGAGCGCACTGCTCGATACAGGCGAGAAGACCGAGTCGGTCGTCCTCATGGCCGAGCCGTTCGGCAAGGACTCCCGCGTCCCCGAGGCCGGCAAGCTCGTGCTTAGCGAGACCACTGCCGAATCCCTCGGAGTGAAAGCCGGCGACACCCTCGACGTTTCGGGTGAGACCCTCACCGTCTCACGCGTGCTCAAGGATGAGTTCCATTCACACCGCCCGGTCGCCTTCGCTGACCTGACCACGTGGCACGACTACCTCGAGCGCACCCATCAGCCGCAGGATTACGCGACCGCACTTCTCGTGGGGGAGGGAGGGTCCGACGCTTCCTCGGCTCTCACTGATTCCGAGGTCAAGACCCTCGATAGCGATCAGTCCACGACCACGAAGTCGCTTCTCCCGTCGCTTCTCGCGATTGGCTCGTTCCGCTCAGAAATCGGCTCGCTCGCGATGATGATCGCTCTCCTCGTCGTGATCTCGACGCTCGTGATCGGCGTGTTCTTCCTCGTGTGGTCGATGCAGCGTCAGCGCGATATCGCCGTGCTCAAGGCGATCGGCGCGCGCACGAGCTGGCTCGCGAGCGACTCGCTGTGGCAGGCGCTCATCGTGCTCGGCATCGGTTCGCTCATCGGCGTTGGTCTCACCGCTGGTCTGGGCGTTCTCGTCGCCAACGCGATGCCGTTTGTCATGAACGTTGCGACGCTCGTGGGCGTCCCCATCCTCATGCTTCTCGCGGGTCTCGTGGGCTCGCTCGTGTCGGTCCGCACGATCACGAAGGTGGATCCGACGAAGGCCCTGCAAGCGTCGGCGGCCTAGCCACTCCGGAAGACTCCGCGCCCCTCACACTTTGATGAAAAGGACACAGCCATGCTGAACCTCAACGACATCACCCTCACCTACCCCGATGGCGGCTCGAACGTCACCGCAATCAACCACGCGAACCTCACCGTGAACCCCGGTGAGTTCGCCGCCGTGACCGGCCCCTCCGGTTCGGGCAAGTCGAGCCTGCTGTCGGTCGCCGCGACCCTCACGAGCCCCGATTCGGGAAGCGTGGCAATCGCCGGTATCGAAACAACAACGCTTAACCAAAAGCACAAAAGCGAGGTGCGCCGCGACCACATCGGCATCGTGTTTCAGTCGCCGAACCTCATCCCGTCGCTCACCGTTGCCGAGCAGCTCGAAATCGTCGCACGTCTCGGTGCGGGTACCTTGAAGCGCGTCTCGAAGAAGGAACGCCAAGAGCGCATCGAGGCGGCGCTCGATGCCGTGGGCATGCTCGACCGCGCGCATCACCGCCCGGGCGCCCTCTCCGGTGGTCAGCGCCAGAGGGTCAACATTGCCCGCGCGATCATCCACCAGCCCGAGGTTCTGCTCGTGGATGAGCCGACGAGTGCCCTTGACCAGGAGCGCTCCAAAGCGATCATCGAACTGCTCGCGGAGACCACCCGCAAGCGCGAGCTCGCGACGGTCGTCGTGACCCACGCGCAAGAGCAGCTCGAAGAGTTCGACTCCGTTTATCGCATGGTGGACGGCGTTCTTTCGCGCGAGCGAACCTGAATTCCCGAGGGTTTGTGGGGGTTATTCCGGTCGTGAAGGCTGAGATAACCCCCGCAACGTCTATGCAATTCGGTGAAAGTGGAGCGGGTGACGGGAATCGAACCCGCGCTGTCAGCTTGGGAAGCTGAAGTTCTACCATTGAACTACACCCGCGAATGTGCCTCCCCAGTGTAGCCGCCGCGCGGCGCACCTCCAAACCGGCGTGAGGGAAGCGACCACGCGTTAAGATAGAGGCGTGCTTCTCAGTGATCGTGATATTCGCGCGGAAATCGAGGCGGGCCGCATCGGCATCGCCCCCTTTGGTGACGAGTTTATTCAGCCCGCGTCAGTGGACGTGCGGATCGATCGATTCTTTCGACTCTTCGACAACCACAAGTACGCGATGATCGACCCTGCGAAGGAGCAGGCAGAGCTCACGCGGCTCGTGGAAGTTGATCCCGACCAGCCCTACATGCTGCATCCGGGCGAATTCGTTCTCGCCTCGACGTACGAGACGGTGAGCCTTCCAAACGATATTGCGGCGCGCCTCGAGGGGAAGTCGAGCCTCGGCCGCCTCGGGCTGCTCACGCACTCCACGGCGGGCTTTATCGATCCGGGGTTCGAGGGGCACATCACCCTCGAACTGTCGAATATGGCAACCCTCCCGGTTGCGCTGTGGCCGGGCATGAAGATCGGCCAGCTGTGTTTCTTCCGGCTTAGTAGCGAGGCAGAGAGCCCGTACGGCTCGGAGGGGAACCTCAACAGGTACAGGGGTCAAAGGGGTCCGACGGCTTCCCGCTCCTACATGAACTTTCACCGCACGCAGATCCCCGCAACCCCCTTGGAGGAGACCCCGTGACGCACACCCTTGTTCTCGACCGGAGCTACGGGCTCGATGATCTCTTCGCGCTCACGCTCAACCGTTACCCGCTCGCGCGGAAGAAGAAGAAAACGATCCGGGTCAGTGACACGACTTCGCTTGTGTGGAACCCTTCGGCGAACGAAGCAACGATCGAGGTTCCCATGCATCGCGATGGCGGACCTTCGGAGATTCCCGATGGATTCGGCTTCGATACGGCCTTCCCGAACGGCGTTCCCGCCGGTGAGGAGCGCGAGATTCTCGAGTTCGCGCTCAACGCGGTGCGTCGCCTCGGCGGGAAAGTCGTGACCGACACTGGCCACGAGCTCGCCCCGCATCAGTTCATGCAGCCGAGCCTCCACGTGATTGCCGCGTATGAGCTCGCGCCGAAGGACCTGCTCGAGATCGTGCAGAAAATCGTGAAGGAGTCGGAGCTTGTGGGAGAGACCGAGGGCTTCCCGTACATGATCTCGGCCCCGATTTTCGCGCACGCCGACCTCGTGGTCGAAGCGACGACGCTCGAGGAAGATATCCCCGCGATTGAGCACGTCGAATGGGTCAAGGAAGGCGCGGCGCTGTACACGGTGGCCTATCGCCCCGACGATCCCTCGAGCCTCGTTGCCGAAAACCCGGAGAAGCCGCAAATTCGTGAATGGCGTGAGGCTTACCTCGGGTGCAGCGCCGTGGCGCGCGCAATTTGGGACGAGACCGGCGGGTTCGTGCTCGACTACGAGAATTTCCTCGTGAACCCGAACGAGCTCTTCTAACAGCCTTCGCCAAGCACTTCACGCGAGCGAGGGTCTGGTTGACGCTGGAGGCGTGCATCCCGTGACGTGGGATGAACGTATGGCGAGCCCTGCTCGGTTGATAGAATTAAGCGTCCCCGCACCGTAGTCACGAGGACGGAACTACCTGCATGATTATCGCCATCGCCGCGCATTTCGCGATGGCACTTGCGGCGCCCTTTTTCGTGAAGTGGTGGAAACAAAAAGCGTTCCTACCGATCGCTCTCGTTCCCGCGGGAACCGCCGCGTACCTGCTCGCGCACTCACCTGCCGCCCTCGCCGAGGCGCCCCTCGTCGAGTCTCACCCGTGGATTCCCCAGTTCAGCATCACTCTGAGCTTCGCACTCGATCCGCTCGCGTGGCTGTTCGTCCTCATCGTTTCGGGTATCGGAACGGTCATCATGCTGTACTGCTCGCGGTACTTCAAGGAAACGGAGCCGTCGCTCGCCCGTTTCGCGGGCGTGTTCACGGCGTTCTCCGGGGCGATGCTCGGGCTTGTGCTCGCCGACGACGCGATGATGCTGTTCGTGTTTTGGGAGCTCACGACCGTGTTCTCCTACCTGCTCATCGGCCATTACGTCACGAAGCAGGCCTCGCGTCGCGCGGCGATCAACGCGCTCATTTCTACGACCGCGGGCGGCCTCGCCCTCATGATCGGACTCCTCATGCTCGGTGTCGAAGCCGGCAGCATGCGAATCTCCGAGATCCTCACGTCGCCCGCGTTCGCCGCAGTCTCCCCGTACCTCGTTGTGGCCCTCGTGCTCGTGCTAATCGGTGCGGCTACGAAATCGGCACTTGCTCCCGGGCACTTCTGGCTCCCCGGTGCAATGGCCGCCCCCACGCCAGTGTCGGCGTATCTTCACGCCGCGGCGATGGTGAAGGGGGGAATCTATGTTCTCTTGAGGTTCGCCCCGCTCCTGGCAACCGTCGGACCCCTCACGATTACAGTTTCCGCGCTCGGTGCCGCGACCATGCTGCTCGGTGGGTGGCGCGCCCTTAGGCAAACCGATATCAAGCTGCTGCTCGCGTACGGCACCGTGTCCCAGCTTGGATTCATGGCGTCGATCGCGGCCGTCGCAACGCGCGAGGCGGTGTTTGCCGCAGCCATGCTCACCCTCGCACACGCGCTCTTCAAGGCGCCGCTGTTCATGAGCGTCGGCGTCGTGGACAAGTGCTACGGCACTCGCGACCTGCGCGAACTTAGCGGAGTGTTCAAGGACCTGCCGATTATCGGGATCGTCGCCTTCGTGAGCGCGGCCTCTATGGCGGCGATGCCGCCGCTGTTTGGATTCGTCGCAAAGGAAGCGGTGTTCTACACCTTCGCCGAGGGTGAGCCGTGGGCTCGTGCGATCCTCGCGGCGACCGTCGCGGGATCCGTGCTGACAGTCGCGTATTCCTGCCGCTTTTTCTTCCACATGTTTCCCGGTAAGGGCGGGGCTCCGCACAAGCAACCCACGCTGCGATTCCAGCTCATCCCAGCGATCGTCGCGGCCGCGAGCCTTTCCGCTCTCGCGCTCACTCCTCAGCTTGAGGCGCTCGCGACGCTCATCGCGGGCGGCCCCGGCGCCGCCGTGGGGGAGGTCGGTCACCTCGCCGTCGTTCCCGATTACGTGTCGCTCCCGCTCATCTGCTCGCTCCTCGCACTTACCCTCGGTGCCGCCCTCGCGGTTTGGCACGCACCGTTTGAGCGCTTCCAGAAGGCCGTGAGCCCTCAGCGCACAGCGCTTGGGCGATGGTGCGATGCGGAGCGCCTGTTCCGCGCTTCCATGCGCCAGGTGGACTCGCTCGCCGTGCGCACCACCGCCTTCTTCCAGCGCGGCTCGCTTCCGGTGCACCTCGGCGCGATCTTCCTCGTGTTCGTCGTGATGCTCGGTGGCGCACTCGGCTTTACCGGCAAGCACCCGGACACGGTCGTCCTGTTCGTGCATCCCGCAGAGTTTGCCGTGGTCGGCTTCGCGGCGTTCGCAGCGCTCGGCGCGGCGCGCGCCCGTCGCCGGCTGAGGGCCGCGCTGCTGATTTCCGGAACGGGCTTCGGCGTCGCGCTCCTGTTCATGATGTACGGCGCCCCCGATGTCGCCGCGACCCAGCTCTTCGTTGAGACGATGATGACCGTCGTGCTCATCCTCGTGCTGCGACGCCTGCCGGCGCACTTCTCGATTCGCCCGCGCCGCTTCGACCAAGTCGCGCGCTGGTCGATCGCGATCTGCACGGCCATCGTGATCGTCACCGTTTTCGCGTATGCGGCGGGTGCACGCCTCACCGCCCCGGTTGGCCCTGAGCTCATCGAGGCCGGCTACGAGATCGGCAAGGGACACAACGCGGTCAACGTCACTCTCGTCGACGCGCGCGTGTGGGACACCATGGGTGAGATCGCCGTCGTCCTCGTCGTTGCCTCAGGAATCGCCTCCCTCATCTTCGTGCAAAAGCGTGAGCAGCAAATCGTGCGCGTAGGGGACCTCGAGGGAGAGCTCTCGATCTGGCGACGAGCGTCCGACGCCTCCATCCCCGAAAACACGCTTCGGTTCCACAACGAGAGCGGGGACCTCGAGGGCAATCGCGGCTCCACGTGGCTGCTGGCGAGCCGCACCCTGGCCCCCGAACGCCGCATGGTCGTCCTCGAAGTCATCACGCGCCTCACGTTCCCGATGCTCATGGTGTTGAGCATCTACCTGCTGTGTGCGGGCCATAACTTCCCCGGTGGCGGATTCGCCGGTGGGCTGGTTGCGGGCCTCGCGATTACGCTTCGCTATCTCGCCGGCGGCCGCTACGAACTCAACGAGGCTGCGCCCGTGCAGGCCGGGGCGCTCCTTGGCATTGGCATGGTGCTCGCTCTCTTCACGGGCATCTCACCGCTCCTCTTCGGCGGCACGGTGTTCCAAAGCTACGTGTGGATCGGGCACCTCCCCGTTCTCGGCGAGATCGAACTCGCGAGCGCACTCATCTTCGATATCGGCGTGTACTTGATCGTCGTGGGCCTCGCCCTCGACGTCTTGCGCACGCTTGGCGAGCAGATCGACCGGCATCAGGAGGCGGAACTCGATGCACGTTAGCCTCCTCATTCTCGTTCTCGCGGCAGTCCTGATCGCGAGCGGAATCTACATGCTGCTCGAACGCACCCTCTCGCGCATCATCATGGGCGCGGTCCTCGCGGGCAACGGCATCAACCTGCTGTTTCTCCTCGCGATCGGGACCCCCGGAACGCCGCCATTCGATGGCTCGGGCGCACTCGAGGCCATGAGCGACCCGCTGCCCATGGCGATGGTGCTCACCGCGATCGTCATCTCTCTCGCCCTCACGGGCTTCGGCATGGCGCTCTCCTACCGCTCGTGGCAGCTATTCGGCCACGACGAGGTTCCCGACGACGTCGAGGACCTCCGCGTCGCCGACCGCTCGCGCAGGCTCGTCGAACGTCACCGCCACGAGGTCATCGAGAAGGTCGGCTTCGAAGCCGACGAGCGACGCAAGGAACGCGAACACGCCCGCTTGGAGGAAGAGGCCGAAAAGGCACGCGCGAACGCGCGCGAGGATGCGGACGACGATATTTCCGACGACTTTACGTCCGACGAAGAAGTCGAACAGAGCCCTACAGAAAGCGACAGCGACGAGGAGGAGACGCCATGAGCCCCGAGATTCTCCTCGCCGCGCCCGTGATGCTCCCGCTCCTCGGCGCCGCCGTCGCTCTCCTCACGCGTCACCGCGCTGGACTCCAACTCATCGTCACGATCGGCACCCTCAGCGTCAACCTCGTGATCGCGGCGCTCCTCATGTACTGGATCAACGAGAACAGCATCCTCGTGCTCCAGATTGGCAAATGGACGCCCACGCTCGGCATCGTGCTCGTTGCCGACAGACTCACGGGCCTCATGCTTTTAGTCTCGTCCTTCGTGACCCTCGCCGTGCTCATTTACGCGAGCGCTCAAACGATCTCCGAGCACATCGAATCCACCCCCATTGCGATCTTCCACCCCTCCTACCTCCTGCTCGTCGCGGGAGTCTCGAACGCGTTCCTCGCGGGCGACCTCTTCAACATGTACGTGGGCTTCGAGATCCTGCTCGCCGCGTCATTCGTGCTGCTGACGCTCGGGGGATCCGCAAGCAGGGTTCGAGCCGCGACGACATACGTGATCGTGTCGATGGTGAGCTCCATGCTGTTTCTCGTGGGAATCGCCAGTTGCTATGCAGCCGTCGGAACCGTGAACCTCGCGGAGATTGCCGCGCGCATGGACCACGTGGACCACCATGTGCGCCTGCTCATCGAGTTCGTGCTGCTGATCGCGTTCGGGCTCAAGGCGGCGATCTTCCCGCTGTCGGCCTGGCTGCCCGACTCCTACCCGACGGCGCCCGCCCCCGTGACGGCTGTGTTCGCGGGACTGCTGACCAAGGTGGGGATCTACGCGATCATTCGCCTTGAAACCCTCATGTTCCCCGAGTCGGAGATCTCGACGGTCCTCCTGGTCGCGGCCGGTTTTAGCCTTGTGATCGGCATCCTCGGGGCAATCGCCCAAACTGACCTCAAGCGTGTGCTGTCGTTTACGCTCGTCAGCCATATGGGCTACATGATGTTTGGCATCGGGATTTCCTCGCAGATCTCCATGACGGCAACCGTGTTCTACGTTGCCCACCACATCACCGTGCAGTCCACGCTGTTCCTCGCGGCTGGACTCATCGAGCACGTGGGAGGAACAACGAATCTCGCGAAGCTCGGTGGGCTCGCGAAGGCCGCGCCGTGGCTCGCGATCCTCTTCTTCGTGCCGGCCATGAACCTCGCGGGTGTGCCGCCTCTTAGCGGGTTCATCGGGAAAGTTGGCCTCATCATTGGCGGCATCCACCGCGGGAGCGCACTCGCGTGGATCCTCGTTGCGCTGAGTGTGATCACCTCGCTTCTGACCATGTACGCGATCGCGAAGGTGTGGAACCGCGCGTTCTGGCAGGAAACTCCCGAGCAGATCGTGGTGGAGAAGCCCGTCACGCCGCTGCTCATGAGCGGTTCGACCGCGGCGCTCGTCGCGTTCTCACTCGCCCTCACCGTGTTCGCCGGCCCCCTCATTGCGTACAGCGAAACGGCCGCGTCCTCGCTGCTTGAGCGAGCCCCCTACGTGAGTGCAGTGCTCGGTGACGACGCTGCCGATCGCCTCGTGTACAACATCGACGACGCCGGTGGAGGGCAGGTGGCGCCCGAATGACCCGCTTCACCGGTCGAATCCGCGACCTTCCATCGCACACGCTCGGCATCCTCGGAGGTGCCCTCGCGTGGTGCCTCCTGTGGGGAGAATTCAGTGTCCTGAGTGTCCTCGGCGGACTCCTCCTCGGCGCCCTCATCTACGTTATTTTCCCCGCGCCACCGCTGAGCCGCGAAGTCACCCTACGCCCCGTAAGCGCGCTCGTGTTTATCGCCGTTTTCGCGAAAGACCTCGTCGAGGGCAGCATCCAGGTGGCGCGCTTCGCGCTGCGCCCCTCCGGTAGCCCGGGCTCGAGCGTGATCGCCGTGCAGCTACGGTCACGAAGCGACCTGTTCCTGTCGTTCACGGGTATTCTCGCGACACTCATTCCCGGCTCGGTTGTCGTTGAGGCGCAGCGGGCCACGGGAACCCTGTTCTTCCACGCGATCGGCGTGACCACGAAAGAGCAGATCAAGGCGCAGCACGAGAGCATTCTTTGCCAAGAGGAACGCCTGCTGCGGGCCTTCGCCGCGCGCGACATCCTCGAAAGCGCCGGCTACGGGACGAGAAGGAGGCACGGCTGATGTTCGAGACGATTCTCCTGAGCGCCGCGATCGCGCTCGGCCTGATCTCGATCCCGATCGTCTACCGGATGATCGTGGGCCCCACCGTTCTCGACCGCGCCGTCGCGCTCGACATGCTCGTTGTGCAAGTCATCATGGGGCTCGCGCTCTACTCGGCATGGACCGCAACGACCTTCGCGATTATCCCCGCCCTCGCCCTCTCTGCGACGGCCTTCATTGGCACGCTCGCGCTCGCCCGCTTCGTGGCCCGCGCTGACGCCCCGGAGCGAAAGGACGCCGAGCAGTGAGCATCCCGGAGATTGTCGGCTCGATTCTCATCGTGATCGGCGTGCTCGTCGCCGCGATCGCGATGGTTGGTCTCATTCGCTTCAACGACGTTCTCTCGCGCATGCACGCGGCGTCCAAACCGCAAACCCTCGGCCTTGTGCTCGTGCTTGCGGGGGCCGCGATTGCCTCGCAGTCGTTGGCAATTGCGGGCATGCTGGCCCTCGTGCTCGCCGCTCAATTCCTGACCATGACAGCCTCGAGCGCGATGCTGGGTCGAGCCGCATTCCGCCGCGGCTTCCTCCTTGGAAGCGACTACGCCTTCGACGAACTCACGCCGCGACTGTCGATCGGTGGCGAAGGCGACGACGATGACGACGGCTTCATCGATCCTGAGGCGGATGCCCACCCCGATACCGAGACCGAGAACGCCCTTCCCTCGAACGTTCTCACGCACACGATGGGCCTTGAACTCGCCGGCCTCAAGGAATACTTCGACGAGGAAGAGATCAGCGAAGGCGACGAGGGCGACGCCGGTGCACACCCCCGCACGGGAGAGTACGGCGGAAAACAGTAGCGCCAGTAGGGCGGTGAAAGTTCCGACGGCTGCCGGGTTAACGAGGGAGCGGGGGGCGGCCCGGTGGCCACCCCCCGCTCCCTTACGCGTGGGAGTCGATAGTCCCTTAGAAGAGACCGATCGCGTTGCCGTCCTCATCGACGCCCATGCGCAGAGCCGCGGGCTCCTTCGGCAGGCCGGGCATGGTCATGACCGAACCGGTGAGGGCAACGACGAACCCAGCGCCGAGGCGGGGGATGAGGTCACGAACGTGGAGCACGTGGCCCTCGGGGGCGCCGAGCTTGGCCGGGTCGTCGCTGAACGAGTACTGGGTCTTCGCCATGCAGACGGGAAGCTTGTCCCAGCCGTTCTTCTTGAGGCGGCGAAGCGCAGCGGGGGCACCGTCGACGTACTGAACTTCGGAAGCACCGTAGACCTCTTTGGCGATGGTCTCGATGGCGTTTTCGACGCCGTCTTCGGTCTCGTAGAGGTGGTGGAAGTCGCCGGCCTCTTCGATCGCGGCGAGCACCTGGTCGGCGAGGTCGAGAGCGCCTTCGCCGCCCTTGGCCCACACCTCGGAGAGGGCTGCCTTGTAACCGTTCTCCTTGGCCCAGTCGAGAACGGCGTTGAGCTCGGTCTCGGTGTCCGACGGGAAGCGGTTGAGGGCGATCACGGGTTCGAGGCCGAACTTGCGGATGTTCTCGAGGTGCTTGCGGAGGTTCGAGGTGCCCTCGAGGGCCGCGTCGACGTTTTCGGTTTCGAGCTCGTCCTTCTTGACGCCGCCGTGCATCTTGAGTGCGCGCACGGTTGCGACGAGCACGACCGCGTCGGGCGAGAATCCGCCGAAGCGCGACTTGATGTCGAGGAACTTCTCGCCGCCGAGGTCCGAGCCGAAGCCGGCCTCGGTCACGGCGATTTCACCGAGCTCGCGGGCGAGGTTCGTCGCGATGATCGAGTTGCAGCCGTGCGCGATGTTGGCGAACGGGCCGCCGTGCACGAGGGCGGGCGTTCCGCCGAGGGTCTGCACGAGGTTCGGGTTGAGGGCGTCCTTGAGGAGCATCGTGATGGCGCCTTCGACCTTGAGGTCGGCGACGGTCACGGGCTTGCGATCGAACGTGTAGCCAACGACGATGCGCGAGATGCGCTCCTGGAGGTCCGCGAGGTCCGTCGCGAGGCAGAGGATCGCCATGATCTCCGAGGCAACGACGATGTCGAAGCCGTCTTCGCGGGGCATGCCCTGGGCGGGGCCGCCGAGGCCGACGACGATCGAGCGAAGTTCGCGGTCGTTGACGTCGAGGACGCGCTTCCACTGGATGCGGCGAGGATCAATGTTGAGGGGGTTGCCCTGGTGAATCGAGTTGTCGATGAGGGCCGCGAGGGTGTTGTTGGCGATCTGGATCGCGTGGAAGTCGCCCGTGAAGTGGAGGTTGATGTCTTCCATGGGGACGACCTGGGCGTAGCCGCCACCGGTCGCGCCGCCCTTGACGCCCATGACCGGGCCGAGGGACGGCTCACGCAGGGCCACGACGGTCTTCTTGCCCTTGAGGGAGAAGGCGTCGGAAAGGCCGACGGTCGTTGTCGACTTGCCTTCGCCGGCGGGGGTGGGCGAGAGGGCCGAGACGAGCACGAGCTTCGCCTTCGGCTTGTCGCTGCTGCGGTCGATCTTCTTCATGTCGACCTTGGCCTTGGTCCAGCCGTAGGGGATGAGGGCGTCGCTCGGAATACCGGCGGCCTCGGCGATCTCGGTGATCGGCTTGAGGGTATGTGCCTGGGCGATCTTGAGATCGGGGTTTTCGCTTGCCATGGGGCAAATCTCCTTTGATTCTTCTCGGTTCCTGCGGGGGCGTTCGTCCCTCACTGTGACCTAGCAAACGGGAAATTCCCTGAGCATGCCAACGTTTAATCGCCTCGCGCGGCATCCCGGTGCGCTCCCGTGACCGAAATTCCGGAAATATGGTGCGGTCGAGGGGGCATACAAAAATCCCCCGCCCGGTACGACCCGACGGGGGATTGCTGTGGCTCCGACGGGCGTCGATCCCGTGACCTCTCGATTTTCAGTCGAACGCTCTACCAACTGAGCTACAGAGCCGTATGTTCCAGAAGGAACAGCGAACAGCCTACCAGTGCACGCGAGCGCGTGCGAAATCGACGGGGGAGGGGGAGAGGTAAGACACGTTCGTTCGGGTGTGGGCGCAAACGGTGTGGGGCATGGGAAAACCCCCTCGATTCTTCGAGGGGGTTCGTCGCTTTTTGCGACCCTGACCGGGCTTGAACCGGCGACCTCCGCCGTGACAGGGCGGCACTCTAACCAACTGAGCTACAGGGCCTTTTTTGTCGTGCTCTCGCTTCGACTCGAATTACTTTACACACCCCGTGCACCAAATGCCACCTGAGAGCGGAGAGGCTCGTCACATTCGTGATTCCGCTGGTCGTCGCACGCTTGGCACAATGGATGGGGTGAGGAGCAGAGCACAGTCCGACGGTTCACCAGCCGCCTTCGATCTCGAGGCAATCGGCGCGAATCTCGCCTTCGCGAGTGTCGCTGCCGACCTCGCCGAGGCGATCGCGTCGCCCGGTGCGAGCGCGGTCGTCCAGGCGCCTCCGGGATCGGGCAAGACGACGCTCGTGCCGCCCATCGTTGCGAACGCTCTCGTGGGCGAGCAAGGCGCGGGTCGCGTGATAGTCACGCAGCCGCGGCGCGTCGCCGCGCGTGCCGGCGCATCCAGGCTTCGTGCCCTCGCCTCACAGACCACCCCGGCGCTCGCCGACCGCGTCGCCTATACGGTGCGCGGTGACTCTACGCTCACGCGCGACTCCCTCGTGGAGTTCGTGACACCGGGTGTCCTCGTGCGCCGTCTTCTCGCCGATCCCGAGCTCGCGGATGTGTCGGCGATTGTGCTCGACGAGGTGCATGAGCGCTCCCTTGAGTCAGATCTCGCGCTTGCCTTCGCGCTCGACGTGCGCGACCTGCGCGGAGATCTGAGGATTCTCGCGCTGTCGGCGACCCTCGATGCCGAGCGCTTCGCGGGCCTCATGGGGGAGGGCGTGCCAGGACCGGTGCCGGTGATCGACTCGCCAACGGCGCTATTTCCCGTCGCGACGCGACGAGAGCCCTTCGCCTCGCGCATGAACGAGCGCGGGGTCTCAAGGGAGTTCCTCGCACATGCCGCGCGGGTGGCGGTTGAGGCACTTGAGGAGCCGGGCGAGCTCGCGGATAGCGACGTTCTCGTGTTCCTGCCGGGGACATGGGAGGTCGAAAACGCGGCATCGGCGGCGCGGGATCTGCTCGCGCGTCGTGGCGCGCGGGTCGACGTCTGCGAGCTTCACGGCCGCATCGATGCGCGTGAACAGGATCGGATCGTGCGGGGCCGCGGAGCCGGCGAGCCGCGCAGGATCATCTTCTCCACGAACCTCGCCGAGTCGTCGCTCACCGTTCCGGGCGTGCGCATCGTCGTGGATTCGGGGCTGAGCCGCGAAGTGCGCCGCGATGCCGCGCGAAAGATGAGCGGCCTCGTGACCGTGACCGCCTCACGCGCGAGCATGGCGCAGCGCGCCGGTCGCGCGGGCCGACTCGGCCCCGGCCTTGCGATTCGCCTCTTCGACGACCTCGCCTACGCCGGCGCGCGAGACTTCACCCTCCCCGAGATTGCGAGCGCCGACCTCACCGATACGGCACTGCTCATGGCGGCATGGGGGACGCCCGGCGGTTCGGGTCTTCGCCTTCCCGATCCGCCCCCGGCGGACGCGCTCGGCGACGCCCACGAGACACTCCACGCCCTCGGAGCCCTCGACGCCAATGGTGCGCTCACGCCCCTCGGCCGCACGCTCGCCTCCATCCCCACCGACCCGCGGCTTGCCCGGGCGCTGCTCGCCTCAACACCGGTCGTAGGGTCCGACGCCGCCTCGCGCACGGTCGCAGCCCTGTCCCTTGAGGCGCCACTCCCGCTCGAGGGCCGCAGCATCGACGGCCCGCGCGCGAGCCGCGAGCGTCTCGCGAAAGAAACCGAGCGTTTCGCCCGCATCGCTCGCCGCCATGCAGGCGATGCACACCTCGACACGAATGGCGGACTGGAGGCGCTCGAAGCGCCGCACGATCCTGCGCACGCCGCCGGAATCGTCGTGGGCCTCGCCTACCCGGAGCGCCTCGCGCGGCGCGTCGACCCGGGAATCTACGAGTGCGCCGGCGGGACCCGCGCCGGTACGGACGAGACGAGTCTCGGCGACTGGATCGCGATTGCCGAGATGCAGCGATCGAACGCGAAGGCCGCCCGCGGCACGGGCGCGATCATCCGCTCGGCCGCACCCCTCACCGAAGAGGAAGCCCTCGCGTGTGCGGGACCGCTCGTGTCCGAGAGAAGCGAGATCGACTTCGGCGAGAACGGCACGAAAGCGCGCCGCGTGAAAGTGCTCGGCAGCATCGTTCTCTCCTCGACCCCCACGAAAGTCGAGGGGGCAGGTGCGCGAGAGGCTGTTCTCGCGGGCATTCAACGCGCCGGACTCGGCATGTTCACGTGGAGCCCGAGCGCCGCAAACCTGCGCTCCCGCCTCGCGCTTCTTCACCGCGAGCTCGGCGAGCCCTGGACGGACGTGAGCGATGCGGCGCTACTGTCACGCCTCGAAGAACTCGCGGGTCCCGAAATCGACGCGCTCGCCGGCATCGGCAGAAAAAACCCGCTTCCCCCCTCAAAAATCGACATGCGCCCCATCCTCGAGCGCGCCCTACCGTGGCCCGAAGCCGCGCGACTCGAAGAACTCGTTCCCGAGAGGATCCAGGTGCCGTCGGACTCCAAAATTCGCCTTGACTACCCGAGCGCCGACCAGATTGTGCACGCCAATGAGAGCGGTGCGGATGAGGCGCCCGTGAGACTCAAGGTCAAGCTCCAGGAAATGTTCGGGCTCGAAGAGACACCGCGCATCGTCGAGGGCAGGGTGAGCGTGCTCATCGAGCTGCTCTCGCCCGGCGGGAAACCCCTCGCGATCACCAAGGACCTGCGCTCATTTTGGGCGGGGCCGTACGCCGAGGTCCGCAAAGAAATGCGCGGCCGCTACCCGAAACACCCCTGGCCCGAGGACCCGATGGCGTTCGAAGCGACCGCGAAAACGAACCGCGCACTCAGGCGCGGCCCGCACTAGGGGCGGGGACTACTTCTCGAGTGCCCGCACTCCCTTCCAGGCAAGAGGAATCAGCCCAGCGGCGATCGCGGCCTTCACGATTCCACCCGGAATGAACGGGATGAGACCCGCGTTCATGACGCCCGCGAAGTCGAGGCCGAGGCCCATGATCGAGTTGAGCACCCACGCCATGTACGGCACGCCCACGACGAACGGCAACGCGCTCGCGGCAATAAAACCAAGAAGCGCGAGAATAAACTTGCGATCCCACGCGCGCTCCGCCATCCAGCCCGCCACAAAGGCCGAGGGAATAAAGCCGATGATGAAGCCGAAGCTCGGCTCGAGAACCATGCCCGGGCCGCCGCCAAAGTCCGCGAAAATCGGGGCGCCCGCAAGACCCGCCACGAGGTAGGTGGCGAGCGATGCCGCGCCGCGCTTCGAACCGAGCGCCGCACCCACGAGAATCACGCCGAGAGTCTGGCCCGTGATCGGCACATACGGAAGCGGGATCGTGACCTGCGCGAGCAGGCCAACGACCACCACGCCCGCGACGATGAGCGACAGATCGGTGAGCAGCGTGCGGTGTTTAACGAGCGAATCGGCGAGCACGGGGCGAGTGCCGGCAACGGAGGCGGTGGTCATGGATCTCCTTCATCTCACGAATAGGGCCGCACTAATACTAGGCCCCGCTCCCGTTCAGGGTGGAGAAAAGCGCGGTCGCCTACACCTGAATTTGGGCGAATGTGGCGCTCTATAGGGTGAGATCATGCCACCACGATCCTTCGCCCCCAGTACTCGCACCGAGCGCGCCCGCCTCATATATGCGCGCCTGAGTGCACAAGGACTCGCCCTGCCGAGGCATCGCAACGCCGGGAATCTCGTGCACGCGATGGGCGCGATGCAGGGGCAGGATCTGCCCGGCCTGCTCTCCTCGATCGCCCTTCGGCTCGATGCGGAAAAGGTCGGTGAAGCACCAGGCCAGGATCAGGTTCCGACGGTGGCTCCCCAAGCGTCGGATTCTGAAGCTTTCCCGAGCGACGCGCGCATGCGGGAAGTACTGCGCGCGTTTGACGCAGGCGAGATCGTGCGCGGCTACCCGATGCGGGGAACCGTTTTCGCCATGGCCGCGAGCGATGCGCGGTGGATGACCGAGCTGTGTGCGAAAAAGGGAGAGTGGGAGGCGAGGCGCCGCCGCTCGCGCAATCTTTCCGACGCCCAGGTCGAGCACGCGCTGAACCTCACCCTCGAATTCCTCGTGGGGAAAGTGCGAGGTGTGACACGGGCGGAACTCCTCGAGGCGTGGAAAAGCGGCGGCATCGAGACGGACGGCGGTCGCGGCTACCACCTCATCACCTACTTCATGGCATCCGGCCACCTGATCTACGGGCCGATCGACGGTGCGGAACAGCGAATCGCCGACGCCGCGACGTGGCTCCCCAAGGGGGCTGGACTCGAGGAGCGTTTCGGGGGAGACAAAGTGGCGGCAACCGCGGCACTGCTCGAGCGCTACCTCGCAAGTCATGGGCCCGCAACGCTGCGCGATTTCGCGTGGTGGACCAAACTCCCGCTTCGCCAGATCCGCGCGGCTGCCCTCCAGATCGGCGACGGAATCGAGGAATGGGGCAGTGACGCCGCAGGCGAGACGCTATTCTGCCGCGCGGGGCTTGCCGATGAGGTCAGCTCTGCCGCCGCACGCGTTCGGGGCACCTTCCTGCTGCCCGGTTTCGACGAACTCGTGCTCGGATACCCCGACCGCCTCGCCCTCATGACCGAACAAGAACACGCGCTGCTCGTGCCCGGAAACAACGGGGTGTTCCGGCGGGGAATCGTGCGCGGCGGGCGCATGGTTGCCCTGTGGCGCACCGTCAAGCGCAAGAGGGGTCGGGCGCTCGCGGTCGATGCCTTTGGTGAACTCTCCGCTGCGGCCTCGCGCGACATCGACAATGCCTTCGCGTTATTTCCGCATCACGACCAGTAGGTGGCGCCCGCGCTCGGCGTAGGGGTGTCGGAGATCACCGCGCGGAGTGTGCGGCACGTGTACTAAGGTCCCGTGACAAGGGGAGTGTGCGCAGGTAATTAATTATCTAGCGTCCAACGCCGTTGGCGGAGCCCCCACTGATCACACCCGGAGAGAAGCCCCATGGGAAAACTCGCGAAAAAATCGCAATGGAATGAAAAAACGCGGCATTGCCGCAGGCTCGTGCTGTGGCGGCACGGGACTCGGAGTTGTGGGCCTGCTCATTCTCGGCCTTATAGGGTCGCTCGCGGCCCCAACTGAGCAATCGTCGACTCCGGTCGCTTCCTCTTCCGCTGCCTCCTTCGCAGCGCCTGTATCTTCTTTGGTGGAAGATGCACACGAAGCTGATTCGGTGCCGGTAACACCGGATGCATCGTCCGCACTCAACACAGACGTCAATGCCGCCTTCGTGCCCGGTGAGGACAATGCCGCCTTCGTGCCCGGTGAGGACAGTGCCACCGTCGCCCCTGCCGTCCAGCAGGAGGCCCCCACCGGTACCGCTCTCGCCCGGCTCCGCACGCTCGAGGTGAAAGGGAGGGCCCCGCAAACGGGGTACGACCGTGAATCCTTCGGTTGGCGCGACGACGTCGACCGCAACGGCTGCGATACGCGCAACGACATTCTTCGACGCGACCTGAAAAACATCACCACGAAAGCGGGCACCCGAGGCTGCGTGGTGCTCTCGGGCCGCATCGACTCGCCATATAGCGGTTCACGCTACGATTTCGTGCACAATCCCAGTAACACGGACATCGACCACGTCGTTGCCCTCTCCGATGCGTGGCAAAGTGGCGCCTCTAGTTGGGATGCACAAAAGAAGATCGCCTTCGCGAATGATCCTCTCAATCTTCTTGCCGTCGAGTCGACGCTGAACCGGCAAAAAGGCGACGGCGATGCCGCGACGTGGCTACCGCCGCACAAAGCCTATCGCTGCGAGTATGTGGCACGCCAAGTAGCGGTGAAAGCGAAGTATGGACTCTGGGTGAAACCGGCTGAGGCCGAGGCCATCGAGAGCGTATTGGCTGCGTGCCCCAACATGAAGGCGTTTGACCGAAGCGTCGAGCCGCCTGCCACCGACTCCACCACGGAAGCAAAACCGGTGCCAACCGAAAAGCCTCGGCAGGCTGGCAAGCCCGCGGCCCTCGTCAGGGTAGTCGAGACGAAGGCGCCGAAGACGGCCCCCGCTAAGAAGAGTGCCCCTAAGCCCGCTCAGAAGAGCGCCCCTAAGCCTGCTCAGAAGAGTGCGCCTAAGCCTGCTCAGAAGAGTGCGCCTAAGCCTGCTAAGAAGAGTGCCTCTAAGTCCAGCAAGAAGAGTGCTTCTAAGCCTGCTAAGAAGCCTGCTAAGAAGCCTGTTAAGAAGCCTGCTAAGAAGCCTGCTAAGAAGCCCGCTAAGAAGCCTGCTAAGACGCCCGCTAAGAAGCCTGCTCCGAAGAAGAAATCTTCCGGTGGCGGTGGCTTCCGCAACTGCGCGGAGGCTTGGAAGAAGGGTGCGGCACCGCTCCATCGAGGCAAGCCAGGCTACACGCCGAAACTTGATAGGGATGGCGACGGCGTCGCGTGTGAATGGAAGCCTCGTCGGTAGTCCGTCCGGCCGTCTGTCAGGCGTGAAGACAGTGGTGTGAGCTGGTAGTGGGGTCCTTTCCCGGACCCCACTACTCCTTCCCTTCCCTTCGTTCCATCTTTCTCACCTTCCCTTCCCCTTTCTCACCCTCCGTTCCTCCTTTCTTACCCTCCGCTCCGCCTTCCCTGTCACGGAAGTGGTGAAAAATGGCCGCTGCGCGCCGGAATCCCCGGTCTGGTGGCGATTTTTCACCACTTTCGAAGCAACGGACTGCTGGGGTGTGCTGGCCGCACACTGTGATGATGAATGACCGCTCAATCCCAGCAGTCCTGGCGTTACGTCGGTGACAATCGTGGCTCCTGAGCGGCTAAACTAATGCAGTGCATCGTTTGAACTAGTCGCGTTGGAGGATAAAGAGGGAGGGGGCTCCGCGGCCCAAGACTGATTGCGGGCATCCCTGCCCCGCCCTCCATGAAGCACCATGAAAACAGCCAGCTGGTACATCATCACGGCCGCCGCTATCACCATCTTGGCCGCAGTCTTCCACGCACCCGCCTATTTGACAATGACCGCCGCAGCCCTAACCGCTGGGGCGACAGTAGTTGCACTCGTTGCAGAAATGAGAAAGCGCGCATGAAGATCTAGCCTTCACGCAGCGAAGTTGCGGAACGGATCGGCGTCAAAGTCCCCACTTTGGCCCGCTATAGCCTCCCAGAACCTGATGCGCTTATCGGTTCGACTGGTCGCGGGACAAAAGGCTGGATCCCCGAAACAATCGACCGATGGAACGCGGAGCGACCCGGCTCAGGTAACTGGATGCGAGGCGGGTCGAAGGCATGAAAAAGGGTCCCACCCGGCTCGAAAAGTGAAGGGCGCGGACCAGTCGAAAGGGGCTAGGCGACCTGCGCGAGGACTCGCCTCACGGCTAGTTCGGCGGTGGTGTCGATGTCGGCGGTGGTTTTCGCGTCTAGCTGGATCTACCAGTTCGGATATTAGACGACGTGGGTGCGTAGTTGTCGTTTGGAGAATTGCAGTCCTTCGCGGGAGGCGGCATCCCTAACGAAGGCCATAGCGGCGCTGACCGGTATTTGAGGCTCCTTAGGTGTACGGACCGGAGACGTTGATCGAGTGGACGTTCACGGCTGCTAGGTGAAGAGTGCTGCCACAGTCTGACGGACTTCGTCGACCGGGGACTGGTGCGGGTCCACGGGGATGGTGAGGGCATCCAACACCACGCCCATCACCAGGTGGTGCGTGACCAGCACCGCAGGGCGGCCCCCCGGGAGGCCTTGGCCGTCGTGGAAGTCCACGTCGTCTGTGAATCCCTGGCGAAGGAACGGCTCCAGGGCTTGGCGAACTTCCGGTTGGCGTGCCGCTTCCAGTCGCAGCTCGATCAGCGCGAGTGCGAGCGTGCTGTCGGCCAGGAGCCGTTCGGTTGCGTAGGCGGCGTACTCCACCGTTGCTCGCTCTGGGGGGAGGTGGGCCAGCTGCGTGACCCGATCGGGTTCAGGCGACAAGCGGTCGAAGATCCTGTGGGCCATGGCCAGGAGGAGCCCTGCTCTGGAGGGGCAGTAGTTCGCTGTGGTGCCTGTGGGCACATCGGCGGCTCGGTCGACTGCCCGATGCGTCAGCCCGCGCGAGCCGTTCGCGCCCAGGACTTCCAGGGCGGCATCGGTGATCTGCGCTCGTCGTTCGGGATTGGCCACCACAGATCAACCCTATGGCATCAGCACAGCTGTTGTGGTTCACTTAACTACAACAGCCGTTGTGATTGGAGAAGGAATGCGCAAGCTCGTCTACTACGTCGCCGCGAGCCTGGACGGATTCATTGCCGGCCAAGACGGCGACACCTCCAGGTTCCCGATCGAGCCTGAAACGCTGAACGAACTCTTCGCCCGCTACCCAGAGACATGCCCCTGTCACCTGCGAGAGGTCTTGGGCGTGAAGGGGGAACCGCGACGATTCGACACTGTCCTGATGGGCGCCCGGACCCATGAACCTGCACTCGACGCGGGCCTGACCAGCGCCTACCCGCATCTCCGACAGATCGTCGTCACTCATCGCGAGCTGCCCGTGGATCCCACCGTCGAAAGGTGGGAGGGCAACGTTGTCGAACGTGTCGCCAACCTCAAGAGGGAACCGGGCAAGGACATCTGGCTCTGCGGGGGCGGCTCGCTGGCCGGCCAGCTCTTGGATCAGATCGACGAGCTGCAGCTCAAGATCAATCCCGTGACATTAGGAGACGGAGTTCCGCTGTTCACAGGTAGCGCCTCCCGTGGTTGGACTCCGACAAGCATCGAGACGCTTCCCGGCGGGATCGTGCTGGCGAGCTACTCCCGAGCAAAGCGATGAGTCACGCAAACGCGGCATTGACGCCCCGCCATCGTTTGATGGTGGGGCGTCTCGTTGTTGATGAGGGTTGGCCGATCAGTGAGGTCGCTGCCCGCTTCCAGGTGTCTTGGCCGACCGTGAAGCGCTGGGCTGATCGCTACCGCGCCGGTCAGTCGATGCAGGACCGCTCCTCGCGCCCGCACCATTCACCCAGTAGGACCAGTCCGCAGGTCACCCGGCGCTGCATCCAGATGCGCCTCCGTCTCCGAGAAGGACCAGTGCAGTTGGCCTGCCGCCTGGGCATTGCGCCGTCGACCGTCCATCGGATCCTGACCGATGCTCGCTTGAACCGGCTGTCCCATGTCGACCGGGCCACCGGCGAACCCGTCCGTCGCTACGAGCATGACCATCCTGGCGCGATGCTGCACGTCGATGTGAAGAAGCTCGGCAACATCCCCGACGGCGGAGGCTGGCGCTACGTCGGGCGGCGCCAAGGCGAGAAGAACCGCGCCGCGACCCCCGGCAAGCCCAGGAACAAGCACTACGACCCGTTGATGGGCAAGGCGTTCGTCCATACCGTCATCGATGATCACTCCCGCGTCGCCTACGCCGAGATCCACGACGACGAAACCGCCATCACCGCCACCGCGGTCCTGGTCCGGGCTGTCGAGTGGTTCAACGCCCGCGGAGTCACCGTCGAAAGGGTCCTGTCCGACAACGGCGGCGCCTACCGCTCGCACCTGTGGCGGCACACTTGCGCCGAGCTCGGAATCAAGCACAAGCGCACTCGGCCCTATCGTCCGCAGACCAACGGGAAGATCGAACGCTTCCACCGCACCTTGGCTGATGGTTGGGCCTATGCCCGCTGCTACACCTCGGAGGCCGAGCGTCGCGGTGAGCTGGACGGTTGGCTGCACTACTACAACCAACACCGGCCCCACACGGCCTGCGGGAACCAGCCGCCTTTCTCACGATTGATCAACGTGTCCGGTCAGTACACTTAGGGGGAGTGCTTTGGGAGGCCACAGGCTTTAATGAACAGAGATGTTTATCGAAGGCCACGGGAATGGAAGGGAAGCCAATGTTGGAAGCAGAGCTCAGAATCAGAGACTTCAAGATTCACGTTGAGGGTGAAGGTCCCGTGAGATCGGTGGCGTCACTTTTTGAGGGCTTCGACGAGGCGTTCGGCGTAAGTGGCCGGGTCAAGACTCGAGTTCTCTATCGTCGCGGCGACCGTCAACGGGTTGCATACACCCTTTTCGCTACACCCCAGGACCTGTCGCTGACTGTCACTGGTGAGGGTGCCGACGCCATCGAGGGCTTCCAGAACGTGACGGAGGGCTTCATTGAGCGTTTCCGTGTGACCGGGCTGGCCTTGGTGCCGGATTTCGAGGACATTAGTTTGGGGATTGAAGTTGATCGAGATCATGACTGAGATCCCTGTTCGGGGGGGTTAGGCGACGACTGTCAGGTGGGGTGTGGGGTTGAGGATTTCCCATACGGCGTCCATGAGGGGGCGGTCTGCTTCGGTGTAGGCGTTGACGTGTTTCACCTGGCTGTTGGTGAGGTTCATGGGGCGTTTTTCTGGTTCGATGCCGTGTTTTTCGATGTAGGCGGCTTTGAGACGTTTGCCGAAGGTGGGGGAAATTGACCGCAGGTTTTTGGTGGAGAGTCCTTTTTCTTTGAGGTAGTCCTTTGTGTAGAGGGGTGCGCGGTTGGGGTCGAGGGTGGCGTGTTCGCCGAGTCCGCGGGCGAGGATGATGCGGGCTTTGGCTTCGAGGTGGTCGGGGTGGATGAGGCCTTTGGCGGCTTGGCAGAGTTCCATTTGTGCTTGGGTTTGGAACATGAGGGCGCGCATTTGGTGTTCGGTGGCGTTGGGGTTGATTGCGCCGCCGTTGTGGAAGTAGTTGTCGAGGGCGTCGGCTGCTTCGCGTTGGAATGTTTCGACGAGGTTGCGGGCGCGGTCTGATTTGAGGCGGGTGGTGTCGATGGTGGCGAGCCACATGGTGAAGGTGCGACGGTCGATGGTGACCATTTCGTAGGTTTTCCTGTCTGCGCCAGTCATGTCCATCATGGACATGGTTGCCCACGGGGTACGCCCGAGCCGCTTGTATTGGGCCTCGAGCTGGATGCCCATCGCGTCGCACGCCGGGCGAAGAGCGACACGGATCGTGTCACCATCTTGCGCGGCGCTGATCGTGGTGCCGTGGAACGGGATAGCTTGAAGCTGCATGATGAAACCTTTCAAGAAGAGGTGCCGTAGAAAGCCACGGACTTACAGGGATCAAAAAGAGGGGATGCCTAGGCGGCGTAGAGGACCGGGTCGAGGTCGAAAAGGTCGCTCGTTTTCACGTTCAGCGCTTTAGCGATCTTGGCGGCTGTTTCGGGGTTTGTGGTTGTACGTGCACCGGAGGCCAGATTTCCGACGGTGGACTTCGATACCCCGGCTGCTCTGGCGAGGTCTGCGTAGGACCAGCGCTGGTAGGTGAGCGCCATTTTTAGTGCCCGCGCGGAGCATGTGGCGGTGAAGTTGCGTCGAGTGTCGTTGTAGTTCACTGCTACCTCCTTCCAATGTTTCGGTGTTGTCTGGAGACTCCACAATAACCACATTGGACGCTGTTGTCCACCAGAAAACCCCAAAAAATCGCGTTTAGCTGCGTGACCAGGAATTACACAGGTGAGATTCTTGGACGGCGCGTCCACACGTAGCCTTGTGGAGACAACGAAACTCCACCAAGGTGTGTGCCATGAGCGAGCTAAGCAACTACCTCAGCAGCCTGAACAAGGATGGCTGGTCGCTCCGTCGTATCGCAGCAGAGGCGAAAAAGCATGGGCACGCAATCGACCACACAACGGTGCGTAAGTACATCAATGGAGAGCACGGCGTACCGAGCGCTAAAGTTCTGGCAGCCCTGGCCGACGCTTTCTCCGTTGATGTGAATACCCTGCGCGAGCTCTCCAACCTCGGCCCAACCGGTGAGCCGTTTGAGCTAGGCCCCGAAGCCGCCGCACTCACCGGCCCCCAACGCGACGCTATCCGCCACCTCGTCCGCGTCTTCCTCGACACCAACCAACACCACCACACCACCACCGAAACACCCCGGCCCCAACAAGCCGACTATGACCTCGCCGCCCACGAAGCACCGAACCAGGGCGCGAAGATGCGCGATGCGCTCGATGCTGAGCAAGAGACACCTGAAAAGTTCTACGACGGAGACGAACCAGCGTGAGCGGACGCCAGAAAACCGTTTGGCGAGACAAATGGCTGCTCAAGCCTGTAGTTCAGTTCGGTCTCGGCTTTGCTTATTGGTTTAGCGCGATCCTCTCCCCGCTAGTTATCTCCTTTGATTCGTGGCTGACTGCCAACTTTCGTCTGTTGGGGTCAAACGGCGGACGGCGGCTGGGAGTGTTCCTAGGTGTTCTCGCACTCGTTTCAAAGGCCATCCTAGACGAAGTGGACAAAGCCAAGATTCGCAGAGTAGAAGTTGAGCGAAAGGCGGCTGTGGACGAATTTGCCGTCGGCTTGGCTAACTTGTCGACGACCCTAGCTAGGGCTGAAGAGCAATTTTCCCACGACCGTGAAGTGCATTGCGTGGAAGCAGGAGCAAATTTCTTGGTCCAGCACCTCTCGAAGGAGATTGAGAAGGTCCGTGTTTGCGTATATCGGCTCGATTATGCTGAGAAAATAGGCGGTACCTTAGACACGCAGACCCCAGTCCTTTCCTTGGTTGGGGAGCCCCGTGGGCGCGCAACCAATCTAGCCCGGGAGGTGTTTAGCTCGGAGGACTGGGACTACGATGGGGAAAGAACTCTCGAGTGCATCCTTAGGGATCGGGTGCTAGAGGGTAAGCCGGAAGAAGCGTCGATTTCAGCACGGTCGTACAGGCACTTCCTATCCGTCCCGATGGTTCGCAGGAAGGAAGTCGTAGGGATGATCTGCGCTGACTCACCAGTTAGCCCGATTTCTCCTGAAGACTATGAATCTGTCCTCCGCTCTGTCGGACTCTTAGTTGCGATGGGGCTGGACCCTATGCCCGGAGGACGTTACGGACGGAGATCGCTTACGACGTCGGGAGACGTGAACCTAGATAAGATTCGTGGCTACTATGAGAGTAAGAACCGGAGGAGGTGACGAGATGATGTCTGAGCACCTTGCTAGCGGCACCCGTGCGAATGTCCGTGACGTAGCGCAGTACATTCTAGACAAGTATGACCACCCCCTTCCGACCATGAAGCTGCAGAAACTTGTCTACTACTCCCAAGCCCTTCATTGCGCTGCACTTGGTGAGCCACTGTTCGACGAGGTGATCGAAGCGTGGAGAAATGGTCCAGTAGTTCGGGATCTCTACTCGACGCACCGTGGCCGCGCTACCGTCACCACCATCCCCCAGGGAGACTCCGGAGCGCTTACAGAAAGCCAAAAAGGGGCTATTGATGCGGTTATCGATTCGTTTGGCGGTCTGACCGGATGGCAGCTGAGCCAGATGACGCATAACGAAGCCCCTTGGATTCAAGCGTTTGATGGAGATGACGAGTATCCGCAGACCCCAATTGAAACGGACGTTATGGCGTCGTACTACCGGGAAAAGTGGGGCCTGGCAGTTGGCCAGTGATAATAGCGTCGCTTAAATGTCTCACCCTCCCGCGATTGTGGGAGGGTGAGTTTCTATAACCCTTGGGACCATCTACACGTCGCTTTCCCTGACGTGCGTGTTGAGTTCACGCGGCTTGAGGGGCGGTGTGGTGAGACGAACGGCCGTGACTTGATTCGGTTGGATAAGCGTTTGCTTCAGGTGGAGCGGCGTTGCACTCTCGCGCATGAGCTCGTGCATCTCGAGGCGGGTGAAGGGCGGGCCTGTACGGCGTCCCGCGAGCGCGAGGTGAACCGCGTAGCGGCGGCGCGGCTGATCTCGTTGGAGGCGCTCGTGGCGGCCTCTCGGTGGGCGCGTGACCCAGCAGAGCTTGCGGAAGAGCTGTGGGTCACTCGGTCGATGCTTGAAGCGCGTTGCGAGACGCTCACGGCGGCGGAACTGTTCGCGGTGGCGGGGGCTGGAAAATGAATAGGTTGGTGGTGGGGGGGTTTGGCGAATGGCTAACCGAATGGCTAACTGGCGAAAAATCGGAGGCATATAAAAACGACCCCCACCGGGTGTTTGTCCTGGTGGGGGCCGCTTTCTTGTGGAGCCTCCTGCCGGAATCGAACCGGCGACCTATTCATTACGAGTGAAAATCTCTAGGGTTTTCTGAGCGTCCAAAAATCGCCCTGACCTGCGGGAATAGACCGCGGGGTGTCCCTGGCTTATGCTTGAGAAGGGTTACAAGAAGGGTTACAAGATTTAGGGGCCAAAGTGGCAAATAGGCGAAGGCGGCAATGGGGAACCGGGTCAGTCACGCAGCGACCGGATGGACGCTGGTTTGGGCGTATCGACGCGGGCTTCAATGCCAAGGGCGAGCGAGTTCGTAAGGGGGTCGTTCGCAAAACCGAAGCGGAATGCAAACGCGCTCTTACCGACCTCGCCCGCAAGATCGATCGCGGCATGGATATTTCGCAAAACTCGCGCGTCTCGGTGAAGTCGTGGGCTGAACAGTGGCTCACCCTTCGCGAGGATCGCGTACGCCCCTCGTCATTCAATGCTGACCGTTCAGCGGTCACGAAATGGATTATCCCGACCTTGGGCCGTAAGACTCTCGCGGGGCTAACCCCGGCGGATGTGCGCCGCGTCCACAAGGCGATGCAGAGCGCGGGTCGTGCCGATTCGAGTGTGACGAGGGCACACGCGACGATGATGACGATGCTCAAGGATGCTTACCTCGAAGGTCACGAGGTTTCGCGCCGCGTGCTCGATGCTCCACCGCCGGGCATGGGGGAGTCGGAGCGTGTCGATATCCCGGTCGAGGATGCCGTGAAGCTGATTCACGCGGCGGCGGATTCACCCATGCGGTCTAGGTGGGTCGCGGCGCTCATGCAAGGGATGAGGCAAGCGGAATGCTTAGGCCTCACGTGGGACGCGGTCGACCTCGACGCGGGCACAATGGAAGTATCTACCCAATTGAAGGCGATTCCGTACCGTCACGGGTGTGGCGGAACGTGTGGGCGGCGTTTCGGGGGCGATTGCCCGGAGCGTGAGTTTCGCGTGCCTCGCGGCTACAAGATGACGCAGGTTCAAGATCGGTGGCACCTGGTGCCGCCTAAGACTCGCGCCGGTGTTCGCGTTATCCCGATGACCCCGTGGATGCACGCGGCGTTGAAAGAGCGTGAGCTGACCGCACCGGATTCGATCTTGGTGTGGGCGAACGATGACGGCTCCGTGAGGGATGAGAAGCAGGATGCGGCGGAGTGGAAGGAGCTTCAGGACGCGGCGGGCGTGCGTAAGCCGGGCGGGGAGTATTACACGCTTCACGAGTGCCGACACACGGCTGCAACGATTCTGTTAGTGCTCGGCGTGGATCCGCTCGTGGTGATTCGCATTCTGGGTCATTCGTCGATTCTCTCGACGCAGCGCTATCAGCATGTCGATATGGAGTTGATGCGCAAGGCGCTCGAGGGGGTTGCGGGCGCGTTGCGGCTTGATGCCTAGCTGGTGGCGCGCGGCATGTGGACGCTATTCGCCGGTTGAACCCTGAGTTTTTGGGCATGAAAAGAGACCCCACCCGGCCCGCGAGGGCTAGGTGGGGTTCTGCTGGCAACGTACCGGTGACCGGGCCGTTGTGGCACGAAACCCCCGCGCGGTGGCGGGGGTCAAGGCGGGCGGGAACCCGTAGGCTCCTGCGTGCTCAGTGTATCGTAGAATGACATCAACATGACCGGTTCCGCTACCCGTGAGGGAGTCCAGGGCCGGTCCTTGTTTTATTCGTCGGCGCGGTGCGTGTTCGTACTAGGGCCCGCGGTGAAATCGGCGTTCACGATGGACGTGAGCACCGACAGGAGCGTCGCGGTTGCGGCAACCGAGAGGAGGCCCGGCCAATCCAGTTGAGTGATGCCCACGGCCTCCGTACCGATCAACGCGATAAGCGTCTGCGCCATCGTCTTTAGAGCGCGTTCGAGCGCACCGAGTGCCCATGCTTTAGTTCCGATCATTCTCAAGTTCCTTTCCTTCGATCATGACGAGTGAGGCGAGCATCCACGCGTGGAATGGCGTCGCGAGTAGCACGCGAGCGCCGCCGGGGATGTCCGAGACAATCGCTTCGATAGCGCCGAACCCGAGAATTAGTGAGCACCCGAGGCCGGCGAGAGTGAAAAACCGGTCATGGACGGGCCGCGCCGCGAAACTCGCGCGAACCTTCCACGCGTAGACGAGGGTGGATAACGTGAGTGCCGCGTTCAACATGCGCACGTAGTCAATTGGGTCGAACAACGTTCTTTCCCTTCCATTCGAACGGCTCCCAGGCTGGGGCACTAGGCGGGGGTGGCGGATCTCCTCGCCAAATATGCGCTTCCAGCGCGTCGATGTGTTGCCGCTGTCGGTATATCTGTCTTTCCACGTGCGCCTCGTAGGCCTCTTGCCGCGCCTGCATGTCCTCGATCCGTGCCGCAAGTTTTGCGACGTATTCGGGGCCAGCATCAATAGCCGCTACTCGTGCATCTGAGCTGCTCTTCATTTTCGTGGCAAGGACCGTGCCCATGACTCCGAGGGAGGCTGCGCCGATGCCGGGGCCGATGAGTTGTGTCCAGTCCATTACGCCCCCACATCGACGCTTTGTATCTCTTTCAGTCTCATCGTCGCGAGAACCACGCCACCGAACGTCAAATACGTCCCGGTGCTAATCCAGTCCGTGGGGGAGCCTTGCACGAGGGGAGTCAGCCACGCGACGGCATACCCGAACCCCCAAATCACGAGAGCCGACCCGATAAGCGCGGTCCCTATGACCCACCTAGCGAGTGCCACAGATGCGATACCGACCAGACCGAGAATGAGCCACGTGATCCCGGCGAGCCACGGCCATGCGCCCGTCCACGCCTCAACCGCGCCGCCGTTTACTGAGGGGGCGGCATCGAGGTGGGCGGGAAGCATATAGGCGACGCCACGCCAGCATGAGCCGATAGAAAGAATCGCGAGAATCGCGCGGCGCGTGAACGTCGCGTTACCAGGCTCAATCATTGCCCACCTCACTTCACGGGAAGCGACCAGGCCGCGTCCCACGTGGCCTTGTCGACGTGGCCAGTAACCTTCAGGCCTTTGTTCTTCTGGAACTGGCGCACGACCCGCTCGGTGTCGCGCCCGTAGCGGCCGTCCGCGCCGTCTTCGCCGATTCCCCACCCACGAGCTTGCATCCTGGCCTGGTACACCGCGAGGCCTTTCGACCTCCACCTGCCGTTCACCAGGATCACGTCATTAGGCACGCGGCTGTTCCTCGTACGACCCGAAACAGACTGCCGGGGGCCGCTAGGCGGGCCGTAGTAGTAGCCGTTCGGGAGGGGGAATGCGGGGGCCTTCAAGCACGCCGCGCCACTCACAGGCTTCGAGGTGCCCTTCGACGCCGCTGCTGCGGGCGCTGCCTTCCAGTTCGGCCTAATGACGTACCGCACCTGCGAGGGGCGACGGACACGCCGCGCGACCCGGCCACCGTTCGACTGCGACCCCTTCGAGCCCGTGGACGTGTTTCCTTCAATGCATTGGAAGTTCCCGGACGTGAGTACCTTTTCGAGGATGCCGACGTGGTTCGCGCGCTTCGTGCTCATGTCCCAGTCGAATACGAGGACGTCGCCCGGCTGCGCCTGCGACTTCGGGACGTGGCCGCCATGCGAGGCGCGGTAATTCACGTTGTACGACTGCTTACCGGGGAGGATGTTGAGGCATCCGGCTTTCCAAAAGACCCAGGTCACGAAAATGTCGCAAAAAGCCACTCCTGACGCGAGTAGCCATTTATCGTTGGGCCACAGCGCGGGCTGCGTCTCTCGCGCGTACTTCGTGCCGCGTTGCGGGTCATTCCAGCGGGAGTAACCGATCTCACCGGCGGCGATAGCGAGAACCTTACGTGCGCTCATGCCTCCACCTCCACATCGCTGTAGTCCACGGGCTCGGGCGCTTCAACGTCCGGTGTCTCCGAACCGACCGAGTCAGACACCTCTACCCCTTCAGGGATCTGTAGTTCTTCGTCGCACATGTTTACCTCCTCTTTTCGGGCATGAAAAAAGCCCCACGTGGGGGCCAGGGTTGGTTTAGGGGTTATGCGGTAACTTCGCGAGCCTTCTCGAGCTTCGTCCACGCGTCGCCCACGATCCACTCGATCGTGCTATCGGGAATGTTAGAGCCGCCACCACACTCCGAGCATGCTTGTTTCACGGCTTCAGTGTTCGCCGCTAGTTCCAACATGAACGGCTGCACGATCACTTCAGGATCGGTGAGCCCGAGCCGCGCGAACTCGCCTTCCTTGCCGATAGCGATCTTGCGGATAGCGCCGCACACGCGGCGACGTAGTGTCTCGTTACCGAGCATCACTTCACTCGTAATAAGCGACATTTCGTTCCTCACTTCCAATAATCGATTTCCAGAGTCGCGTCAGGGTTGCCGCGAATGTACTCGTTCCGGCCGGTGCTGTTCGTCGAAATACCGAAACCCTTGTAGGTGCCGTTCGCGAACCCTGCGCAGATCGACGGGTCGGTGATATCGAACGTCACCCAAGAGTTTCGTTTCACGTTCTTCGACCCCACGTACCGCGAGAGTCCCGCCGTGGAACCGAAGCTCGACCTGCCGTGCAAATGAAAGTGCGCGGTGCCGCCCGTCGAGTTGTAGGTGTGCGCAACCCAGAACCCGAGCCGCACCCGCTCGACCTTCGAGCCGGACAACTCGCCGGGCATGTTTCCGAACAGCCAGATGCCCTCACGGTTGCCAACGCGCGAATAGTAGCCCTGGGTAGCGTCATTCTTCCCCGACTGGCGAGACCCGCCACGGTAATACGTCGCGCACGCTGTCGCCTTGCGGGAGGCGTGCCGCTTCGTCTTCACCGGCGGGGGCGGGGGTGGTGGCGGTGTTGGTGTCGAGGTCTTCTCTTCCGGGTCATTCCACGCCTGGCCCGATTCTTCAATATCGGGGCCGATGTCTTCGATCACGAGATCGGCGCGTAAACCATTAAGCACCGCGCGGTGGTAGGCCGACGGCGATTCGGTTCGAACGAGAAAACTGTAGTCTTTCGGCTCAGTGAGGTTGAGGCCGCTCGGCCCGGTCGCGAACGTCGCGTACATGCCCGGCACCACGTGCTCCCACGTGGAAGTTGTGGCCGGGAAGGTGTTGAGCCTGTAAATCTTGTCGTCGCTCGTGTATGGCACCTCGAAATATTCCAGACGCGCCCAGACCGGCTGCGTGGGGTTCGAGTTCACGTCCACGCGAAACGGTGACGTAGTAATCCTGTACAACCTGCCCGGTTGTAGTGTCGTCCACACCTCGAGAATGCGAGTCAGGCTCTTGCGGAAGTTCGTGTTAGTGGACCTCCTGCCCCACGCGACTACACCGCGCGGGCCGTCAGCAACAACATCTGACAGTTCGCGGCCAGCAACCCAGAGTTTCTCGAACCTGCCTTCGAGGCCCGTCACACCCCCGTCCGCATCCATCGACGCTTTGCCAGTGTCGATCGTGGCGGTGCCATCGCGCGCGATCTTCACGAGCTCCATGTCGTTGCCCTCGTCATCCACGCCGTAGGACGTGAACCCGTTCGAGTCGATCTCGATCCGCTGCCCCTCCTTCGCAGTGCGGAACAGCCCAGAGGTAATAATGTTCGCAGCAAGATCGCCAATAACAGCCTCATCAATCGCCGCGCCGTTCGTGCGAAGGTTCTGAATGAACGCCTGCTGAATGTCAGCCGTGCGGGCGGCGAGAGCCTGAATCACCGCATCGTTGATCTGAGCGGAATCCGTGACCCTGAGCTGCGAAGCGTCCAGCGTGATGAAGCGTGCGACTTCGCCCGCGAGTTCCACGACGTTGATCTGGTTAGCGCCGATCTTCCCGGCGGTAATCCTCGAGGCTTCAAGCTCGATCACTTTTGCGATACGCGCCGCGAGGTTGCCAATGACCGCAGTGCTCATGTACGCCGTGTCGGTGACGGTCATGTTGCGAAACACGCCGTCGATACGCTCACCGAGGGTGCCGTCCGCCTGCTCGCGGTCAGTGCGCTCAGCCTCGACCGCTTCACGCCACGCCTGTTCCGTGGCCGCGATCTGTGCCTCGGCCGCAGCTATCTTCGCGTCGAACTCGCTGAAGTCGATGTTGCCCGGATCAACCTTCGCTAGCTCCTCCTTCAGAGCTGGTAGCTCCTTCTCGCGAAGGTTCGCGAGGGCCTCACGCGCGCTCTCCAGTTCTGTTTCGGAGTCCGCGAGGCGCTTCTCTAGGGCCGCCGCCCGCTCCACTGTGGAATCAAGCTCGACCGCGAACCGGCGAACACTATGGCCCGTGACCTCCCCGGTATCCGGGTTGGTCGTATTCCATATGACATCGCCGTTTTCGCCCAGGTCTTTGATCCCAGCCGGGCGCGTATCGACCTGCTGCGCCTTCGCCGCGAGCTTCGCCGTCAAATCAGCGAGCGCCCGTTCCGGGCTGGGCTTCAAGTTTGTACGCTTTACCACGCGAGTTCAGCCCCCAACCTATCTTGCTGCAATTCAACATCCACCTTGTTCGAGTCGAGGTCATACTTCGCCGCGATAACCCTCAAAAGATGCGCCCCGTCCGGCACTTCAAGCCACCCCCGCGTCACGACCTCCACCAAGTCACCGACGTGCCACGACCCGATGGGTGCGGTCTCATCCGAGAAAATCGACAGCGAAATCTGGTCGAGTGCCTGCGTCGCGACGCCCGCCTCTGCTTTCTGCTTCAACAGGTCGTGGTTCTCCGAATCGCTATCCGTGATCACGTTCTCCAGTAGCGGGAACCATTCAGGGATCGTCCCAGCTTCTGCCATGCGCACTGCTGTTCCAGCGCCCTCACCCGCGCCCGTGCAATAGACGCGGTTTGCGAGGGCTTCAGCGGAAGATGTCACCGAGATAGCCGCGACCGGTGAGCGGGCCGCCGTCGCGTCCCACACCGGGGTGACCTTCTGCGCGATACTCGGTTGCGCCTCCGTGCCGGTCACAAGTCGCCACTGGAACTGTGTCTTCTCCTCGTTCGCCCACTCCGCGCGAAACGCCACATCCGGGCCGCCGATAACTTCGGTAATCTCCTTGATGCGCTTCCACGCACCGTTATTAGCGAGGTTCCAGCCCTCATACGTGCGTTGCCGCTTCGCTTTTTCTTCCGGGCCGATAACGATGGGGAGGAACCCGTTACGCTTGCGGATCGCCTTCTCAACGACCCGCCCCACGATCGAACCCAGCGACACCCCGTCCCACGCGATAGTAGAGTGGCGAAGTTTATCCTCGTCTCCCGGCCGGAAGTCTCGATCCAGCACTACACGCTTATCCAGTAGTGCTTCCACGCCGGCGCACTCGAACGTGACCGTGCCTGCCTTGCGGTCCTGCTTCACCGGGGCTGTGATCGGGCACGCCGCAATAAGTGTCTCAGGTTGATACCAATCCTCAAACGAGACCAGCACACACCCGGACCACACCGACCACCACTCACGCGAGACACCATCGAGTGACGCTTCAGTCGCGACCACGGTCGCCTTCTTCACGTCATTCAACACATCATCGAGGGACCCGCCGACCGCATCCAACTGCGGGCCAACCTGCCCCGTCATGGTCTTACCGAGATACGCCCGCCAGGTCACTGTGCGAGTCCCACATCAGACAGCTCGAACCCGTTGCCCGGCCAGTTTGCGGATGAACCAATGTAGTGGAGGCACTTCACGTTCGGGTCGCGCTGCTGGCGGCGCACCACGCTCACCGTGTGCTCGCCCCTAAGCATCCACCTCGTGACGGAAACGAACTTCGTTTCCGCAATCTCGCCCACTTCAAGCTCGAACGACTTGAACACCGAGCCGTCCACGATGATCTCCCACACGAACGAACCCTTATAGTTCGATGGTTTCTCCAGCGCCATCGACTGCCTGAGATCGAACCTGAGGAGTCGGTCAGTGGCGAGCGTGAACGTCTTCGCGAACACCGTCTGCTTCCACGACGGCACAACCGTGCGATAACCGAGTGTGTCCGTCCACTGCCCGAGCCGCCCCATAGAGCCACCGAGAAGCATCGCGAAGCCATGATTCTCGATACCGGGGGCCGAAGTGGTTGCAGTGACACCGGCGGGGACGCGTCGACGGTCAAGGCCCACCGTTCCGGCCGGGAGAGACCCTGCCGCGACCTTGATCGCGCCCGTCTGGTCAACGTAGACCCATTCTTCGCGTGCGCCGCTCGACGGGGCCGGTTCCGTCGAGACCGTCGCCCCGTCAACGGGGACGAGCATTCCACGGGCTTCACCGGACGGGATGTACACGACTCCCGGCGCGACCTTGTATTCCATTTTGGAGGTGCCCTTGACCTCACAGCCGCGCACGATAAGGGGCGCGTCACCGACATAGAGGCCCCAAAGTACTCGCTGCATGTCTACCGGCGTGTGGCCCGTGCCGTCCTCTTGCGGTGCTTTACCAAGCGGGTAACCCATAATCTGCTCCTAAATGTAAGTGTCTCGGTGGTGCACCTCGCACCAACCCTCGCCGCCCTGCAATGCACTGAACTCAGGCGCAATAACCCCACCCGGGGGAATACTCACCCAATCCCGGCGAGACGCGCGGTGAGTCATGTTTGAACCGGCCTCGAAAATCGAGCCATCCATCCGAACCTCGACCGGGCGCGCCTTCGTTGTAGGCCACGGCCACGTAATCGTCCGCCCACCAACCGTGATCTCGAAACCGCCCGGGAAATCACCCACGACGAGGAACACCGGCCACGCCTCCGCATTCCCCGCGTTACGGATAGGGTCATCCGCCGCTACGCCCGTGCCGAACGTGAGCACGCCGCCACGATGAAACAACGGATACTCCAGGCCGATACCCGTGCCCACCGGGTGAAGAAACGTCACCTGCTCCGGCGCGTAAAGAAACGGGTCATCAGCGATAAGCGGCACCTGGAACCTGAGCGCCGTCGTCCCCATCTTCACAATCTGCGGGGCCGCATCCAGGCGCACGTTCGACGCGAGAACCGCGTCCCCGTCATCACACGAGAGTTCACCGAAAAGTCCATCCCACAGGACACCTGAGAGGCGGCGCTCTTCGTGATCGCGAACGTCCGAGTTGCGGCAAAGCACCATTCCGTGGATCGTCATCGCGCGAGAGTCGCGCCAGGCGCGCGCGACGTGCGAACCGTGCTGCAATCGGTCCACTTTCTCGCCGCGCACGCCTGAGCCGCCGTACCAACCCGCAACGTCCTCCACGATCCAATCCGCGTCGTTCCCGCGCCTCCCGTCCGAGAGGTCGAGAACGGGCGCGCCCTCCCGATCTGTGAGAACCGCTGTTCGAACGTGAACCATTGAATCCTCCTAGATCGAGAGAAGCGCGCCGCGAAGATTGAGCGTGTCGCCGATGCGCTGCGCCCACGTGCCCGGGTCATCAACCGGCGGGGGAGTAACGTTGATCGTCATGCCGCTACTGGTCGCGTGATTGAGCGACCGTTCGACCGTCTCCCACTGCCTAGCAGTGAGCACCGCTTCCGGTTTCTGCGTCTGATTGATCGAGAGCTTGCCCGGCATGTGCCAGCCGCCGTTATCGTGCAGATAGGGCTTGAACCCGCCGACAATCGACGCGGGGATAATGCCACCCTGCGCGAAGCCAACGTGCACGTGGTTGTAGTGCATGCGCTTAGTAACACCCGAGGTGTCGGCCATGCGGCCAGAGCGCCGCCACTGCCTCGACCCTGCCGGGGAGTAGAGCAGCTCCGTCGGGCGAAGGGGGTGCATCGCGTTGAAGAACGCCATCATTTGCGGCGTAGGGCCTGAACTGTTCGAGAAGTCCATGGCGCGCCCCAGTGCGTGAAGCGACACCGAGCCGGAGCCCGCCGTACGAGCCCCACCACGCCTAAACGACGTCATCGTGAGACCGAAACGCCGCGCCACCGCCTGCGCATACCCCAGCGAACGCGACGCCCCAGGCGGCACACTCACGGGAGCTGCATCCGGGTTACCAGCCGGACTAAACACCGACTGCACCTTGTTCACGACGCCGTCGAGAATCTTCCGGCCCACACCGAGGGCGAGGTCCTTGAAGAATCCCGCGCCGGGGATCTTCCCAATAAGACCACCGACTAGGCCCTTGAACGCGCCCACAGGGTCGGAGACGAAATCCCACGCACCCTTCAGCAGCTTCTTGCCACCATCGAGCACGTCACCAGCGATACTCCCCGCCTTATCGAGGATGCCGCCACCGGCGAACCCGATAGTGTCAGCGAAACCCTGGCCGCGACGGCCAGCGCTATTCACAGCGAGGAACGCCGCCTTGTCGCGCGCCGTCCTGAGCGCCTCAGACACGAGGACGCCCTCACCGCGCCGCATTGGCACGAGCTGGTCATCCCCGTCCCGCATACGCGAGAACCCGGGGAGGATGCCGCCACGAGCGAAGCCCGCGAACGACGGGAGTTTCTTCAGGCCGAACGTGCCCGCGATCTTGTCGAAGTTCCCCTTGATGCCCTTGTTATAAACAGTGTCGATAACAAAGTTGATGGGCTTCTTCGCGGCTTCCTCGATGCCGTTCCAAGCTTTACCGACCGCGTCCTTCATCGTGTTGAAGGCTTTTTTGATGTTGTCGGTGACGCCCGAGATCTTCGGCCACACCGTGCTCGAGAACCAATCCGCGACCGGGCGTACGACGCTCTTCACGCCGTTCCACGCGGCACCGACCGCGCTTTTCATCACGTTGAACGCGTTCTTGATCGACCCGATCACGCGCGAGATAATCGGCCACGCCGTCCCCTGGAACCACTGCACGACCGCAGAAATCGCAGACTTGATCCCGCTCCACACCGGGATAATCACGTTCCGCCACAGCCAGTTGAAGGCGTTCTGCAACTGACTAATGACACGCGAGACCATTGGCCACGCAGTGTTCTGGAACCATGACACGACAGCCTGAATCGCGCTCTTGATGCCGTTCCACACGGGGATGATGACCGACTGCCACAGCCACGTGAACGCCGTCTTCAGAGCATTAATCACGACCGAGATTACCGGCCAAGCCGTGTTCTGGAACCACGACACAACAGCACCAATAGCGCCCTTGATACCAGCCCATACCGGCTCAATCACGCTATGCCAAAGCCACTCGAACACCGGCGCGACGACATTCTTGAAAACCCACACCCACGCGTCAATCTCAGTCATAATGACCGCGACAGCGAGCGCGATAGCGAACTTGATACCAGTCCACACCGGTTCGATGACGCTTTTCCACAGCCACTGGGCTCCCGCCGCGATACCGTCCCAGACGGCTTGCAGCATCGGCCAGGCGGTATTGACCACCCAATCGACGACAGCGCCGATAGCGCCCTTGATGCCGTTCCAGGCTGCTTCGACAATCCCGCGCCCGGTTTCCGTTTTCGTGAAGAATGCCCAAAGCGCAGCCGCTGCCGCACCGACACCAATCACAATCCAACCGATAGGGCCGATAAGCGCCGTGACCGCAGTAATAAGACCGCCGATCACTGAAGCGACCGAGGTAATAGCGCCAATGGCCGAGCTAACCCAACCAACCAAGGTGCTAATGAACCCGATAACCGGCCCGATAACCGCGCCCAAGGTCACGAACACACCTGCCACGACCGCGATAACCGGAGCGAGCGGCGTAAGCCACTCCACGACCGCTCCGAGCGCCTCACCTAGCCACGAAATGACAGGGCCGAGAATATCGGCCACAGTCGCGAGAACCGGGGCGATAGAGTCGATAGCGCCCTTGATAATAGGGGTAAGGCCGTCAATTGCAGCCTGAAGGAACGGTCCAACCTTCTCCCACAGCGACACGAACGTATCCACAACCGTGCCCGCGAAATCGAGCACGACCGGAATAACATTGCTTGCAGCTTCGCCGATGGCCGGACCGACGTTCGAGAAGATCCCGAACACCATCGGCGCGAGGCCGGTGAAAACCGACCCGAGAGCGCCCAGCGCCTTGCCTCCGAAGGCTTTCACGGACTCCCAGACCCTGCTGAAGTCGATGGCGCTGAAAGCGCCTACGACCTTCTGGCCCACCTCTATGGCCGCGTCGCGGAGATCGAACAGGAACCCGATAACTTCCGAGTCCTCCTCGATACCGAAGAATGAACCCTTGAAGTCGCCCTCGAAGAGGATGCCCCAAAGGTTCTGAGCCGCCCAACCCAGCTCATCGAAGAACGGAATGCCATTGTCGAGAATCCAGCTGCCCACGGCGGTGAATGCGGGGAGGAGCTTCTCGCCAATCGACGCGGCGAAATCCTCGTACCAGGCTTTCGCGCGCTGGATCACGTTCGAGGCCGTGTGAAGCTCGCGATTGAACGCGCCCTGAGCGTCTTTCGATTGATCGTTGATGAGTGCAAGCGTTGCCGCCGCCTGCGCCTGCTGGTCGTAGGAGCCGCCGACTTTCTTGTAACCGAGCTCGGCCGCCTTCGCGTCAATAGCCGATTGCCTGAGCGAGATGCCGTACTTCTCGATAGGGTCGCGCTCGCCCTTCAGTGCCGAGGAAATCGCCTCCACGGCCTCCGTCGCGGTGCCGCCGAACATTGCCGAAAAGTCAGCGCCCAGGCCGATGAGGTCGTTCGTCTGCTCCGCGAAATCCTTCATGCCCGCGTTGCGTAGCTGCGTGCCGAGAATCGTCGCGAGCTCGTTATACGAGTTCTCACTCATGCCCAGGGCTTGATCGGCGTCCTGAGCGTACTTGAGCATCTTGCTCGAGTGCTGCTTGAAGACTGTCTCGACCGCGCCCGTCGACTGCTCCAGATCAGCCGCCGACATGAAGGACTCAACACCGAAGTCTTTCACCTTGTCGACAGCGAAAAGCCCACCAGCGGCGAAGGCGAGCTTTTTGAACCCGGCTGAGAATCCTGAACCGGAGTCCTCGCCCGCTTTCTTGAAGCCGCGCTCGAGATCATTGGCCGCGTCACTGCCGTCTTTCTTGACGCGAGCGAATGCCTTACCGAAATTGCCTTGAGTGGCCGCCTTAATGCGTTCGCCCATTGACTTGAACTTGGCTGCGACCGGGTTAGTTGCCGCGCCCGCATCATTGACGGCCTTCTTCGCGTCCTTCAGCTCTTTTTCGAGCTTGTCGACCGACGAAGCGGTCTCAAGATTCACGCGCTCTTGATTCTGCCTCGCGCGGATAAGACGATCTTCCGCCGCGAGGTCAGCGGAGGTGGGCTTCACGTTGTCGCGAGCGTCCGCGAGGCGCTTTTCCGCCGCCGCGATCTTATCCGCGTCACCAGACTCACGGGCACGCTCGAGAGCCTTCTCAGCGTCGCGCACCGCCGCCGATTGACGGATGCTCTTCTCGCGCACCTCCTGCACGCGAGCCTCGGCGACCTCGACCTTACGAGCCGCAGCCTCACGCTCGCGCGCGCCACGCTCGACCGCCGCCGTGTGGCGACGCTCGGCGTTCTCAAGCTCCTTAGTGAGCTTCTCAGTGTCGACCGGTTTTTCTTTATTGAACGCCGATTTGAGGGCGCGGCCCATCGAAGTGCCGGTTGAGGCGGCGGCGCGGTCAGCGTTACTGAACGCCTTGCCGATGGACTTAGAAATCTCCGACGTTTCCGCCGTCAGCGTCACATAAGCTGTTGCGAGCTCTACACCACGCGCCATGACCGGCACCTCTCATTCACTTTTCTCTACGAAATCGCCCGCGAGCCACGCATCCAGCTCCGCGAGCGGCATAGCCGTCGAGCCGATAGTCTTCGACTGCTTCGACGAATCTCCAGGCCGCTTCACCTTCAAGAAATCGCGGCGCGAAGCCTTCGTTTGATTTGGCTGCTTCGCTTCAATCGCCGAAACACGTTCCGCGATAAACGCGACGTACTGAAACGCTGGGTCGTACCAGAACCAAAACTCCGGGTCCGTGACCCGGCGAAGCGGCGCATCGTAAGGAAGTGACTCCAGCACCGCCGTAATATCCGCCCACGCCTCCACGCGCCTACGCGGCGAAGACGATTCGACCGAGCGCCATCGAAGCCCCGCCCCAATTAGCGAAGCCTCGACAGCGCTCGGATACTCGTCGTGAAGACGGATTACTTCTTGGATTTTCCCGGCTTCACCTTCGACGCCGCCCCCCACGCCTCAAACAGCTGCGTGGCTTCCTCGCCTTGGAGATCGCGCAGGGATTCGATTGTCTCAGCGTCCACGCCCGCCTCCGCAAGGAGCTTGAACATGGGACTGGCCAATCCGTTCTCCATCCCCTCCTGCGTGCGCAGATCGAACGAACCCAGGTCAGGGACCACGAAAACCGCGTCCCCATAGACCTTCGGGAGCGTGAACTGCACCATCGGGAAACGCTTCTTCGATACGCGCTTGAACTTCTTCGCCATAATGTGTCAACCCTTCTAGAGAAATGAAAGTGTCAGCCCTAGAAAAAGACTCAAGGGAGCCAGGCCGAGGGGCCGGGCCGACACATGGAAAAACCCCTCGACCTGACAATCAGGAGGGGACGAGAATCAGGACTCCGCGCCCGCATCACCCGAAGGGCCGGCAGTCGAGCCGGTGCCCTTCGCGACACCCATGCGCGAACGAGCCTTCACGCCGTTTTCGTCCGGGAAAGCCTCAATCGTGACCTCGTAGCGGATAATGTCCGAGTGCACGAACTGCACGTCACCAGAAAGCGAAATCTGGCCGTCCGGGACTTCTTCGCGTACCTTCGCGTCACCGTCGCGCATATCGAACGCAAACGAACGGCGAGGCACCATCTCCGACTTGAGATCAACCGTGACCTCGTCAGCGGTCACATGCACGTTGCCTTCGCCGAAGAGAATCTTCAGCGTCTCCGCGTTACGCGACTCAAGGAACTGGAAAGTGTAGGAAACGGAATGCTCGGAACGGAGAATGCGAACAATGTCGCCGCCCCACGCCTTGATCTTGTCGTCGCTTGCGTCAATAGTGCGGGTTACGCCGTCCTCGCCGACGTACCCGCCCTTAATCCATCCCTTAGAGAAAGCCTCGGAAATCTTGGCCGGGAAAGCCGTCCCGACGGGGGCGTGCATGACGCCGCCGGTTGCCGTGACAGGTGCACCAATAAGAATGTCGTTGAGCGCCATGGCTCTAGTCCTTTCGACAGGTTGTGTCGGCCCGTGAAAGGAAAAGCCACCAACCAATTCGGTTAGTGGCCTAAATAAAAATCCGCTACTAGCTACCCAGCAGCGACCTCAATCCCTCGAACTCTTATCGTGTGCGTCATCATGTACGCGGGCACACGCATATCAGGATCGGGGGAGTAGTAGGGGCGAGTGACCGTGTCGAGCCACAGCCCCTCGCCGGTATGGAATGAACGAACAATCTGGTCGATGCGCCGAATAGTTCGTGACGCTTCAACCGAATCAGGGTGAGACACTTCAACGCTTACGCGAGTGTCCTCGAAGGCGTGCTGCCAGTCGCCGGGACCGCCCGCGTCACGGACGTGTACGTAAAGCCCCTTGAAATCATCCGGTCGCGGATCGACCGAAATCGACGCGTCCGCAAACTCAGAATCCGAGACGATCTCCGCAATAATGAGCTCGAGGGGGTCAGGGAAGATTAGCGCCTCGGCCACTACTTCCCCTTCTCGATGTTCCGCAGTAGCGAGAGGTTCTTTCGGTCGTGGTAGCGCGCGTGGCCCGTAGCCATTACCGAAACAGCCGCACGAGGATCCTCGGCCCGCAGCTCGGTAACGATGTAGCCGGACACCTCGCCGTTATTCGACGCCGCTGCTGCGATCTTCTCTGCGCGCGTCTTCAAGTCGGCCTGGACTTTCTCCTCATGGCGCAAATCCTCGAACGCGCGCTTATTGAACTTCAGTTTGATTTTCTTACTCAATGAGTTACCCGCCTTACCGTTACTTCAGTGCGAAACATTGATCCAGTGAAAAAGTTAGGGAGAGGCTCCCCAGCCTGCTCAACTTCGCACTCGTGTCCGCGCACGGTTACCCGGTCGCGCGCACCAATAGTCATGCCTGGCGGAAAGAAAAGCCGGTAGTCGAAGCGAACGTTCGCGGTCGTACCGTCGCGCGGCTCGGACACATCGGGAATATCAACACCGACGCCGCTCACCGTTTCGGGTGGGGCATAGGACGCGACACTTTGACCGTGAGCATTGCGCGTCGCACCCGCGAACCGCTGCACCGTCACCGTCTCACCAATCATGCCGAGCATCACGGCCCCCACGTCAGTTTGTATGGCGCGAGAAGCTCGCGTTCAGTAGACAAGAGACCGCCGCCACCGCCGCCACCGAAAGCGCCGGAACGGAAAGAAACGGACTGTGTGCCTGCGCGCTGCGAAGCGATAACCCCGGTCGGATCAGCGTTCATGCGCGCGACTATCGCACGCGCCACATCAGCGAGCACGCCCGCATAATCGAAGCCATGTTCGAGCGTTACCCGGATTGAACGATACGAATCCGGCCACACGCCACCGACACGCTTCAACACCCCATCCTGCGACCACTCAAACTCGCTTGCCGCGAGAGCCTCACCGTGAACCTGAACCTCGAACACGTTGAGCACGCGCCGCGACGGCAACAGGATGCGGCCCTCGCCGTTCCCGTCAAGAATGATCGACTCTTCAAGAACGGGGGCGACATGCCACCCGCAATAATCCCGAATCAGCTGCGCCGCAACCTCATCGGGATCATCAACTTCAAACAACATGTCGCCCCCGTCAATTAGAGAGTTACTTATGAGAAACGCGCTTCGCCTTATTGGTAGGCGTGCGCTCCTTTTTGCCGACAGGCTCAAGCCCGAGGCGCTTCGCTTCCTCATCGGAAAGCTGCATCTCGAGATCAACCCCGCCGCGATTCACGAGGTAGGTCTGCATCACGCCGCAGCACCAGCCCCGGACGCGAGCGACACCTTCACGAACGCCGAAGGCTGACGCACGGCGAGCGTGAGGCGCTCTTCAGCAAGAACCGTGAAACGGTTGTGCGTGAAGTCCTCACCGTCAATGTTCGACGCCTCGACACGGATACCGCCCTTGCGGTAGACCGTCGCAGCCTGCTTGCCAGCGCCCACAAGTGCGGTGCCTTCAGGAATCGCAGTCGTGACGATCGGAGTCTGACCCCAGACCGGAGGCTGAAGCGTCACGCCGCCGTTGCCGTACTGACCGAGGAATGGCCCACCCGCGAGGTACTGGCCGTTGCCGTCCTTCGCGAGGCGCAGCTTCTGGTAATCGAGCGGGTGCATCACGACGCCGTCAGCCGAAAGGCCGGTGGCGAGCTGAACCTTCGTGAGTGCGCGGTAAAGCGCGTCGAGGTTGTCCGCCTCGCTCGCGGCCTTCTCGACCTGCACGCCGGAGCGGCCAAGGATGCCCGCAATCGAGCCGCCGCCAGGGCCGTTGAGAAGCTCCGCTTCTTCCATCATGACGAGCTGATAGAGGAGGCGGTTGTTGATCTCGGACACGAGGAACGGAGTATCTTCCGCCATCTCGTCAGAGATCTTGATCCAGCCCGCGATCTTCTTCAGCGACTCGGTCACCGGCGTGTAGGGCGGGAACGTGAGGCCCGGCTTCTTCGCATTCTCAGCGACATACTCGAACTTGCCGTGAGTCGAAGCGTCATAAGCCTGCTCAACGAAATACGTGATGGCAGTCGCGGTCAGCTGACCAGAACCAAGCCACGACGCGACCGTGGGACGCTCAACGTTGAGGCTAACGATGTTCTTATCGATCTCGGGCTGAAGGACACCCTCGCCGGTCGTGGTGACCGTGTGAGTGTCGCCAGCGGCCTTCACGCGCGGGTATTCAGCCGCATCGCCGGCAACCTTGCGGCGACCCTTGATGTGCGCGAGCGTATCGCTAAGGGACTTCGTCGCGTAGTCGCCGAACGAGCTACCGAAATCAATACCGGCGCTCTTCTGCTCGACCGACTCGGGCGCACCAAGCGACGCGAGAAGATCCTTCGCGGTCTTAGCGGCCTTGATTCGCTCGTTCAGCTCGCGAACCTCGGCGGCCTTAGCCTGAACCTCGGCGGCCTCTTCCTTAGTGAAGTCGCGAGATTCCTCATCGGCCTTTGCCTGAATAGTGTTGACGGCGGCGAGAATCTCGTCGCGCTTTTCCATGAGTGTGGGCATGGGATAGTTCCCCTTCCTGAGGGAGTCGATGTTGATGGAAGCAATAAGGGACCGGAGATCCGGCCCCTTTTCCCCGACGCCCTCGGCGCTCGGGGTATCCGGCTCGCCGCCGGAGTCAAGTGCCCCGCCATCCTTAGGCGGGGGAGTGTCGACCTTCTCTTCGCCACCCTCGACACCGTCGAGGTCAGCAAGAACCTCATCCACGAGGCGGTTCACCTCGCGAAGCTTTTCTTCATTCTTTGCGGAAATCGCACGACCAGCCTTGAACCGACTGAGGCGGTTCTTCACGTCAAGAAGCTCGGTCTCTTGATTCGCGCCAACCTGAACGACCGAAACCTCGTGAAGTTTCAGCCGGCGAAGCTCGAGAAACTCGCCCTTTTCGTCATCGTGCGCGAAGGCGTAGTCCTCAATGTCGTACGCGAACGACATCTGATTCACGCGACCAGCCTTGATGAGCCGGTACACCTGAGCACCCTTCACAGTGTCGAGATCGAGCTGAACCTTCACGAAAAGACCGTGGTCATCCTCGCGCGCCTCGACCGTTTCACCGATGCACATTTCCGGGTCGCTCATCTGGTGCGACCAGTAGCAAGCAATTCCCGCGCCGTTCTCGCGATACGTGCCAAGCGACTCTTCGAAAGCGCCCTTCACAATCACGTCACCGTAAGAATCCTTGTTGCCAAAAACGGCGGCGTACCCGGTGAATTGCCCCTCGGTGAGGCCGTCACCCGCCGCCTTGATCGGTACCGTCAAGTGCTTTGTGCGCGCCACATTCTCGGTGGTCATGCATCCTCCTTCGGGGGTCTACCGTCCCCGCCGTCCTGCGGTGACGCTTGCCCGCCCTCAATCACATTGAGAGGGGTAATAAGCTCATCGCCGCCATCGACCGGCGGCATATCCTGCAAGGCTCGCGCCTCATTGCGGGTCATCCACGGGGAACCCACCGAAGTCGATAGAACCGACGCCTGCTCCTCAAACGAGCCGCGAAGCATCGACTCGACATTCAACTTCACGAACTGCGAAGACGGCGCGCCGAGCTTTGGGAGCACGAAAGCCGTCAAACGATCCTCAATCGACCGAATATCCGGCCCGAGTGAGGTGCGGTACAGCGCGCGATTAAACTCGCGCATATTTGAATAGTTCGCAGCATCCAGCACTCCGACCATCGTCGGATTGATCTGGTACACCTGGGCGACCGTCTCGAGCGAAAGCTTCACCGATTCAGCCCACTGCTCATCTGCTGAAGAGAACGAGACCCGCTTCAAGTCCATGCCGTCTTCAAGGATTGGCATACCGCCCGCGCGCTCTCCGTGATCACCGGTGAATGCGTGAAGCATCTCCGTAAACCTGCGCCGGGCAGTGTTATCCCACGAGGGAGCATCTTTCGGGCGCGTCACATACGCACCGACGCGGCCATTCCGACGCCACAATTGCAGCCGGTGCCTACGGCTCGAATATTGCTCCTCAAGCACCATGCGAAGCGTCTCGACAGGAGACTGCGCCGTAAGCGACGCCGTCGGTGTCCACCCGCGAAACTCCACCACCTGCGCCTCGGGCAAATCTAGATAAGCGTCCGACTCGGTTGGTTGAATCCGATAGACGCGCGGCCCGAAATAAGCCTCGGCGTGTGGCGTCACCCACGACGGTGGGAACGGGTGAATCTCCTTACCGTTCTCACCGTCCATTACGACCCAATAGGCGCGGTCGTAGAGGCTCTTCGTTGCCGCGAGATCGTACAGAAGCTCATACCCGGTCATGTAGTTGTTAGGCCGCTTCAAGACCCACGCCACATCACCATCGCGAACCCGTGAGCGGGCTGCGCCATCCGCTTCAAACAGTTGCATACCAAGCTGCGCGATATTTCGCGCGCGAAAATCAATCACGGTACGAAGATGCGGCTGAGTAGCCCACAAATCTTCGATGCTCATATGCGCCGGGTCTAAGGCGCGCCGCGTGTCATGCTGAAAATACGTGACCTCGCGGCCCATGAAATCCGTCGTGAACGACGTCGGATGCCACAGTGCTTGAGCGGCGGCTGCCATCCGGCCGAAAATCTCACCGAAAAAGCTCACGCCCACCACCGCCAACCCTCTTCATCCTCAGCGCCATCGCGCTCATCGCTACCTTCGCTATCGGTGGCACTCTCGTACCACTCGCCGTAATCGTCCCCGTACGCCGTGACGCGCTGCTCTTCCGCGTCAAGATTCATGAGGCCCCACCGCGCGAGCATCACAGCAGCGAGCGGCGAGGCATCGACCGGCGATTCGCCACGATCTAAAAGCGTGACTTCGCCCGCGCGGCGGCGAACCGTGTCACGCATGGCCAGCAAGAGCGCATCCTGCGGCCTGAACCGAACCGTCCCCTCCGCGAGCGCATCATCCAACTGCGAAAGAGCGTTCGTGAGCTCACTACCCTCGCAGCGCTGCGCGTTCACGCCATCTTGGCGAAGCCACGTGATAAGGCTCGACGCTGGAGCACCGCGTCCCTGAATCACGACCGGGCCTGGCGTCGCGAGATTGTTCAAAAAGTCCCGAATCCAATGCGTGCCCGCGCGCTTCGCAATCACCTCAAGATGAACACGCTCATCGTCACGCCAACCCGCGACACCAACCCAACCGGTTTTCCTATCGGCCGAAACGTCGACCGCATACACAAGCTCGCTATCCGCGACAATGCTCGATGCCTTATCCGTGCAAGCCTCGACCTGCTCAGGTGGGAACGTCGGTTCAGCCGAAACGGTCACGAACTGACACATCACTTCGGTGCGGAACTTATGCTCCGGGATGCCGTCCTCGTCGTTCGTGCCCACTTTCGCAGCCTTCGCGAGAAGAGCTTCAGAAGTCACGAGAATGCGGCCATTAGCCTCGCGATTCATTGCAGGATTCGCTTGAGCGAGCGCTTCGACATCATCAATCGGCGCACCCTCTGGTGCTGACCACTCGAAAATGCCGAGCGACGTATCTCCGCCCCAGCCCTCAGCTGAGCCGTGCTCGCTAATCCAGTCGCGAAGAGAATCGGCCGCCGCGATAGCCTTTGACCGCATCCCCTTCAGTACGACCGACTTCGCCTCACCCGCGTTCGACACGCCCCACACCTGAGACGAATAAATCGAGTTCGTTGTGTTCTCCGCCGCCGTCCACGCATCCCAATCGCGCTGCTGACGAAGCTCATCGAAAAACAGATCAGTGACCGACTCGGAACGGCCCGCGTCATCGTTCGCAGCCTGGGTAAGCCACTTCGAGCCATTCGCGAGGCGCACGAACTTGTTGCCGTTCGTGTTCGACCGCTGAGCAATCAACGGGCGCGTATGCTCACACGCCCTCAGAACGCCAATACCCTTCTCGAGAATCTCCTCCGCTGGTTGCAGCTTGTGAGCGAGACCCAAAATCACAGGTCCCTCACCGGGGCGCTGCCCCGGCCCCTCCCACATCAACATCCGCCACAACGCACGCGCCGTAAGCGTGTAAGTCTTGCCGTTTTGCCGCGCCATGAGCACGAGCACGTTCGAGAAGCGCAACTTCGGAAACTCATCCCGCGTCGAACTACCCGGCGCAAGCTCAAGCGACCGGATAAACAACTCTTCCTGATGCGGCATGAGCTCCATGCCAAACGCCGAGCGCCACATCTCGACCGCTTCAAAACCAAGCGACGTTTCCGGCGTCAACTCCCGAAGCTCAGGCGTGAAAACACGCGGCAACCTAGAACCGAGAATCACCAACGACCCCCAATCCCAGGAAAACTACTTCGCGACCTTCTTCGCCGCCGCAGCCTCAGCGCGCGCACGCCGCTTCTTCAACTCGTCGAACGGGTTAGCGGCCTCAGGAGAATCAGACGTCAACGCCTTACGCTCCTGAGGCGCGCCGCCAAGCGCCCTTAGCGTGTTCAACATGTGCGGCCCTAAATAGAGCACCTTGTTCAAGTCGGTAGATTCAATCTCGCCCTCATCGAACGCCCGCAAAGCCTCATCAATCCGGCCCGCGTACGTGCGAGCCAGTTCAACCGAAGCCAAATCGGAATCTTCAAGCCAATCCATTGCCTTCACAGACGCATCCACGGCTGCAACTAGCCCACGAGGCTTTTTCTGAGCCATAGACACCTCCTAAAACAATTGAAAAGACAAATAGAAACGCGTGATGGGGTCACGGGTCATCGGGGGGAGAGGACAGGTGCGGCCCGGGATCTGGCCCTTCCGACCGGCGCTCGTGATTGAAACGCCCCTACCCCTTGAGCCATTGCCGTGATGGCGTTCCGAGATCGGCGCTCACCATTTTGTTGCCGCGCGCCCGGTTACATTTCACGTGCGACGGCCTAAGGTTCGCCGGGTCGTAGGTGAGATGCGGATGCGTGGAGCGCGGGTGATAGTGGTCGACTTCGAACGCTTCAGGTATCGGCTTTTGGCCTTGCTTCCATCGAAGCGTGTAGTCGATGGGCTGCTGGCATATCCAGCAGGGCCGGTCATCGCTCGCACATGCTGAACGGTAAGACTCTTTGAGTTTCTTCCACGCACGCGAGGTGAGGGCACTGTCACGGGTTGCCATCGACCCTCCTCGCGCATGTAAAAAGCCACCTCGCTGGGTGGCTCTCAGGTGCACGGCACCTATCTAAGCAAAACTTATCATGCGTCATGTCAAGCATGTAACTCCTTGCTGCGTGTCGCCGCATGCTTTTTGAGCGCCTCAACACTGACCGCTCCGCGCCTCCCGCCGCTCCCAGGTAACACTCCATCGAGCTTGCCCGCTTGTATCGCTCTCGTGATCGTTGATTGCGAGACACCGAGGGCGCGGGCGGCGTCGCTGATACTGAGGGTGGCCCCGCTCGCGAGATGATCGGCGGGAGTGGTCTCGTGTCCAGCTCGGCACTTCACGTAGGGGCGGTCGGTCTGGTAGGCCCACTGCCTTTCGCCGCAAGAGCACTCCCCGGCGGGGATTCGTTTAACGCTGGCCCCGGCCATGGCTTCACCTTTGGCGGCGCTCGCATTGAGCTCGTCCACCATGTCAAGCGCCCACTCTTGAGCGGCGGCGAACGTGGCGTGACGGCGAAGATAGACCTCCACCTCATCGTCAATGAACTCACCCGTCTCCTCCTCGATGAGCCGCGCCCATCCGGCGAGTTGCTGCGTAATCAGATTGATCTGATCGAGCTTGCCAATATCGAGCGGAGCGGGGGGTGCCGCGTTTTGCGCTCGCGGGCCGCCGGTGCGTGAGCCAGGGAGGTAGGTTTCTCGTAGGTAGTCGCGGGCGGTATCGGCGCGGTTGATGGCGCGGATAACGCTTTGCGCATCGATCATGCCTGCTCCTCATCGTCGGTCTCTGTTTCGATTAGTTCGCTCATTCGGTTGAGGGCGTATTGTTTGCCGTTTCGGTGGCCGCGACGGTACTCGTCGATGGCGTGTTTTTTGAGCCGTTCGATTTCCTGTCCGAGCGTGCTTGCGAGTTCACCGATGGTGCGTTCGGTGCTGTTTCCGGTGAGGGTACGTGTTGTGGTGGCGGTGATGGTGATGTGGTTTTTGACCCGTAGCTGCCCTGTCCACGTTTCGAAGGTTTCGGTTTCCATGTCGATTCCGAACCGGTCTTCGATTTGGAGTATGACGAGGTCGCCGGTTGCGGGGTCGGTGTAGATGATGACGGGATATGCACGCATTGCCTTCTCCTTTTGGGCATAAGAAAAGCCCCGACCGTTTAGGCCGGGGCTTCATTTCGGGTGGGTTTAGTTGTGGGCTTACGGTTCAGGGTGGAACACGTTTAGGATTACAGCCCGTTTAGCTAGGTTGTCGATGAGGATTTCGCCGTCTTGGTCGTAGCAAAACGTCTGAACGTAGATTCCTGTAACGCGACCCTCAGCGCGGTCCCAGCATGGTTTTATTGCTGCGTCTGTTGGTATGCGGGTGAGGTCCACGCCGTACGCTTGCAATGTTTCACTGATGAGGGTTTCGTTCATTCTTCGTCTCCTTCGATGGTGACGGGCTTGGGGTTGCGTTTCATAAGGTCTTCGCGGCTGTAGCTGTCTACGTCGCCCCCGCGTACCCAGTAGGTAGCGTTATCGTTTTGTAGGCGCTTGTAGATGACTCCGTTTGCGTAGCAGAAACGGGTGAGTTCCCACGGTTCCGGTTCCGGGTCAGGTTCGGGCGAGTCGAGGAGTCGGTGTTCGGCGTTGGCGTTGCTTCCTTCGCATTCATGCACGTAACCGTAAGTGTTTACGGTGTAGAGGAAGGAAAGCGGGCCCCGTCGAATATATGCCTGTCCGCTTGGGACTTTGTCTCCTTTGACTTCGTGGGCGAGTTCCCATGCGGCGTCGAGTGCTTCGCGCGCGGTGGTGACGACAATGCATGGAGTGAACTGGTATCCCAACTTGTTGGCTTCGATAGCTGCCTCACGGGTCACGCTGCGGTGGGTGAGGTCGTCGACGTGTTCGACGATTCTGGATACTTCGCCGTACTTGCCGACAGCGTGTTTCGCGGTTTTGAATGTGAGGGTCATTCCTGCTCCTTGTATGGGTTGTCGGGGATTTGCACGGTGCCTTGCATCTCGATCTTGGCGGCGCATTCTTCCCACGCTTCGGCCTTCGCCTTGCGCACCTCTTCAGCGATGATGGGAAGAACGGCGGCGGCGATCTCGGCTGCCTCGTCAGTTCTAACGAAGGTCGAGTAGTAGCCGTATCCGCTGTAGGTGCCTGTCACCTCGTCCCGGATTTTCTTGGCCAGTTTGTAAGTGTCATGCATGCTGCTCATTTCTGCTCCTCCGGGTAGTGCTCCGTGATGAAGTTGCGGACGTCCCTAGCGATGAGTGTGGGACCCATTGGGCCTATCCACTCCGAGCCTTCGCCTTCGAACTCGCTCGCGTACTGGGTGAGGGCTTCGCGTGCTGCTTCGGCTTTTACCTGGTTGAGCCAGCGGTCGAACTCGTCTCCGTAGTGCTTCTGCTCCGACGCGAGGGTGCGGCCAACTTGGTAGGAGTCGAAGTTGCGTGTGTTGGCCAGCACGAAGTCTGCGCGGACCTCGCGCTCGCCCGGCACATACTCACTGTCGGTCATCGGGGACCTCCTTCACGTTGGTCACGTCGCGGTCGGTCAGAACGCCGCTCTCGTTTATGAGGCTTGAGCCGAGAAGCCCGACCGTCATGCCGAGCCGCCAGATCATGCCGATGCTCCGGTTTGGATCGATGAGCGTTGGGGACTCGCCGGAGTAGTCGGCCTTCCCCTTGATGAGCGCGGCGATCTGGCCGATGTTCTCTTCGGTGATTGTGGCGACGGTGACGGTTCGGACGGTCGTCACCTCGTAGGTCTTGAACGGGCTGTCAGTCATCTCGCTTCTCCTCGTCTCGTCGGGTGGTACGGGCCGCGGGCAGGGCGCGACGCATACCGGCGCGGTAGCGGTCGGCGAGGACCGGATCGACCCGTGCGAGCTTCGTCCAGTCGGTTAGGCCGTTCGGGTCGTTGTAGAACCCTGCGCAGGCGGCTTCGACCTCGGCGTCGGTCGGCTCCTGCGCGGCAAGGTGAGCGTGCGCCACGGTGGCGATCCTTGCCGCGATAGGGTCGACCACGAGTCGGCAGTCCTCGCACTCGTCGTATTCCCCAGGTTCGTGGACGCCCTCGAAAGTCCAGCCCTCCTCGTTTAGGATGCGCCCGATGCACTCGGCCAGTGTGTCGGTGGTGGTCATTCTTGCTCCTTGTAGATGTTGGACAACTCAACTACAGCACTGGACACTTCGCGGAGTAGTGCTTCCTCTAACTTTTGTAGGCTCGTCTCTAGGCGTTCGACGTGCCTATAAAGCGCGCCGTGCTCGCTAGTTTCGTTCATGATGTCGTTCTTTCTCTTACTTCACGGGTTCGTTGTGGGCGGGGCCGTCTGCATAAATTGTTATTTCAAACGGGCACGTGTGGATGGTTGCCACGTATTTTGTTGGGCACCCCTGGACTTGTCGCCAGTTCAACAACGGGGCCTGGCTAACGTCCCAGTCCGCGAAAACATTGAGGAAAACCGAGCCGTCTTCCATTACTGGAAGGTTGAAGTGTTCGCTGATTTTTGCAGTGATTTCGTTGCGGTAGTCGCTGAAGTTTTCCATGGTTTCGTCTTTCGATTTTGGTGCGGGGATGTAGGTCATTTCTGCTCCTTGAGGAGGTCTGCGAGTTTGTCTGCGAGTTCGGCCGCGATTGACGTGTCGAGGTGTGGTTCGAGTTCGGTGCGGATTGTTTTGGTGGTGTTGCACGTGTCGCAGAGTTCGCGAGGCGTGTCGGTTCCGCATTTGAGGCAGGTGGTCATTCGCGTGTCTCGCTTTCGGGGATTTCTGGGGCGGCTCGGCGGATTATTTCCGCGAGAACTTCTCCGAACTTCTCGTGGTACTGCGTATGGATGTTTACGGTGGATCGTTCACGGTCGGTTTCTTCGTCTCGTGTGCGCTCGGAGAGAACATCGAGCTCGTGCTGCGCTTTGCGCGCTTCCGTGCGCCAAAACTCGACGATTTTCTTCATTCCCTTCACTGTTTCCCGCTCGATGTCTCGCTCTCGGTGCCAGAGCATGGCGGTGGCGGTCATGATCGCGGTTGAGAGCCATGGGAGGAATTGATTCGGTATCGCGATGGCGCACGCGATGAAAAGCACGATCATGACCCCGTAGATCACGTGCCAGTGGCATTTCATGCTTCGTCGCTTTCTGTGTATCGGTCGTCTTCGGCGGCTTGTGCGTGCCAGTCGTCGCGAAGGTCTTGGAGTTCGGCGCGTTCACGTTGACGGGCGAGGTGTTCGAGGTGGGCGATGCGGTCAACGTGGTGGGTCATTTCGGGGCCTTTCGGTTGGTGCGGGCATAACGAAACGCCCCTACGAGGCCCGTAGGAGCGTCAGAAGTAAAGAAGTGGGTGCGAAGTAGCGCCTAAGGGGCGCTAACACGTCCTGAAGGCTATAGCGGCCCGCCTGTATGACTTTCCGGGTTGAGGAGCCATGCGAGATCGGCGAGGGTCATCGTTACCCACTGTTCGCCGGGCTTACCGTTCCCGTGGCGCTTATGCACCACAACACCGATGGCGGCGTTATCGTTCACGGCTTCGGCGCGGGCTTCGCTCGCCCAGCCCGCGAGGTTGATGCGGGTGGTGTTTTTGCATTCGATAACGATTCGCTCGCCATGGACGCGTACCCCGGCGATGTCGCCTCGGTCGCGTGCGCCGGTCTTCACTCGCCGATCAATTCGGTCGTCGACGCGGGCGGCGAGATAATCAGCGATTTCACGCTCGAACCGTGACCCGGCTGCTTTCGCGCTCGCTCTGCTGCGTGCCATTCGTGGTGTTCCTTTCGGTGATGCGCTCAGTGATGAGCTGGTGGAGGATGGTGGAGGCTGATACGGCTCCACTGGTTTCAGTAGCGACGTGGATGTCGCTTCCAGGGGTGAGGGCTTCGAGGACGCGGATTGTTTTCGCGAGCGTGTCGTGAATGCGCTCGTCGAGCGTCCCGGTCGCGACGAGCGTGACGAGCTCGACGGACGCGGTTTGAGAGATGCGGTGGATGCGGTCTTCAGCCTGCACGACAAGCGCCGGCGTCCAGTCGGTTTCAACGAACAGTGCCGTGGATGCTCTTGTGAGGGTGAGGCCTACGCCGGCGGCGGCGATTTGCGCGACAAGCACGTTGATGCCGCCGGCTTGAAACCGCTCGACGATGTCGTCTCGGGCGGGGCCGGTGACGGTGCCGTCGATCAGTTCCACGGACGTGTAGGGGCTTTCTTTGCGTAGCTGGCTGATGAGTGCTTCGGACACGTCGCGGTGCTGTATCCACACGATGAGAGGCTTGCTTGGTTCGGCGTTGAGGCGCGTGGTGACCCAGTCGGTTGCGGCATCCACTTTCGCGAGGCCGGTCGCCTTTCTGAGCTGCGCGACGAAGGGGAGGCAGTCACCGACGAAGCCCGAGATGTCATCGTTATTGGGGGTGCGGTCGAGGCTGTCGAGCCAGGTGTCGATCTTTTCGGCGAGTTCACGGTTTGCTTTGTCGAGGGTGTCTGTGTCGGGGGTGACCCAGTGAACGCTTCGACGCTTCGGTGGGAGTTCGGTGAGGACTTGGTTTTTGGTGCGGCGTGTCCAGACGTGCTTGTCGAGGATGGCGTGGAGTTCGGCGAGGGTTTTGGGGTTGGCGACGCGGGCCCCGAAGTGGTTTTCGTAGGTGTAGCGGTTGATGTATTCCCATGGTGTTTTGGCGAAGTGGTGGAGGTGGCCGGTCATGGTGAGGAGGGGGAGGAGGTCGAGGGGTGTGGAGATGATGGGGGTGCCGGTGAGGCAAAGGGTCTGCTTGGCGTACTGGGAAATGTGCAAGACCGCTTTGGTGCGTTTCGCACCGGGTGTCTTGTAGCGGTGGGCTTCGTCGAGGATGAGGAGATCGGGCTCCCACATCGCTAGTGGGTAGTCCAGTCCCCTCGCGACGATGAGGCTGTCGGGAACGATGACGGTGCCGGCGTTCGGGAGCTGGTCGAGTGCTTTCTTTTGGGTTGTTTTGTTTTTCCCGCTAATGGGGTTCTGTGGAGTGATTTTTATTAGCTCGCCGTTGATGTGTTCGTTGTTGTGGGTGCGGCGTGTTTCTTTTTCCCAATTGGTGGTGAGGATTGGGGGGCAGATGATGAGGGTGCGTTTTGCTTTGGTGATTCGTTGGACGGCGAGGGCTTGGAGGGTTTTGCCGAGGCCTGGCTCGTCGGCGATGAGTGTGTGTCCGGCGTGGGCTGCTTGGAGAGCCCCTTCGAGTTGGTAGGGGTAGGGGGTTGGTTGGAAAGTGTGCATGGTTGACTACTTCCTGGGGTGGTTAGGGGTGAGGGGTCTCCGAGCCCTGTCGCTCACCCCTTCCCTCCGGCCCCCTTAAAAGGGGGGCCGGGAAGGGGTGGTGGGCGACCCCTTCCCGGAAGGGGTGGGAAGGGGTGGGAAGGGGTCGTGTTTTAGTGGGTCCTGAACGAGTCGAGATCGCCCGCATATTCGGGCGATTCCGGGTCATTCACCGAGAGGTAAACACCGAGCGATCGGTACAGCCGGGCACTTCGTGGGCCAGGCTCGCTTGCCGCAAAACCACGCCGCACCAACTCGTTAAGACCTTCATCGGCTCGCCCCCATCTCCCGCCATAACCGAGACTTCTAAGGGTTTCAGCTACGCGAGTTTTAGAGAGTGGCTCGTCTGCCTCGGAAAGAACTTCGGAGATTTTTTCAAGGAATCGCAGATGGAAGATTTGCTGCTTTTCCTCGTCCGATAATTCGTTTTTCTGTGGCGGTTCAACAGTGATGCGTGTACCGTCGCCGCTGGAGTCAATGCGCACCCGCGCCGCCTCTTGCGTGCGGTCGGTTTTACGCCAACCGCCAGCGTGCGAGCGAACAACGCCAGGCCGGTCTTTCGTGACGCGCACCGTGAGATGCCCGTCGAGGCCAGGCCCGATTGCAGCGATCGGCTCGACGAGGAACGCGGCCCCGTCGATGGCGGCCATTTTGGCTTGGCCACCGATAGGGAAGCGGCCACGGTTCTCGGTACTTTTTACGACGTGGTCGACGAGAACGACGGCCGCTCCTGTTTCGCGCGAGAAGCGGCGAGGGACGGCGCGCATCCACTGGGTGATCTCGTCATTGTCGAGACTTGATTTTCCGTGAAGGTTGAGCGCCTCAGTCACGCCATCAAGGACCACGTAATCCCACGTTTGCGCCAGGAGACTAGCGAACGCTTCTTGCTCACGGAATGCGAGTGGCGAGGCGTCTGGCCGTACGTAGGCGAAGCGTGGGGCGCGTAGGTGGTCCTTGGCGGCTCCGATGGTTTGGAGCCTGTCGAACACGTCGAGGGCGTCGGACTCGAAGTCGATGTAGAGGACGCGCCCGCCGTTGATGAGCGTTTCGACTGCGACGTACTGCGCGACCCAGCTCTTACCGGATTCGGATTCACCAAAGACGGTGTGCGTCTTCCCTGGGTAAAGGAGTGCTGGTCCGTCTGTGCGGGCGAGGAGGCGCGGGGTGGGGCGCTTTAGTGTGCCGTCGAGGATTTCGTCAGCGTCGATTGGCTCCCATGACGCCTGATCTTCGTCTTCCGTGTTCGGGTCAAGCAGCGCGTCGAGCGAGCTGCTGTCAGCCTCCTCCACAGGTTGCGGGGTGGTGCTGGTGGGTGTTTCGGGTTGCTGGTCAAGGATTTCTCCTGTGGTCGTGTCGACGCGCCCGCTAGGGCCGGTCGCGTACTGGTCGAGGTTGATGGTGGGGGCGTGTTGTTCGGCGCGCTCACGGGCCGCCTGGGGGTCTGCTGCGCGTGCCTGGGCAACAGCCCATGCGAGGATGCCGCGCCACTCGTTGAGGGCCGCGTGTGGCGTGCGTGCCTTGCCCTGCTTCTCGCTCACGCCGTCGCTGGTGACGGCGGTGAGGAATGCGTCGCGTAGTTGCTGTTCGGCGTGGGCGGCTGGGTAGTAGCCTGCGGCTGCCTCTTTCAGTGCTCCGGTGAGGATGCTGGTGGCGCGCTGGTGGCGCGAGTCGCCTTCGCGCACGTATCGGTTGAAGGTTGCGACCCACGCGTCGATTTGTGCGTGGTTGTCGCCGTTTGTGTGTTCGGTGATGAATGCGCGGATGGTGGCGTCGCTGGCAACGTCTGCGGTGTCTGTCGTGTCGGTGAGTGCTTCGGCGATGGTGGCGGGGAGTTCGGGGACTTCGCCGACTCTCCCCCATGCGTAGTGTCCTTCTGGGTCGGGGTGGGTGGAGGGGGCGACGATGATGACGCCGTTGACGCCGCGAATGTCGCCCCAGCCGGCGGGGAGGTTTCCGAGGCCGTTTCCGAAGCGTCGGCCGGTGGGTTGTGTGTAGACGTAGTGGCGGCGTGCGAGGTCGTTGCGGCGTGTGTATTGGAAGGGTGCGGGGGTTTCGGTGAGTGCTTCGGTGAGGATGTCGGGGAGGTTGATGGGGGTGTCGACGTCGAGGACGATGCCGCCTGAGCGGCCGACGTGGAGGAACACGCCGGCGTCGGGGTGGTCCATCCAGGTGTCGGCGATGATTTGGGGGTCGCGGGTGGTTTTGGATTGCCAGCCGCGTCCGAGGATGGAGCCGGGGTGTTTGGTGCCGGGTTTGACGGGGCCGACGTACCATCCGGCGCGGGCGTAGGCGCACGCGGCGTTGAGGGCGTCGAGGCCGTCGATGGCGGGGATGGTGAGGGTGTGGTGTTGTGTTGCGGGGTGTGGCATGGTCACTCTCGGCTCCATAACAGTGAGGGTGTGTGGGCGTGTTTTTCGTGGTGCCCCGGCTTGGTCGTGAACCGTCGCCACACCACCCACCCCCAATGCGGGAGGGTTCTGGAGGTGGGGTGTGGTGCCGGGGCGTTTTTTTTGATGGCGCGAGAGCGTGTTTTATTCGATGTGCTCGCGCATGTACGCGACAACGGACTGGTCGAGCCCGAGCGCTTCAGCGATCTGCTCATCCGTGAGGCCGAGCATGATCATCGACTTCACCTTCTGCGACTGGTCACCCTGCTGCGTGGGCTGCTGCGCACCAGGCTGCGAGGCCGGTGCCTGCGCCTGTGCCGGCGCTGCCTGCTGTGCCTGCGGGGCGGTTTGCGCACCGTCGTTCAGCATGGCGCTCAAACCGGGCGTACCCGGCTCAATGTCGTACTGGTACAGCTTCGGAGCGTTGAAGCGAGGATTCTTCTTTTCGCCGTCAGCAACGTAGGTCGCGGTGATGCGGTCGCCCACTTGGGGGTTGCGTCCGAGGCGGCGAGCAGCGTCACGGAACGCGCGCAACTGGTCACCCCACCCCTTGATGTAAAGGTTGCGGTGACCGTCATCGTCAGGCCCTTCCTGCTTGCCGGTGTCGAACGTGACAACGATCTGCTGCTTTGGTCGCCCGTCCTGCCAGAACTCTGGCGTGCCGGTTTCGTAGTCGTTGACTTGGCGGGTGTCGATGGAGACGATCTCGCCTGCGTGGGTTTCGCCTACCGTCTCGAACTTTGCGGTTTTGCCGCCGCCGGCGAGGAGCTGGTCGATGCTTGCAAGAGTAGTGTTCATGATGTTTTCTGTGCTTTCTGTGGTTGGTTGGTGTTAAACAGTTCGAGCCCGCTTAGTGCGGGCTCGAAGTCTGGGTAGCGGGCGCAACTGAAACAGTCGGGATCTCGGTCGAGTCCGCTAATGAAGTTGTTGAGTTTCTCTGTGCCGAGTGTTTTGACAACTTCGATGCTGGTCGCGAGCTGGTTGACGCGTTCGAGAGCTTGGAGGGCTATCTGTTCGTCGTAGGGCTCGGACCAGAACACTGCTTGCGATAGTGATGTCGCGTTCCTTGGCAGGTGCGCTATCGCAACGGTGGTGACGTGGTGGCCTTTGTTTTGCCAGCCGCGCCCGTATAGGTGGGCCTGGATGCGGTAGACGGGTTTAGCGCCTTCGCGGCGTGCGGCGTTCAGTGTGGTGGTGCCGACGATCTTGTGGTCGATCACGGTGCCGCTCGGGACATGGAACAGGTCGCATGTGCCACTGATTGGCGTGTTGTTGATGTCGCCGACGGTGACGCGGGTTTCTGTTTCCCATGCGGGCCCGGCTTTCGTGAAGATCTCTTCTAGCTGGGCATGGACGGCGGTGCCGATGAAGGGTAGCCACGCGGTTTCTTCCACCTGCTGCCAGCCGGCGAGTTTCGCGGCGAGGCAGTGGGTGCATGGGTTTCCGATTTCGCTGGGCCCGATTCGGCGTTGAAGCGTTCGGGGTTGGTGTTTGATCGCGTCGTCGATGGTGCGCCGGTAGAGTCCCCACACGGTGTTGGGGTTGCTCATTTGATGCGCACCTGCGTGCCCTTATCCAGGTAGTAAGCGTCGAGGTCTGCTTCAGCGATGTGTTTCTTCACGGCGGTGGTGGAGATTTCCGCCGCATAGATTTCTGGATGCTTCGTGATGGGGTAGTCGGTGGCGAGGCGTTTCTTGTCGAGCTGCCGATAGTTGGCGACCGTGAGGGTGTGCTCGCCTACGGGGAGGCTGCCGTGGGTGTGGCCGAGCTCGGTGGCGAGGGCGAGGATTTTCGCGTCGTAGTCCTTGCGGACTTGTTCAAGGTTTTTTGCTTCGGTCGCGATTTTTTGTCGGTGCTGGATGAGCTGGTCGAGCTGGTCGAGTTGTTCGGGGGTGGGTGCGGTGTTCACGGGTTGATTCCTTTCTGGCGGGCTGTTGCTTCTGCGATTTCGACGCGGCGTTCCCATGCGTTGGCGAGGCGGTGGAGGGCGAGGGCGGTTGCGTATTCGGCCCATTCGTCTTTGAGGTAGCGGAGACTACTGTGCGCGTCTACGGCGCTGATGTCGGCGGCGATTTCGTCGAGGAGCGTGCACTCGGCTGTTTTGTAGTTGTTATCCATTACGCGGCCTTCACGATCTCGATGGGGGCGCTTGCGCGTGCTACTTCGTCGAGGCTGAACTCGAGTGCGAGCCGGCCAGTTTTCTTCGCGGGATGGTAGGTGGTTTTCGCGGGTGCGAATCCGAGTTCGCGGAGGATAGCGGTGACGGCCGCGCGGCCCGTCCTACCCGAGAGGACATACGCGGCCGGGTCCTCAGGCGACGAGGCGTGCACCTGCATACGGTTTGTTTCGCGGTCGTAGGCGAGGTAGACGGCGGCCGGGTCACCGATAGTTTTTCTCGCGGCCTGGTTGAGGAAGAGGTAGGTGGCGCTTTGTTTCGCGTTGGTTGAGATGGTGACTTGCGGGGCTGCGGTCGCGGCGGAGCGCTTGAGCTTGGGGAGTTTCATGAACGCCATTTCGGGGTGTCCTTTCGGGGTTTTTTCTTTGTGGTTTTGCGTTGCTTGTCGACGGCTCCGGGGATGAACTTTGCGGGGTCGCCGTACATGTAGCGGTCGAGCGGCTCGGCCATGGGTGTTGGTGGTTTGGGTGGCTTGATGCCGTTTGCTTGCGCCCATAGCCGGGCGATTTCTTCATCAATGTCGGTCAAGATTCACCGTTTCTTCGCGCCAAAGCTCGTACTGTTCGACGCCGAGGGCGATACCGAAACGAACAGCGAATACGAGTAGCGCGAGGATGGCGACGCGCGCGAAATATGTCGCGGTAAGGGAGATGAACAGCAGCATTAGCGCCTCACCCTCTTCTTGGCCGCGAAGGTTGCGCGGATGAGCTCGTGGCCGTAGGAGCGGTAGTGGGTGGCGCGGTGGGTGTTGGTTTTCATTCGTCTTCTTCTTTCTCGCACCACGCGACGAGGTCGGTGTGCATGATCGTGATTCGCCTGGCGCGCATGGCGGCTTTGAGGATGTTGCCTTCAGTTCGGCGGGTGGCCTTGCGCAGGTAGCTGGTGCTGAATGGCACGACTTGCGCTGCTTGTTCGAGGTCGTAGGCGATGCGGCTCACGCGAGCCTCCATTCGTGCGTGCGCCTACCTGAAGGTGTTTTCCCGTAGGTGGGGATTCCGTCGGGGTTGCGGTTGTAGGTGACGATGTGTTCGCGTTCGAGTTCGGCACGGGCGGTGCGTAACCGTTGCCCGCTGTACACGTGCGTTTTCGCGTTCACGAATGCTTCGATCTCGTGGTCAGCGGCGACGCCGAGCTCGCGGAGGGCTTCTTCTACCGCGACGTGGGCGTTCGAGTAGAGCGCGGTGGTCGCGGCTTCGTGGCTCGTGGCTGGGTCGGTGGTTCGGGCGTATTTGGTGGTCATTCGTCTTCTCCGTATTGGATGTATTCAGCGACGTCGATCAGCGCCCCTGAGTGTTGGATGAAGGGGACGAGGGCGGCGATGATGTCCCAGCGGCGTTGCGCGTCCCGGTTGTCGAATCGGACTAGCTCGGGCCGCGCGTGAGGGAGCGGGCGGGGCGGTTGAGGAACTGGCATGGTGGCTCCTTTGGGGCATAAGAAAGGCCCCCACCCGGTGAAGGGTGAGGGCCGGTCGAAGTGAGGGTTAGGCAGCCAAATCGATGTCGGCTGCGGCTGCCACCGGGGCGTTTTCTTTTACCGGAAGCGCCCACCTGCTCCACCCGTAGGCTGTGAATGCACGTAAACAGCGAAGGGAGGTGAGGCAGATGGGCAAGATCAGTGATGAACTCAAGCGGAAACTTGAGGCCGACCCGAACGACGTGGACGCGATCGTTCAGGCGATTGCGCAGCTGGAAGATCAGCGCGATTCAGGACTAGCGGCAGCTAGGCGAGTGGTTGGGCTCTAGTCCCAAGTGTCCAGTACCCGCATTCCCCTCTCTTCCTGTGTTTGGTAGGGAGAGAGGGGGATGCCTGCACGCTCGAGCTCTTCGCGGGCAACGATGTACGCGATATTGGCGACGCTGGAAGCGTAGGTGGCTGCGATTTCTTCACTGGATGCGAACGCTTCGCCTAGGTTCTTGCGGGCTTCAAGTTCACGAGGGTTAGTCATTTCATTTGCTCCTTACTTAGGTGTGGGTAGTCGGTCGGTTTGCGTGACGCTCGCTCGTCGCGTAGGAGATCGACGAGCGTGAGGATTGAGAAGACGGCTCCCGCGACGGCGATGGCGGCGCAGATGACGGTAAAAAGGGTCACGCTCTCACCGCCTGTGCGAGGACTCGCTTCACGGCTTGTTCGCCGGTGGGGTCGATGTGGGCGGTGGTTTTTGCGTTGAGACCGTTCCACCAGTCGAGGTAGTGAACGGCGTGGGTGCGTAGTTGACGTTTGGAGAATCGCAGTCCTTCGCTGGCCGCGATCTCCCTGACGTAGCGCATGGCGTCGCTTAGCGACATAAGAAGCCTCCTAAGGGGAGTGCTGTGGGAAGCCACAGGCTTTAATGAACAAAGACGTTTATTGAAGGCCACGGGAGTGGGAGGAAAACCAATGTTGGAAGCTGAACTTAGGGTCAGAGACTTCAAGATCCACGTTGAGGGTGAAGGGCCCGTGAGATCGGTGGTGTCACTCTTTGAGGGCTTTGACGAGGCGTTCGGCGTAAGTGGCCGGGTCAAGACTCGAGTCCTTTATCGTCTCGGTGACCGTCGACGGGTTGCATACAATCTTTTCGTCACACCCGAGGACCTGTCCCTGACTCTCACCGGCGAGGGTGCCGACACCATCGAGGGCTTCCAGAACGTGACGGAGAGCTTCGTTGAGCGTTTCCGTGTGACTGGGGTCGCCTTGATGCCGGATTTCGAGGACATTAGTTTGGGGATTGAAGTTGATCGAGATCATGACTGACTCCTTTGGGTGTTAGGCGACGACGGCCAGGTGAGGTGTGGGGTTCATGCCTGCCCACACTGTTTCCATGAGGTCGCGGTCTTGGTTGGTGTATGCGAGGACGTCGCGGACTTGGCCGTTGGAGAGGTTCATGGGGCGTTTCTCGGGGGCGACACCGTGCTTGTCGATGTAGGCGGCTTTGAGGCGTTTTCCGAACGTGGGGGCCTTGGAGCGGAGCTGTTTTGCTGAAAGGCCCTTCTCCTTTAAGAAGTCCTGGGTGTAGAGGGGGCGGCGAGACTCGTCTAGTTCGGCGTGCTCACCCATGCCGCGCGCGAGAATGATCCGCGCTTTCGCTTCGAGATGATCCGGGTGGATGAGTCCCTTCGCGGCCTGACACAGTTCCATTTGTGCCTGGGCTTGGAACATGAGCGCGCGCATTTGGTGTTCGGTGGCGCGGGGGTTGATTGCGCCGCCGTTGTGGAAGTAGTTGTCGAGGGCGTCGGCTGCTTCGCGTTGGAATGTTTCGACGAGGTTGCGGGCGCGGTCTGATTTGAGGCGTGTGGTGTCGATGGTGGCGAGCCACATGGTGAAGGTGCGGCGGTCGACGGTGACCATTTCGTAGGTCTTACCGTCCGCGCCGGTCATTGCCATCATGGCAACAACTGCCCACGAGGTCCGTTCAAGGCGGCGATACTGGGCGGTGTAATCAATTCCCATCGCCTCGCATACCGGGCGGAGGGCAACACGGATCGTCTCGCCGTCTTTCGCGGCGGCGATACTCGTTCCGTGAAACGGGATGGACTGAAGAAACATGAGAAAACCTTTCGTGGGGGTGCCGTGGGGGCCACGGACTTGGAGGGGGATCAAATAAGGGGGGTTAGGCGGCTTCCTCGCGGTAGTAGTCCGCCGCGTCACTGCCTAACTCGAGGGCGATCTTCTTGGTCTGAGATGCCGTGAAATCGCCGTCCTTGAGTCTTCGTAGGAGGGTGGTTTTTGCAATGCCCGTAGCGTCGGCCACGGCTGAAATCGAGAGCCCTTTGCTCTTGATATCCGCCATGACTCGGCGGGCGATGTGGTCTGTGCTTGCGGTCATGGCTAAACGGTAACGGTCCAAATGGACCGGATGCAAGCCGAACTACACGGGTGTAATGCATGTCACGATAGTCACACTTTCCCGCCAATACGGACCGGAACCGTGCTATGCGGCTACCGTTGGACTTATGGACGCAGAGAAATACATGCGCGCGCTCGGCGTGGAAATTGCCGCCCAGATGTCTATCGCTGGCGTGACGCAAAAAGCGCTAGTGGAGCGCACGGGCATCAGCGAATCGACGCTGCGGCGCTACATCAAAGGCACTCGCGATGTTCCTGCATCGTCACTCTTGGCAATTGCGCGTGAGATAGGTGCACCTGCTCACGAGCTCGTGGAGCGGGCCGAGCTTCGCTACGACCGCCAATCAACCCCCACCCAATCCGACTACGGCCTAGCCGCTCACACCGCACCTAACCGTGGCAAAGCTTTGCGCGACCGCATGAACGCGGAGCAAGAAACACCCGAGCCGTTCTATGACGGCGATGAACCCGCATAACAAGAAAAGAGAGACCCTCATGAAGAAAGCCCTTATCCCGATTGCATGCCTCGTTCTAGCGCTCGCAGGCTGCTCAAGTGGCAGCGACAATGACGCCGCACCATCAAAAGAAACGACCGCCGCAGCAGCAAGCAGTGAAGCAGGCACCAAAGAGGCTGCGAGCGAAGAGAGCGCCAACGATGAAGCCCCCGCTCCTACAGACCCGTTCAAGCCAGGGGATACTTTGTCGGTCACTGACGATAATGGCACTGTGGTAACCGTCCATCTGACCGATGTTGGCATTCCAAGCGATTTCAAGGAAGTGCATGATTCACTCCCTGCATTCAAGGATGATCCCATCGAGGGTGTGACACTAACGATGGACGTAGATAACCGTAAGAGCGATCAAGAGTTCTACCTAGAAACGGTGTATCTCTACGATGCCGAAGGGAACGAGTACGAGTTTTATTCAGTAGGGCAGCTTCTCGACGTAATCGAGTTCAATATTGATGAAGCAACGAATAACGCTGAAAACTGGAGTGATTATTACGATCAAGTTTCTGCGGTGAGCGAGAACTACCCAACTAGCGTGCGCCCTTCTGCGAAGAAGGAAGGCATTGTCTATGTAGGTAAGGAAGTCCCCGATGAGATTATGGATGTCCAAGTAGATGGTACGTATGTAACTGGCGACACGTGGGAGCGCCAGTAGCATCCCGTCTTTAAATGTCTCACCCTCCCGCAACATTGGGAGGGTGAGTTTCTATAACCCTTGGGACCATTTGCACGCCACGTTTCCTAGCGTGCGCGTCGAGTTCGCGCGCCTTGACGGGCGGTGTGGCGAGACGAACGGCCGCGACCTAATCCGGTTGGATAAGCGCCTGCTTCAAGTAGAGCGGCGTTGCACTCTCGCCCATGAGCTCGTACACCTCGAGGCGGGCGAGGGGCGGCCCTGTAGCGCTTCCCGCGAGCGCGAGGTGAACCAGATAGCGGCGGCGCGCCTCGTGCCGTTTGAGGCGCTCGTGAAGGCCGCTAGGTGGGCGCGTAGCCCTCTCGAGCTTGCTGAGGAGCTGTGGGTGACGCCGCTCATGCTTGAGGCGCGCTGCGAGACTCTCACTGCGTCGGAACTGTTTGCGGTTGCAGGGGTCGAAAATGAATAGGTCAATGTCTGGTCTGTTCAAAGAAGGGTTACAAGAAGGGTTACAACCCGCCACTTCAGTTTGCGTAAAGAGAACCCCCACCGGGTGTTTGTCCTGGTGGGGGCCGCTTTTTTGTGGAGCCTCCTGCCGGAATCGAACCGGCGACCTATTCATTACGAGTGAATCGCTCTACCGACTGAGCTAAGGAGGCGTGTGCTTCGCTCACGCGTCGCGCACGAACCACAACTTTACGGGAGAAACGGCCCGGGTGCCAAACTGTGTCGGTGATGGACCGGTCACATCTCGTGCGGGGTGACGTGCATGCCGCCCCGCTGACCCGGGCTCAGTTTCTACTCACATTTCGCGCCGTCGTCCGGGACCTTGTCCTCGAGAAGGTACGCGTCGACCATCTCCTCGATGCAGCCACCCGAGCGACTGTAGGCGGTGTGGCCGAAGCCCTCCCAGGTGAGGAGAACCGAGTTGTCGAGCTGTTTGTTGAGGGATTCGGCCCACGCGTACGGGGTTGCGGGGTCGTGGGTTGTGCCGATCACGACGATGGTGCTCGACCCCTTCGCATGGATTTCCTTGGGGTAGCGCACGGGCTTCGCGGGCCAGTTCGCGCAGCCGTCCTCTTCGGTGCCGAGCGACGGACCAAACGTCGGGTATTTCTTTGCGAGGCGTTCGCTTTCGGCCTTGAGCCACTTTTCGTCGGTTACCCCGACGTGGTCGAGGCAGTTCACGGCGGCGTTGGCGAACGTGCTGTTCGACTTGAATGAGCCGTCTTCTTCGCGTTCGTTGGCGAGGTCGGCGAGCATGAGGAGGACGTCGGCGGAGTTGTTGGCCTTGGCGCTTTCGATCCCGAGGGCGACGTATTCCCAGGTCTCGTTGCTGTAGAGGGCGGTGAGGATCGCTGTTGAGGCGAGGGTCTCGTTGAGCTTGCGGCCGCTCGCCGTGGGAATGGGGTTCTTTCCGGCGTTCGTCATGAAGTCGCGAAGCTGCTGAATGCCGTCGTCGACGCTGCCCGTGAGGGGGCAGCTGCCGCGTTCGTTCTGGCACCAGGTCACGAAGTCTTTAATCGCCTGCTCGAAACCGGCGGCCTGCCCGGCGACAATCTCGTTTGTCGTGAGCGCTGGGTCCATTGCGCCGTCGAGGATGAGGTGGCCGGTGCGCTCCGGGTACATTTCGGCGTAGGTGGCGCCGAGGTACGTGCCGTACGAGAAGCCGAGGTAGTCGAGCTTTTCGGATTCAACAGCCGCGCGGATCACGTCCATGTCGCGCGCTGCGGAGTACGTGTCGACGTACTGAATGCGGTCACTGGACTTCGCTTTGCAGGCTTTCGCGAGCTTGTCGGACCACTCCTTCGCTTTCTTCTTGCCTTCCTCGGTGTCGGGAAGGTCTGTTGACAGCATCTCGTCAGTCTCGGCATCGTCGAGGCACTGGACACCGTCGGAATCCTTCACCCCTCGCGGGTCGAAGCCGATCAGATCGTACTGTTTGCGCACGGTGGAGCTGATCGTCATGGAGCCGTAGGCGGCGACGTGTTCCGCACCCGAGCCGCCGGGGCCGCCGGGGTTGATGAGAAGTGAGCCCTTCTTGTCGTCGCCCGTTGCGGGAACGCGCGTGAGCAGGAGTGAGAGGGTGGCACCTTCGGGGTCGTTCCACTTGAGTGGGACCTCGATCGTGGCGCATTCGGCACCTTGATATTCCGCGCGTTCGCATTTTCCCCAGTCGGCGCGCTGGTCGTAGAACTTCTTCCAGCGCTCGTCCTTTGCGGGATCGGCGCCGAGATCGTAGGCGGCGGATTCGACGACGGGAGCGATCGATTTAAGGGGCGCCATGCCTTCCGTGCCGTAAGCCTCGGAGGTCGAATTCTCGAGCTCCTTGATGGCTTTTTCGGCATCTTTCTCGAAGTTGCCGCTGCCTGCGGCTGCCGAGTTACTTGGCGTGGCCTTGTGCCCCGCTTGGATGAGTGCTCCGCATCCACTGAGTGAGAGCGCGGCAAGCGTGAGGGCGCTGAGGGCGGCGGCAGCACGTGCGCGCACGCCGAAGCGGGAGGGGTGAGTGGGTGTCACGAAGAAACCTCGCGGATCGTTGGGAAGGCGAATTAGCTGCCATTATTCAATCACGCGGTGCCGTGTGTCACCGTCAGACTCTCCCAGTTGGCGTTCTGGCATCGGCATGGGTAGAGTATTTCCGCCCGCCCCGTTCGTCTAGCGGCCTAGGACACCTGCCTTTCACGCCGGCAACACGGGTTCGAATCCCGTACGGGGTACAGCATGAAATCGCCCACCAGAATTGGTGGGCGGTTTCGTTTTAACGACACGTGCGCGGGGTCCGACGTCTGCTCGCCTTCATCGCGCGAACTTTGTGAGTGTGCTCAAGGAGTGCCAGCTAGGGTGGAGGTACGCGGTCCCTCCTCGATGACGCCGAGGCGATTGATCGCCCCTACTCCTACCCCACGAGATAAGGACAGGACGAATGAGCACTTTTGATCCGAACCTTCCGAGCACGAACGAAGCCGGTGCCGTGCGCGAATCCGATGCTCACTCGCTGAGCGTTGGCGCGAATGGACCCCTCCTTCTTCACGACGTGAACCTTGTGGAGAAGCTCGCCCGCTTTGACCGCGAGCGCATCCCTGAGCGCAGCCCCCACGCGAAGGGCTCGGGCGCTTTCGGCGAGCTCCGCGTGACCGAGGATGTTTCCCAGTACACGAAGGCGAAGCTTTTCCAGAAGGGTCAGAAGACTCCGATGCTCGCCCGCTTCTCGACCGTTGCCGGTGAGCTCGGCTCGCCCGACACGTGGCGTGACGTGCGCGGGTTTGCGCTCAAGTTCTACACGGAAGAGGGCAACTACGACATCGTTGGCAACAACACCCCCGTCTTCTTCCTCCGCGACCCCATGAAGTTCCCCGACTTCATTCACTCGCAGAAGCGCCTTCCCGATTCGGGTCTGCGCGATGGCACCATGCAGTGGGACTTCTGGACCCTCTCGCCTGAGAGCGCTCACCAGGTCGCATACCTCATGGGTCCGCGTGGTCTTCCGAAGACGTGGCGCCACATGAACGGCTACAGCTCGCACACCTACATGTGGGTCAACGAGGCTGGCGAGAAGTCGTGGGTCAAGTATCACTTCCACACCCAGCAGGGCGTCGAGTACCTGTCGAACGAGGAGGCGACCCGCATTGCGGGCGAGGATGCCGATGCGCACCGCAAGGACCTCTTCGAGGCGATCAAGAACGGCGATTTCCCGAAGTGGGATGTGTCGGTGCAGATCATGCCTTATGAGGACGCGAAGACCTACCGCTTCAACCCGTTCGACCTCACGAAGACCTGGTCGAAGAAGGACTACCCGCTCATCAAGGTGGGCGAGTTTGAGCTCAACCAGAACCCCGTGAACCACTTCGCGCAGATCGAGCAGGCGGCCTTCAGCCCCTCGAACCTTGTTCCGGGCATCGGTTTCTCGCCCGACAAGATGCTTCTCGGCCGCGTGTTCTCCTACCCGGATGCACAGCGTAACCGCCTTGGCACGAACTACAACCAGCTGCCCGTGAACCGCCCGGTGAACGACGTCAACACCTACTCGAAGGAAGGGGCGATGGAGTTCTTCCACTCGGGCGATGCTCCCGTGTATGCCCCGAACTCCTTCGGTCGCGCTTACCAGGATGAGCAGGGCCCGGTAGACAACGGCTGGGAGTCCGACGGCGAAATGGTGCGCGCCGCGTACACCCTCCACGCCGAGGACGACGACTTCGGCCAGGCCGGCACCCTCGTGCGCGAGGTGTTTAGCGACGAGGAGCGCGAGGAGTTCGTGAACACCGTCGCGGGCGCCCTCGACGGCGTGATCGAGCCCGTGCTCTCGCGCGCATTCGAATACTGGAAGAACGTTGATCAGGAGATCGGCGAGCGCATCGAGAAGGCCGTTAAGGCCAACGCGGGCGACGCCGAGGTTCCCGGTAGCGTCCAGTAACGCACGACTCAGAAGTTCGGCCCCGTTCCTGCCACGTTCGGTGGGGGCGGGGCCGACGCTTGCCTCCACCAAGGCGTTTTGGAATTCTTGTGGCATGGACGCCATGAGCCGTGCAGAATTCGAGGCTGCGGTTGACGACGCCCTCGATTCGCTGACGCTCGATGTCGTCACCCAGATTGCCGATTCGAACACGGTGATCCTCGTAGAGGAGGAACCCGAGGGCGATGAGGAGCTGCTCGGAGTGTTTGACGGTGTGCCGCTCACGGAGCGCGGTCATTTCGACGGTCTCATGGAGCCGGGCCGCATCATCGTGTTTCGCGGCCCGCTCACGCGCATGGCTTCAAGTCGCGAGGAGCTCGAGGAGCAAATCCGCGTGACCGTGCTCCACGAGGTCGGTCACCTCTTCGGAATCGAGGAGGAGCACCTGCACGCGCTCGGCTGGGGCTAAACGATCAGGACGTCGGCGGGGGAGTCCGCGATCACCGTTTGAATGGTGTTGCCGAGGTAGCGAGGGTCGTCCGTTCCCCCAAAGCGGGCCCCGAGCACGAGGGTGTCCGCGCCAGTTTTCTCAATCTCGGTGATGATTGCGTGGGCGACCTCGTCGCCGTCGTCGATGTGCCTGGTGCGAGAGTCGACATCGCGCACGCCCGCGCGGCGCGCCGTCCGCACCGCGAACGCGAGCTGCTCCGCGCTCGCATGTCGAGGATCCGATTCGACAGAGTCGCGCACGACGTTCACGAGATGCAGGGAGGTGCCGAACTGCACGGCGCGCTCAATTGCGGCGTCGAGTGCTGCCTCGCCCTTGGGGGTGGGGATATAGGCCACGAGGATGCTCACCGTCGATCTCCTTCAGTGTTCCGTCTTCGGCTGTGGGGTGTCGCGTTCTTGCCCGCTGAGTTTTTGAATCTCGTCCATCACTCTGTCCGTGATCGCGCGGCGCCTGCGGTTTTCAGGCAGGGAACGATCGATGTCGCTGAGGTCGATGGGGGTGCCGATGCGCACCTCGAGTTTCGCGCGCCGCGGGCGGGGGAGGGTTTTTCCGGGCACGAAGAGCTTCTCGGTTCCCACGAGCCCCACGGGGATGATGGGCGCCCCCGTGTGTTCTTCGAGCCACGCGACACCCGTGCGGCCGCGGCCGAGCCTGCCCGTTTTTGAGCGTGTGCCCTCGGGGTAAATCGCGAAGACTTCCCCTTCATCGAGTACTTCGCGGGCTTTTTCGAGCGAACCTTGCGCCGACTTCAGCGTTCCACGTTCGACGGGAATCGAGCCCACTGTCTCGAAAAAGCGCTGTTTGATGCGGGCCGTGAGCCCGCTCTTGTGCCAAAAATCGGCTTTGATGATGTAGCGCACCTTGCGGTTGAACACGACCGGCACGAGGAATGAATCCACATTCGCGAGGTGGTTCGCGGCAATGATCACGGGGCCGGTCTCGGGCACGTTCTCGAGTCCCGTGACCTTCGGCCGCCACCACGCCTTAATCATTGGGGCGACGAACGTGTGGGCGGTTTCGTAAAACACCGGCCTGCTCCTTCGGCTCGCTCTCTCGCACATGCGCCTCGCGCATGTTTCTCAGCGTAATCGCTCGGAGGTGCAGTTCCTAATGCGGGCCCGCGTGTTTAATGGATGGGGGTCCGACGGTTGCCCGGCAGGCGTCGGAACCCTTTTCGAAAGGTGCCCCCGCCACGACCGGAAGGATTTCGCTCATGCCCTCGAAGATTAACGTTGCCGTTGTGGGGCTCGGGACGAGCGCGCAAGCGGTGCACCTGCCGATGCTTCAGCGCCGCCACGATCGCTTCCAGCTCACCGCGGTCGTGGATATCTCGCCGCGCCGACTGCGCGAGGCCGCCGAAAAGTGGGGCATTGACGAGGAGCGCCGCTACGGCAGTGTGAAGGACCTGATGGCGGCTGCGCGCAGCAAGGACGTTGAGCTGGATGCGGTTGTGTTCAGCGCCGACGGCGTGAAGGGGGAGGATATCCTCCAGATCATCAAGCGCGGCATCCCTGTTCTCGTCGAGCCGCCCGTCGCGTATGGAACCGAGGAACTTCAGGCGATCGCCGAGTTTGAGCAGATGGCCGGGCGTCCCCTCGTGATGCTCGCCTACGGCGCTGTGTACGACTCCTCTGTGAAGTTGCTCGTGGAGGAAAATCAGGCGCGCGACCTGCGCACCCTCGAGTTTGAGACGCTCATGCCGGCGAGCTCCGTGATGCACGGTAAGCACCACGTGACGTCGGCCGCCTACGATTTGCCGTCGGAGCAGCGCATTGAGCGCCGCGAAAACCTCAAGGACGCCGTCGAGAAGGGGGCGGGGCCCGGCGCGAATCAGCGCGACCGCGATATTTACGTGAAGGGGTTGCTCACGGGCGTTCTCGCACAGCTCGCCCTGATGCGCGCAACCTACGGTCCGTTGACCGAGCTGCACGGGGTGCGCCACTGGCCCGAGCAGGTGATTCCCGGCTCGATCGAGGTGCTCGGCGCGCTCGAGAAGGGCGTGCACGTTCGCCTCGTGTGGCACTACCTGCCGTTTGCGCCCGAGTTCCACGATGCGATTCGTGTCGTGACGAACCGCAGGCAGGGCCGGGTCGAGATCCCCGCTGTGGCAGATCTCGATACGCGCGGCTCGTTCACGTTCACCCAGAAATCCGACGGCGCGATTGTGAAGAGCGAGCGCCTCTCCGAGCACTCGCCTGCCTACGGCCTTCACGAGGCGTTCTACGCCTTTGTCGCGAAGGGAAAGGCACCCGCCTACGGTCTTTCCGAGGCACTCGAGGATCTCGAGATTTCACGAACGATCCTTGCCGAGCTCGCGCTCGTGGACGGCCGCGACATCAACGAGGCTCCCGAGGCCGAAGGCGAGGCTGACGACAACGAAGGCCGCGGTCACGGGGCTGAGGCGCGCGAGGGGAGCACCGTCGTCGCCGAGAACCCGCTCACGGAGACGCCTATCGCAACCGCGCCGGAACCGGCCGAGGACGAGTTCGCGGCCGTGAGCTCGAAAGGTGCCGAGCAGGGCGAGGTCGAGATTTCCGAGCAAAGCGCACCCGTGCAAGCGGAGTCCAGCGAGGCGGAGGGTGCAGGCGGGAACGAGCCCAGCGGGGCGTAGCCCACACGCCGCGGCGCGACACGCCGAAGGGCGGGAATCACACAAGAATTTTTGGGGACGTCGATGCGGATCGGCGTCCCCAATTCGTCGTGGAAAACCCCGGAAATTCACCAACGAACACAGGTTGTCCACAACTCCATCCACCGTCGAGCGCGCCTGCGACGTGCATGGTTCGTGGATAACACCATCGCTGTTCACCGCGCGTTCACATGAGGCCACAGCGTGTCCACACACCATCCACATCACATTCGTGTAATTCAGTACATCTTGTGGTGTTCCCATCGATCTGCCACTAGGTGTAGTGTTGGGGACGTTGGTTCGCGCAGCCCCACAGTTGGGCTTCACGTCCCCCGTGAACACGAAGAACACCCCGCATTTCGAAAGGCCTCTCATGGAGATCACCGTCTACACCAAGCCCATGTGCGTCCAGTGCGACGCCACCAAGCGCGCCCTCAACAAGGCTGGCCTCGAGTACACGCTCGTGGACATCACCGAGGATGCCGCGGCCCTCTCGCACGTCAAGTCGCTGGGCTTCATGCAGGCGCCCGTCGTGACCACCGTGAACGATGCCTGGTCGGGTTTCCGCCCCGACAAAATCAAGGCGCTCACCGCGCAGGCGAGCGAGACTCGCCAGGCTGCAGGCTTCTAAGCATTTAAGCGTCGTGACCTTTCGCCATGAGTAAGCTCGTCTACTTTTCGTCTGTTTCGGAAAACACCAAGCGATTCATCGAGAAGCTTGAGCTGCCCGAAGGGAGCGTCGCGCGCATCCCGCTGCGGCGCACTGAAGAGCCGCTCGTCGTTGACGAAGACTTCGTGCTCATGGTGCCCACCTACGGTGGGGGCAATACAGGGGGAGCGGTCCCCAAGCAGGTTATTCACTTCCTCAACGACAAGCGCAACCGCGCACACATCAAAGGCGTGATCTCGGGAGGGAACACGAACTTTGGCGAGGCATACTGCATTGCCGGCGACATCATCGCTCGCAAATGCAACGTGCCGCACCTCTACAAGTTTGAGCTCCTTGGGACGTCAAGGGACGTCACCACAGTCAAAGAAGGGTTGGAACGGTTTTGGCAGAGCTAACCGAGATGCCGGGCTACGAGCACAACAAGGCGATGGACTACCACGCGCTCAACGCCATGTTGAACCTGTACGACGCGGACGGCAAGATCCAGTTCGACAAGGACCGCGAGGCGGCCCGCGAATACTTCCTCCAGCACGTCAACCAGAACACGGTCTTCTTCCACTCGCTCAAGGAAAAGCTCGACTACCTCGTCGAGAAGGAGTACTACGAGAAGCACGTTCTCGACCAGTACACGTTCGAGTTCGTCAAGTCGCTGTACAAGCGCGCGTACGCGAAGAAGTTCCGCTTCCCCACCTTCCTTGGTGCATTTAAGTACTACACGTCGTACACCCTCAAGACGTTCGACGGCAAGCGCTACCTCGAGCGATTCGAGGATCGCGTGTGCATGGTCGCCCTGACTCTCGCCGCCGGCGATCAGACGCTCGCGGAGCGCATCGTCGACGAGGTTCTCGACGGGCGTTTCCAGCCCGCGACCCCGACCTTCCTCAACGCCGGCAAGGCGCAGCGCGGCGAGCTCGTGTCGTGCTTCCTTCTGCGCATCGAAGACAACATGGAGTCGATCGGCCGTTCGATCAACTCCGCCCTTCAGCTCTCCAAGCGTGGCGGCGGCGTGGCCCTCTTGCTCTCGAACCTCCGCGAGCACGGCGCACCCATCAAGCAGATCGAGAACCAGTCTTCGGGCGTCATCCCCGTCATGAAGCTCCTGGAGGATTCGTTCAGCTACGCGAACCAGCTCGGTGCACGACAGGGCGCCGGTGCCGTGTACCTCCACGCGCACCACCCCGACATCCTCCGCTTCCTCGACACGAAGCGCGAGAACGCCGACGAGAAAATCCGCATCAAGACCCTCTCCCTTGGCGTGGTGATCCCCGACATCACCTTCGAGCTCGCGAAGAACAACGAGCCGATGTACCTGTTCTCGCCGTACGACGTCGAGCGGGTCTACGGCAAGCCGTTCGCGGACATCAACGTGACGGAAAAGTATCGCGAAATGGTGGACGACCACCGCATTGCGAAGAAGAAGATCCGCGCACGCGACTTCTTCCAGGTGCTCGCCGAGATCCAGTTCGAATCGGGCTACCCGTACATCATGTTCGAAGACACGGTGAACCGCGCCAACCCCATCGGCGGCGCGAAGGTCACCCACTCGAACCTGTGCTCGGAAATCCTCCAGATCTCGACCCCGTCCACGATGAACGCCGACCTCTCCTACGAGACGCTCGGCCGCGACATTTCGTGCAACCTCGGCTCGCTCAACATTGCGAAGGCCGTGGACTCGCCCGACTTCGAAAAGACGATCGAGACGGCGATCCGTGCCCTTACGGCAGTCTCGGATTCCTCCGACATCTCCTCGGTGCCGACCATCGCGAACGGCAACAAGGCCTCCCACGCGATCGGTCTCGGTCAGATGAACCTCCACGGGTTCCTTGCGCGCGAGTCGATCCACTACGGAAGCGAGGAAGGCCTCGACTTCACGAACATGTACTTCTACTCGGTCGCGTATCACTGCATTAAGGCTTCGACCAAGATCGCTCAGGAGCGCGGCGAAACCTTCATGGGCTTCGAGGATTCGAAGTACGCGAGCGGCGAGTACTTCGAGAAGTACATCAACGAGGTGTGGGAGCCGAGGACTCAGCGTGTCCGCGAGATCTTCGAGAACTCGAGCATCCACCTGCCTACGCAGGACGACTGGAAGGCTCTCGCTGCCGAGGTCAAGGAACACGGCATGTACAACGCGTACCTGCAGGCCGTCCCGCCTACCGGTTCGATCTCCTACATCAACCACTCGACGAGCTCGATCCACCCAATCGTGTCCAAGATCGAGATCCGCAAGGAAGGCAAGATCGGCCGCGTCTACTACCCGGCGCCGTACATGACGAACGACAACCTCGAGTTCTACGAGGATGCGTACGAGATCGGCTACGAGAAGATCATTGACACGTACGCCGAGGCGACCAAGCACGTTGACCAGGGCCTCTCGCTCACGCTGTTCTTCCCGGACACTGCGACGACCCGCGACGTGAACAAGGCTCAGATCTACGCGTGGCGTAAGGGCATCAAGACCCTCTACTACATCCGCTTGCGTCAGATGGCGCTCCAGGGCACGGAAGTTGAGGGCTGCGTGAGCTGCATGCTCTAACAGGGCAGTCCCGGAAGGCGCCCCGCTCACCGTCATGGTGGGCGGGGCGCCTTGCTGCTTACACCTCGAACGCGAGCGACCAGGAACCCGAGCGCGGCCGCAGCTGGTACTCGGGCCTCACGTCCGGGCCGCACGAGCGCGACCCCAGGCCGTGCTGCGCCACATCGAAAATGAGATGCGTGCGCTCCGCCTCGCCCAACTCATGCGAGTGGCGAGCCTTCGTGATCTGCTCGATCGAATGCTCACGCACCTGGAAGCCAGGCCGTTCGCGGTGGGGTCCGACGGCATCCGCGCGCACGGTGAGCCCAAGACCCGACAGCTGAAGCTCGCGCAACCCCGGGCGGTAGCCCGACTCCTGCGGAACCGCATACTCGACATTCAGGTCCGAGACAGGCATCGAGAAACGGCCGATACGCGCGGCGCGGCACGAATCGACGTAGTTCTCGAGCGGGCCCGAGCCGAACCACGAGGCGTCGCCGGCACCGAGCGGCGCCGTGAACTCGAGGCCGAGGCGCCCCCATACGTACTCCCAGTTCGCGGAAGGTGCGGCGTCGGCATACAACCGAAGAACGCGCGAGGCGCCACCGTTCTCCTCACCGGCAGCGTCCTCGAGGCGCCACGTGATGTCGAGATCGACGTAAGCGCGGCCGGCAGGCGTGCTGTAGCGGTGCACGGCGCGGACCTCATGCTCGTCGAGCCACACGCCAATGACGCGGCGCTCGAGCTTATCGATGCCGATCTCACGCCACAGCGCCGCGGTAGGCGGGGCCTGGGTTCCCGAGCCGGTCGTCTCGGCCGGGTCGGCGAGGATGTACGAGCCGAAGTCGCCAAGCGAGTCGTTCTCGGTGGGGGCGCGGAACAGGCGAAGCTGAGGACCGGCGAGATCGAGGTCGCCCAGCTTCACGAGGTCGCCCGTGCGCGGATCGAAGTGGGCATCGCCGAGGGCGAAGGAAGCGTCGGAATCCTGCACCTGATCGACCTGCGAACCGGTCTCGCCGCTTGCCGTAGCGCACACCGCAGCCGGACGCGACGGCGCCACAATCCTGGTCGTATCCTCAACCGGGACCTGCGTGAACGCCACTTCGTGGCCGGCGTCGGCCCAAGCGGTGCTCTCGCGCATAACTGCGCGGATCGTGCGGAACTTTTCGCCCGAAAGTTCACCCTCGTGGCCCTCGGCGAAGGGCGGAAGATTCAGCTCTCCGGCGTAGCTGTTCCAGCCGTTTACGGAAACCTTTTCAACGGGGCATTCGCGGCGCAGCACCTCGTGGCCGTCGACCTCATCGATGACCTCGAACACGAAGTCTTCGAGATCGCCGGCGTGGCGGAGATCCTGGACGTATGCCGCGGTGATGTTGACAGCGTCGAAATCGGCATCGAGGGCCCGGTCCGTATCGCCTTCCATAGCGAGGTCGAACTCGAGCTTGATCGGGCTCACGATTGCGCCGAACTCCACGAGCCCCGGAGTTGCCTCACCCGAGGAAAGCACAAGGCCATCGCACACGAACGACGAGTCGTGAACCTGCTCGCCGAAGTCGCCGCCGTAGCCGTAGAACTCGGTTCCGTCATCGGTGCGCGCCGCGATGCCGTGATCGCGCCACTCCCACACGAAGCCGCCGTGCCACTGCGGGACCGTCTCGAAGATGTGCTCGTACTCGGCCATGGCGCCCGGGCCGTTGCCCATCGCGTGCACGTACTCGCACAGGATCATGGGGCGCTTCGCAAGCTCCGCGTTGCGGCCGGGCATGGTGCCGCCGAACTTCCCGCGGCCGGCAGCCATGTCGAGCATCGCTTCGATCGGCGGGTACATGCGCGAGACGAGTTCGGTGTACTGGCCGTCGTAGTCCTGCTCGTAATGCACGGGGCGCTCCGGGTCGCGGCGGCGCAGCCAGTTCGCCATCTGCGCCATGTTCGCGCCGGTGTGGCCCTCGTTGCCGAGCGACCACGACACGATCGACGGGTGGTTCTTGTCGCGCTCGAAGAACCGCTCGACGCGGTCAAGAAGCGCGTCCCGCCAGCGCGGATTGTTCGCGGGGACATCCCGCCAGTTTTCGCCAAGGAAGCCATGCGCTTCGTAATCGCACTCGTCCATGACCCAAAAGCCCAGCTCATCGGCAAGGTCGAAGAGTTCGGGGTGCGGCGGGTAGTGGGAGGTGCGGATCGCGTTCACGTTGTGGCGCTTCATGAGCAGGAGCCCCTCGCGGGCCTTCTCGCGGTCCCACACGCGGCCGAGTTTCGGATCGTACTCGTGGCGATTCACGCCGCGGATACGCAGCTTCTTGCCGTTGACGCGCCACTCGTGCCCCACGATCTCGACGCGCCTGAAGCCGGTGCGGATCGTGAGCGTCTCGGCGGCGTTCGAGATGGTCGCGGTGTAGAGGCGGGGCACGTCCGCACTCCACGGCTCCACTTCGGGAACGGGGATGGGTCCGACGGCTGCCGGGCTCTCGAACGTTTCGGAGATTCCAAGCTCGTCGATCGCGACCGTGACGGGGAAGGCGGCTTCCTCCGCGCGGATTTCCGGAATGAGCGTGCCGGGGCCGGGTGCAGAAGGGCCGTTCGTCGGATCAAAATCTGCGCGCAGCCACGCGTCCTCGATGCCGGCGGCCGGGCGGAACAGGAGCTCAACGTCGCGGTAGATGCCGGGCAGCCACCACTGGTCCTGGTCCTCGAGATACGTGTTCGAGGACCACTGATGCACGCGCACGTGCAGCACGTTCTCGCCCTCTGTCACGAAGTCGGTGACGTCGAGTTCCTGCGTGAGGCGCGAGCCGCGCACGACGCCCGCTCGCTCACCGTTGAGGCTGATGATCGCGAGGGATTCGATGCCGAGGGTACGCAGGTACACGCGCGTGCCCTTCTCGAGCTCCTCGAACTTCTCGGCGCTCAGCGTGAAACGCGTGCGGTAGTCGCCCGTCGGGTTGTCGTCGGGAACGTTCGGGGCGTCGACGGGGAACGGGAACTGCACGTTCTGGTAGGCGGGGGCGCCGTACTTACCGAAGTCACCGTAGTTGCCGCCGCCCGTGAGGACCCAGTGCGAGGGCACGGTGATGTCGTCCCAGTTCGAGTCGTCGAAGTCCACCGTCGGAGCTGATTCTCCCGCGCCCTCCGCGCTACGCGAGTACGCGAACTTCCACGTGCCCGCGAGGCTCATGGCCTCAGCGGTAGTCGTGAGGTGGCTGCGCGGCGAGATTCGCGCGCCTTCGCCGGGGGAGTAGGAGGTGATGTCGTTGAGGGTGCTCATGAGGTCATCCTTGTCCGAGTGAGAGGTGGGCTAGCCCTTGGTCGAGCCCATCGTGAGGCCTGAAACGAACTGACGCTGCAGCACGAAGAACAGGATCAGGATGGGGAGGGCCGCGATGATCGAGCCCGCCGAGAGCAGGTTGTAGTCGGTGAAGAACGAGCCCTTGAGGTTATTCAGGGAGCTCGTGACGGGGAACTTGTCGCCCTTCTGCAGCAACACCGTAGCCCAGAAGAATTCGTTGTAAATCCATGCGGTCTGCAGGGTCGCGAGGGCGGCAAGCAGGGCGAGCGTACTCACGCCGGTTCCCGCGCCAAGGGCGGCGCGACGGCTGGCGGTAGCCTCGCGAATGGCAAGGACAGACGCGGGGACTTGGTTAATTCAGCTGTCATTCATGGTTTTCTCCTTTGAATCTTTCGAGCGTGGAAGTTTTAGGTCGTTTCGCGCACCACGAGGGTCGTGGGAAGCGTGAGAGATTCGATGGGCTTGGCATCGCCGAGGGCCTTGAGCAGGCGCGCCCCGCTCGCGCCCACCTCGAAAATGGGCTGCGCGATGGTCGTCAGCGTCGGGGTCGTTTCCGCGGCGAAGGCATGGTCGTCGAATCCCACGACCTTGACATCTGCGGGGATGCTTCGGCCGGCTTCGCGGAGCACGGCGAGAACGCCGAGGGCCTGACGGTCGGAGCCGCACAGAATCCCGTCGAGGTCGGGGTGCCGCGCGAGGAGCTCTCGCATGGCTAAGGCGCCTCCGCCGGTGGAGTAGGGCGCGTGGATAACCTCGAGCGGTGCGCCGCCCAGAGCAGATATTTGACCGTCGACACGGTTGTGGGCGCCCTGTGCCGTGTCGGGTCCGCCGATGATCGCGACGCGTGTAGCCCCGCGCTCGTTGAGGTGCGCCGCGCCGAGCTCGCCGCCGTGGCGGTCGTCGATCGTCACGGTCCACGTGTTCTCGCGTCCTTCGATGAGAGGACCGAGCACGATCGTGGGGATGTCGGTGCTCATGGCGTCGAGGAGCGGATCGTCGATGTGGGGGGAGAGGAGGAGGGCGCCGTCGACGCGGTTCGGGGCGAGCTGGCGCAGCGTTCGCTCCCGCTCTTCGTCGGTCGTGGCAAACAGGAGATTGAGGGCGATGTCGCTGCCGACGAGCGCGGAGTTGATGCCCTGGAGCATCCGCCCGAAGGTCGGGTCGTCGAATAGTTCGCCGTAGGGCTCGGTGAGGATCGCCGCGTACACGTTGCTTTTGCCCGAGGCGAGCGAGCGCGCGTGGGCGTTGGCGCGATAGCCGGTTTCGGCGATCGCCTTTTCAACCTTGGCGCGGGCTGCGGGGGAGGAGATCTGGCCGTTGAGCACACGTGAAACCGTGCTGCGGGAAACGCCCGCGGCGCGTGCGACGTCGTTAATCGTGGCCACGCCTCATCCTCCTCATCATCGAGTGAGGCTCCCGAATCTATGGGTGTGGGTCGTGGGCGCTCGGCTTGCATCCGAGCGGGTCACGACTACTGGGAGCGCTCCCAGTAAATGTAGCGCACGACACCGGAGCGCTGTCAAGCGAGGTTCACGACACCCGAGCACTGTCAAGCGAAATTATTGACCGACGCAGAAAGACCACTGCACGCCCCACGGCGTGCAGACGAACGATCGCCAACGGGCAAGGCTCCACCAGGGGCACACGCCAGTAGAGGCGGCGACACTACGGACGCGCGCGCCACGGACCGACGTGGTGCGCGCTCTAACTTGGCCCCGCGGTCTGAAGATAAAAGCCAAACATGGCGATCGCCCCCATGACGATGATGGCGCCGCCAACCCTCATGATTGCCAGGCCTGCCGGGCTGGGTTCGTTCGCCTCGCGATCCTTATAGGCCCACGCCATGGTGATCTCCCACGTTTGGAAGGGGAAAGTAGCCATCGCCGCACCGTAAACAATGAGCAGAACAAACGCGAGAACGATAAACGGCATAAGAGCTCCTGACGGTCGAGGGCGTGATCTGCGGCTCACGTTAGAGGGCTCCCCTGAAAGGAGCCGCAGCGATCCCACCCGATTCGCGGGCTCCTCTGGCTAGGATGGTCGAGTATGCCGCGTGGGCAAGCGTCGGAACCCCCGAGCTTACGCTGGCAGGGATGGGGCAGCCGGCTGAGCCGGCCTGGAGTCCGACGTCTGCTGGGACCATCGTTGCGAAAGGACGAGCGTGAACACCGACCACATCAAACACAGCGTGCAGGCCATCAACTGGAACCGCATCCAAGACCCCAAAGACCAGGAAGTGTGGGACCGCCTCACCGGTAACTTCTGGCTTCCCGAAAAGGTGCCGCTCTCGAACGACATCCAGAGCTGGTCGAAACTCAATGAGCAGGAGCAAGAGCTCGTGATGCGCGTCTTCACCGGGCTGACGCTGCTCGATACCGTGCAGGGAACCGTCGGCGCCATTTCGCTGATCCCCGACGCCGTGACCCCCCACGAAGAAGCCGTGTACACCAACATCGCGTTCATGGAATCTGTGCACGCGAAGAGCTACTCGCAGATCTTCTCGACGCTCTCCAACACCAAGCAGATCGACGAAGCATTCCGCTGGAGCGAGCACAACGAAGCCCTCCAGAAGAAGGCGAAGATCGTCCTCGAGTACTACACCGGTGACGACCCCGAAAAGCGCAAGGTCGCCTCGACCCTCCTCGAGAGCTTCCTGTTCTACTCGGGCTTCTACCTGCCCATGTACTACTCGAGCCGTGGCGAACTCACGAACACCGCCGACATCATTCGCCTGATCATCCGCGACGAGGCCGTTCACGGCTACTACATCGGCTACAAGTACCAAAAGGCCGTGGAGAAGCAGTCGCCCGAGCGCCAGGCAGAGCTCAAGGACTACACGATGAGCCTGCTCATGGACCTCTATGACAACGAAGAGGAATACACCGAAGACCTCTACGACCCGGTCGGCTGGACCGAGGACGTCAAGATGTTCCTCCGCTACAACGCCAACAAGGCCCTCATGAACCTCGGCTATGAGGCACTGTTCCCACAGGAATCGACCGAGGTCAACCCCGCGATCCTCGCCTCGCTCTCGCCGAACGCCGACGAGAACCACGACTTCTTCTCCGGCTCCGGCTCGAGCTACGTCATGGGCAAGGCCGTCGAGACCGAGGACGACGACTGGGACTTCTAATCTGAGCGGTTTTTCGCAACCGTTAACGCAGTGGGCGGCACGTTTGACGACGTGCCGCCCACTTTTCGCGATGCCGGCCCTTCGTCAGTGGCGTGGCGGAAGCGTTCCAGCAAAGATGTACTGTGTGTCCGGTAAAGAAGCATGAAATTTCAGGTGACGTGCAGCTTTGCTTAGTTTATTCCCAGGTAGGATTGAGGTTGGTTGACGATCTTTCAACCACCCGGGCACCGTTAGCAACCCAGGTTCGCCAACACCGCCCGGGACACCTGTGGACCTGGTTCACTTCAACAGAAAGTAGTCATTCCATGTCTCTTATTTGGGGAATCATTTCCTGGATCATCATTGGCGGCCTCATCGGTCTTATTGCTCGCGCAGTCATGCCGGGCAAGCAGTCGATGGGCATGGGGATGACCATCATCCTTGGTGTCATCGGCGCAATCGTCGGTGGCCTCATCGGTGGTCTCTTCGGCGAGGGTGGCTGGAGCTCGCTCCTGGACAACCCGTGGTCGCTGTGGACGATCCTGCTTTCAGTGGTCGGTGCGCTCGTGGTCATGTTCGTCTACGGACTGCTCACGAAGTCCGACAACTGATCGTGACGCATCAATAGGTACACGCGCATAGCGCAAGCGCCCACCTCCGGATCTCCGGGGGTGGGCGATTTTCATAGGCAAAGCAGTCCGGCCTCCCGTTGCAGCCCGGCTTCCCCGTTTCAGCCCTGACCTCCCCGTCGCGGATTATGAAGAATTTGGGCTCGGGGCGGTGCGTGGGGCTTGGGGCGCGGCAGTTTCTTTATGAAGTGCCGCGGCTTTGAGGGGTGGGGAGGTTTGGTTGCTCCTGCGCGAGGTTTGATTGTTCTTGCGCGAGGTTTGGTTGTACTTGTTGCAGTTTTTGGTTGGTCGCGGTGCGGTTTCGGGCTGGCCACGTCGCGGTTTATGAAGATTCTGGGCTCGGGGCGGTGTGCGGGGCCTGGAGTGCGGCAGTTTCTTTATGAAGTAACGCTGCTTTGAGGGGTGGGGGAGGTTTGGTTGCTCCTGCCCCCGGGGGCTTGGTTGTACTTGTTGCAGTTTTTGGTTGGTCGCGGTGCGGTTCTGGGCTGGCTCTGTCGCGGTTTATGAAGATTCTGGGCTCGGGGTGAGGTGTGGGGCTTGAAGTGTGGCCTTTTCTTCATGAAGTGGCACGGTTGGATGGCTGGGCTTAACGCGAGACGGGGACGCGGAACTGCCCGGCCCGAAGGGCCGGGCAGCCAGTGCCTACTCCTCGTAGGCTGCCTTCGCGGTTTGCACGGCTCGCAGTCGCGCGAGATCGAGCTTCGAGCCGCGATCAAAATCGACGACGCCGTTCTTTTCCTGGAACACGTCGGTGAGCTGCGTGTAGCAGTAGCCGAACATGAGCGGGTTGGTCAGAAGAACGTTCGTGAGGGCCTCGAAACGTTCGTACAACTCTTCTTCGCTGCGCACCCGGTTGCCGTACCCCCACGACTCGGCTTGGTCTTGACCGGTAAATTCGGCGGCGCGTGCCTCTTGCTCGTTCCACCAGATGCCGCCGTATTCGGACACGAAGAACGGCTGGCCCTCGTAGGGGACGGAGAAATGACCGTCAGCGAACGGCATCTCGTTCGGGGCGAGCTCACGCCTGTTGACTTGCGGCTTTCCTTCGGCGAGTGGTGCCTGTTCGCGCGCGAAAGCTTCCGGGTCCTGCTCGTAGGAGTGCGAGTCGTAAATATCGGCGCCGCGCACGCGGTGGCTGTAGCCCGAAGCGTCGATGACTGGGCGCGAGGGATCTGCGAGTTTCGTGGCGTTGTACATCGCGTGGGTGACGTCGTCGAGCACGGTGATGCGGTCGTGCAGCACCTGGTGCGTTTCGTTGAGGGGGCACCAGCCGACGATGCTCGGGTGGGAGAAGTCGCGTTCGAGTGCCTCGATCCACTGCGCCACAAAGCTCGACGTGGGCTCCTGGTTGTAGCCGAGGGGGCCTCGCCCGGATACGCCCCAATCACCGAATTCGCCCCACACGAGGTAGCCATAGAGGTCGGAGAAGAACAGCATGCGTTCCTCAAACACCTTCTGATGTAAGCGAGCGCCGTTGAAGCCGGCAGCGAGGGCGATCTGGATGTCGGCGAGCATCGCCTCGTCGGAGGGCGCGGTCATGAGGGTTTTTGCCCAGTACCCCTGGTCGAGCACGAGGCGCTGGAACACGCGCTCGCCGTTGATGCGGAATTCGGTGCCCTCGAGGGCGGTTGAGCGCAGGCCAGCGTAGGAGTGTACTTCGTCGATCAGGCCTCCGTCGGAATCGAGTAGCCGCGCCTTCACGCTGTACAGTTCCGGCTCGCCAGTCGCCCAGATCCGCACGTGCTCCTCGGGAATGGCGACGCGCACGCGTGGCGCGAGGTCAAGGTCGGCACGGGCGCTTGCGGTGGCCAGGGGGGCGCCTTCGGGGGTTCCGACGGTGACTTCGACTCGCGTGCCCTTCGTGTTGTGGGTGAGTGGCAGCGTGATGTCGAGGGAGTGGTCGGCAAGCGATGGCGTGGTGCGAACGGCCCTGATGGCGTGCGCGGGCACGCCCTCGAGCCATACCGTTTGCCAGATGCCGGTTGTGCGCGTGTATTGGCAGTGCGTGGAGTCGTGCCACGTGGCCTGTTTGCCTCGGGCCTGGGCATCCCAACGGGAGTCGCGAGCACGCACGACGATCGTTGCCGTGTCACCGGGTTGTGCGACGCCGCGGAGGCTTGCGGAAAAGGGGGTGAAGCCGCCGCGGTGGCGAGCAACTTCAACGCCATTGACCCACACCGTCGCATCGTGGTCGACGGCACCGAAGTGGAGGACGGGAACGAGAGGTTCGCCGGCGGGACCGTCGGCCCACTCGGCTGGGATTTCTACCTCGCGGCGGTACCAAACGGCTTCCATGAAGTCGGTGTGCTCGACGCCGGAGGTTTCCGATTCGGGGGCGAATGGGACGAGGATAGACCCTTCAAGGGGGCGGTCGAGAAGACCGCGCTCGCGGCCCGTATCGCCGGCGTCGATCTCGAATTCCCACGTGCCGTTGAGGTTGAGCCACGTGGGGCGGTGGCACTGGGGACGCGGATGTTCGGGCTTAGGGACGTCGGTCGCGGCGGAGAGGGGAGCGTCGAGGAGGCTCGCGAGGTGCTCTGCTCGTTCAGCGAGTGCCTTCAGCTCGGGGACCGCGGCGAATTCGGGAAGGAGTGGCATTCTGGGTTCCTCACGTCGTCGTGTGCGCTGGATGAGGCCCAGTCAATCACGGCAACACTCAAAACTGCAACGTGAGAAAAAATGCCAAATCAGCCGCCGAGGGTCGAGGCACGGGTCACGAGCGTGTGTGGCACGAGGAATGTCGAGCCCGACCCAAGCGCGGTCACCTCGGCAGCTTCCGCGCCTTTCGCGAAGCAATCATCACCGAGGGCCGCGAACAGCGCCGCCGATACGAGGCACTCGAGATCTGGTGCGACCGAGGTGAGCGGGGGAGTGGCGTGTGCCGATTCCGGAATGTCGTCCCAACCGGTCACGAGAACATCGGCGCCAATCGAGAAGCCGGCCTCTCGAAGAGCCTCGCATGCGCCGAGGGTAAGCAGATCGTTCCCGCCTACGATGGCGTCGAACGGAAGGGTCTTCGCGCTGTGTGAGCCAGCAATCAGGGTCTTCACCTGCGCATATCCTTCATGTCGCGTCCATTCGGTGGTGTGGATCAAAAGCTGATCGGCGGGGGAGATGCCCGCGAATCGGCAAGCTGCGCGAAAGCCCGTGAGGCGCTCTGTTCCCGTCGAAGCGGCGCCCTCCTGGGCGCCGAGAAACAAGGGGCGGGTGGCGCCGCGCTCGGTTATGTGCCGCACGATGTCGACCGCGCTCGCGGTGTTGTCGATGCTCACGTGGTGAATACTGCCGTGGTCGGCAACCGCTTCTCCCAGGACAACCGTGGGAAGCGGCGAATGCTCGGCGAGTTCGCGAACCGTCTCGGGAAGAAGCGGCGCCATGATGAGCGCGCCAAAAGAGCGCTTAGCGAGGCCGCGTGCGTAACGGCGCTCAATGTCGGCGTGCTCGCCCGTGAGCTCTATGCTCACGCTGTAGCCAGCGCGTGCAGCGACGTTGTGGAACGTTTCCGCGAGGCGCGCAAAATACGGATTGAGCAGGTGGGGGATCACGAGTGCCACCGTGCGGGTGGCCTTGCCGCGGATTTCTCGCGCCGACTCGTTTGGCACGTAGCCAAGTTCGTTGATCGCCGCGAGAACCTTGTCGCGTGTGGCGGGCTTCACGACGGGACGTTCGTTGACGACGTTGGAAACGGTCTTCCATGACACCCCGGCGCGAGCAGCGACGTCCTTGATGCTTGCGCGTTTGTGCGGTTCAAGCTCGTTCATGGTGCCCCTTTCCTGACGTGAGAAGTGATTTCAGTGTAGGGCCAACAGGTGTCGGACTGCGTGTGCGCCCCTCCTGCGCAGTGCGAGCTGCGCGCGTTTAGGGGTTGACGGGAACTCGACCACGGTGGCAGAATCTCACGTGAGAATCAAAGGTGAGTTACACCGCACGCCTGTCAACGATGACGAGGAAGGTGAAGCGCCATGCCAAACGCGCACAACAATCACACCCCGCCGGGGCTCAGTCGCCGGTCGCTCCTTGCGGGTTTTGGCGCCGGCGCACTCGGGCTTGGGCTTGCCGGATGCGGGGCCGCGCAAGCGGACCCGTCGAAGGTTGCCGTGTGGGATCTCTTCAGCGGCGCCGACGGTGAAAAAACCCGCGGCATGATCGCCGAGGTCGTCGAGGAAAACCCGGGCCTGAATGTCGAGCCCACGACCCTCAGCTGGGGAAACCCCTACTACACGAAGCTCGCGATGGCCGCCGCATCGAGTGCGCCGCCGAGCACAGCAATCATGCACGTGAGTCGCGTCGCCGGCTTCGCGCCGGGCGGTCTCATCGAACCGTGGGACATGAGCCTGTTCGAAGAATTCGACGTCTCGACCGACACGTTCACCAAGGCCCTTTTGGAGGCGTGCCAGTACGACGGCAAACAGTACGCAGTGCCGCTCGACACGCACCCCTTCATCAGCTTCTTTGATCGGGACGTTGCGGAAAAAGCCGGGGTACTCGAGTCCGACGGTACTCTCGCGATCGACTCGCCCGAAGCGCTCCAGGAAGTCGGCACCAAGCTCGGCGAAGTGACTGGTGGGCCCGGAATCGCGTTCGGCTATCAGCTCGACACCGCACAAGCGTGGCGGCTCTTTTGGGGCCTGTTCCACCAGGCCGGTGGTGAGTACAGTTTCGAGCCGGGCGAGAAGGCCGACATGGACATCGATGCCGCCGCGCGCGTGGTCGCCGCGGTCAACTCGTGGATGGACGACAAGTGCATGGCGTCCTCGCAGGACTACCCGGGCGCGCTTTCCGCCTTCAACGGTGGGCGCAACGCCATGATCTTCTCCGGCGTGTGGGAGCTCAACGGGTTCAAGGAAAACGTCAAGTCGCTTGTGGGCGCACCGATGCCGACGATGTTCGGCACCCCCGCGAACTACGCCGACTCCCACACCTACGTGTTCCCAAAGAACCGTCGCATGACCGACGAACTCAGGCGTAACACTTACCTTTTCGTGTCGTCGATGCTCAAGAAAGGTGACCAGTGGGGCGCCGCCGGGCACATTCCCGGTTACCTCCCGTCGCAGGAGGAGCCCGCTTACCGCGAGCTCGAGATTCAAAACCAGTACAAGGATGCTGCCGAGACGGTCGTCGTGGATCCGAAAGTGTGGTTCGCGGGTGCTGGTTCCGATTTCCAAAACCGCGTGTGCCAGCGACTTATCGAGGGCTTTCGCGGAAGCGTCGAACCGCAGCGGGCGATCGAGGGAATGCTCGACGTCATCAGCGGTATCGCGATGCAACCCAACCCCACCGAATAAGGAGGTCACGCCATGAATGAACGCGCACGCTTCACCTCCCGCGGTGCGGGATGGTTCGCCCTTCCCTACATGATCCTTTTCATCCTCTTCCTCATCGTCCCCATCGTGTGGGGCCTGTGGATGAGTTTCACCGACCAGTCGCTTGCGTCGACGAAAAGTGGCTTCGTGGGGATCGATAACTACCTCGAGGCTTTCACGAGCGCCGACATGTATTCGAGCCTCTTGAACACTCTGTTCTTTACGCTCATTTCCTCAGTCCCGCTCGTCATCCTCTCGTTTGTGCTCGCCTACCTCGTTGTCACGGGTCTCCCAGGCCAGTGGCTATGGCGCCTCACGTTCTTCGCGCCGTACCTTCTTCCCGTGTCCGTGGTGACCGCGATGTGGGGAATGATGTTCGCCAATGACTTCGGATTCATCAACGGCATCCTCGTGCATTTTGGAATTGACCAGATTGGCTGGCTCAGCGAAAAGCAGGTTGCGATGTGGTCGATCGCGCTCACGACCGTGTGGTGGACGATTGGCTTCAACTTCCTGCTGTACCTCTCGGCCCTCCAGAACATCCCCGACACGGTGTACGAAGCCGCGCAGGTCGATGGTGCAGACGCGTGGCGCAGGCTTCGGTCAGTGACGCTGCCGATGATGCGCCCCACGACGGTGCTCATCGTCCTGCTGCAGATCCTCGCCTCGCTCAAGGTCTTCGACCAGATCTTCCTCATGACGGCGGGCGGCCCTGATGGCGCCACTCGCTCAATCATTCAGTACATCTACGACCAGGGTTTCTCCGGCTACCGCGTCGGATACGCCTCGGCCGTGTCCTACATCTTCTTCGCGATGATCGTTGTCGTCTCACTCATCCAGGTAGCGATCACGAACCGTAACGCAAAGGAGCGTTAGACATGAGTACCGCAGCTACCACCCTCGAAACCCCGGCAGGGAACAGGCGTAGCCTGAAGACGCGTGTAAGCCAGAAGCGTGAAGAGAACGCGCGCCAGCGCTCCCTAACCCTAGGCTCCTCAAAAGCGTCACGCGTGATCGCGTTCGTTGCGCTCGCGTTCCTTGCTCTGTGTTGGGCGATCCCCATCCTGTTCGCCCTTCAGCTCTCCCTGAAAACTGAAAGCGATGCCTCGGCTGCACCGCTCACGTTCTGGCCGTCGCAAGGATGGACCTTCGACAACTACGCGAACGTCATCGCCGCGGGAGACATCCCGCTGTGGATCTGGAACTCGATTCTCGTTTCTGCGATCGTCACGCTCATCACCCTCGTGACCTCCGTGCCCGCCGCCTACGTGTTCTCGCGCTACAACTTCCGTTTCAAGAAGCTGTGTTTCGCGCTCACGATCGCCGCGATCATGGTGCCGCCGCAGATTCTCATCGTGCCGCTGTTTGAGCAGATGAAGTTCATGCAGCTTTCGGACACTCTCGCGGGCGTCGTGCTCCCGCAGGTCGTCGCACCACTCATGGTGATCGTGCTCAAGAACTTCTTTGACCAGCTCCCGATCGAACTCGAAGAAGCTGCGAAGCTCGATGGCGCATCGATGCTGCGCACCCTCACGTCGGTGATTCTCCCGCTTTCGCGCTCGATCATTGTTGCCGTGGGCATCTTCGTGTTCATCGGTTCATGGAACAACTTCCTGTGGCCGTTCATCATCACGAACTCGCCCGAGCTCATGACGATCCCCGTTGGCCTCGGTACCGTGAAAAATGCCTATGGCGTGCAGTACGCGCAGGGCATGGCGAGCGCCGTCATCGGCGCATTGCCGCTGCTCATCGTGTTCGTGCTCTTCCAGCGCCACATCGTGCGCGGTTTCGCCACGACGGGAATGGGCGGTCAGTAGAACGGTCAGTAGACTGGGATGACGGTGAGGCGTTGGGGCCGCTCGGCGCTTCGAATCGAGCATCAACGAGGAGCACCATGAGTCACGAAACGATGTCCCAGCATTCGACCGCCGCCGATGGTTTGGCGGATCGCCGTCTCGATCCGCGGCTTGCGGCAAAGGCGCGTGAACTCGCTGCGCAGGGCACGGTGCTTCTTCGCAATGATGGCGTGCTGCCGCTTGCGCTCGAGAGCCGCGTCGCTCTCTTTGGTCGCACGGCGAAGGACTGGCTGGCCGTCGGCTATGGCTCGGGCGGCGATGTGAACCCGCCGTACATCTCGAACCTCACGGATGCACTTCGCGAGTCGGGCGCTGTGAAGGTCGATGAGGAGCTCGCCGCGGCCTACGATCGCTTTAGCGAGGAGCACCCGGCGGATCCGGGCACGGTGTGGGGCAAGTGGCCCACGCACTACCCCGAGCTTGACCTCGACGATGAGCAGATCAACGCCGCCGCGGGGCGCAACGATGTGGCCATTGTGGTGATCGGCCGCGCGGCGGGGGAGGACCGCGACGCGGAGCTCGCGCCCGGCTCGTACTTCCTCACTGAGCAGGAAGAATCCCTGATCGCACGGGTCAGTGCCGCGTTTGAGCGCACGGTCGCCGTGATCGATGCCGGCAACGTCATGGACCTGTCGTGGGCGGAGCGCTACCCGCTTTCGGCGCTTGTGATCGCGTGGGCGGGCGGCATGGAATCGGGACACGCGCTCGCGGATGTCCTGACCGGCGTCACGGAGCCTGGTGGTCGCCTCACCGCGTCGATCGCGCGCCGCTACGAGGACGCCCCGAGCGCGCAGAACTTCGGCGACCCGGACGTTACGAACTACGTCGAGGATGTGTTCGTGGGCTACCGCTACTACGAAACGTTCGCGCCAGGCGCCGCCCAATTCCACTTCGGGGAGGGCCTCGGCTACACGTCGTTCTCGCTCGGCCTCGGGAATCTTGGGTCCGACGCCACCCGTGCCCACCTCGATGTCACTGCGAAGAACACGGGCGAACGTGGAGGCAGCACGGTTGTGCAGGCCTACCTTGAAACCCCTGATGGGAAGCTCTCCCAGCCCGCGCGCCGCCTCGCGGCTGTCACCCGCACCGGCAGCGTTGTCGCTGGCCAAAGCGCCACGGTGAGCCTCGACGTTGATCTTCGCGACTTCGCCTCCTACGACGATTCGGGAGCAACGGGGCACAGGAGCGCCTACGTGCTCGAGCCCGGCACGTATCGCCTGCACGTGGGTCAAAGTGTGAAGGACACCGAGCTTGCCGGCGAGATCGAGATCGAGAACCTGATCGTTGTGCAGCAGCTCGAAGAAGCCTCCTCGATCCAGAAGGGCTGCGGGTTTGACCGCATGATCCTCACGCGGGGCGACGATGGCGAGGCCACCGTCGGATACGAACCCGCCCCCGAGGAGCAGCGTGACCTTGCCCGCCGCATCCTTGAGCACTTGCCCAAGGAGCTGGCGGCCCCCGCCGAAGGCGCTGCCGCGCCCTCATTTGAGGAGGTGCGCGCCGGGAAGGTGAGCCTCGAGGAATTCGTGGCAACCGTCGGAACTGAGGATCTCATTGCCCTCGCCTACGGTGACACGACCATGGACAGCCCCCTTGGCGTGCGCGGCAATGCCGGTGCGCTTGGCGGCGTGACCGAGTCCCTGCGCGAGCGGGGTGTGGCGCCCGCGATCACGACGGATGGCCCCTCTGGCCTGCGTGTTTCCGCGTTTGCGTCGCTTCTGCCGTGCGGCACCGCGCTCGCTTCCACGTGGAACCCCGAGGGGGTGCGCGAGCTTGCCGAGCTTCACGCCGAGGAGATGCTCGCCAAGGGCTCCGACATTCTGCTCAGCCCCGGCATGAATATTCAACGCGATCCGCTGTGTGGCCGAAACTTCGAGTATTTTTCGGAAGATCCGCTGCTCACGGGCCTCATGGGTGCCGCGATCGTCAACGGCGTGCAGTCCAAGGGCGTCGCGGCGTGCCCGAAGCACTACGCGGCCAATAACCAGGAGCACAACCGCATCTTCTCCGATTCGCGCGTCAGTGAGCGTGCACTGCGCGAAATCTACCTGCGCGGTTTCCAGATCATGGTGAAGGAATCGCAGCCGCAGACCATCATGACCTCGTACAACAAGATCAACGGGGTGTGGGGCCACTACAGCTACGACCTCGTGACCACGATCCTGCGCGGAGAGTTCGGCTTCGACGGCCTCGTGATGACCGACTGGTGGATGCGCATGGTGGAGGACCCGAACTTCCCGGCCCTGCGCTACAGCGCCTACCGCGTGCGCGGCGGCATCGACGTGCTCATGCCCGGCAGCAAGGAGCACGGCGGCGATACGTGCGATACGGGCGTGAAGGATTCGCTTGGTTCCGACGGCGGCCTCACCCTCGGCGAGCTTCAGCGCACGGCGCTGCACGTGCTTCGGTTTGTGCTCGAGGCCAACCCGCAGGGGCACGCGACGAGCGCCGAAAAGGGCCGCCGCAACGCGATGTAGGCGCCGGGGCGTCACTCTCTATGAAAATTCTGGGGCTGCAGCGCCTTTTCGGGCCTGCACGCTCTAGTTTTTTTCATGGACTGGCACGGAATAGGCGCAAGTCCCACGCGGCAGCGGTACAAACCCGGCACTACTTTGGCTCCAACCCAGCATTTCACCGGCGTTTTGGCCTGTTTTGTCGCCGTCACGTCGAAGTTGGCAGTGCATCCCAGATTGGGATTCACCTTGGTAGGCTGAAGGCATGACGGTGCAAATATCCTTGCGTCTTTCCGACGACCTCGTGGAGTTCCTTGACCGGAGCGTGTCGACAGGGATCGCCGGAAGCCGAGCCGATCTCGTGAGCCTCGCTCTCGAAAGGGAGAAGAGGCGGCAAGCGGCGCTTGCGGACGCTGCAATCGTGAATGCGGAAGGCCCGCAGGATGATCTCGACTCCCTCGTGGAGTGGACCGCGCACCACGCCTCATTCGAGGACTGACGTGCGTGAAATCTGCCTTGCGAAGCTCGACAAGACCCGACCGGTTCTTGTGCTGACGCGAGAGGTCGCTCGAAGTGCGATGACCAAGGTGACGGTCGCGCCCATCACCTCGACGGTCAAAGGGCTCTCGAGCGAAGTTGAGCTAGGGGAGCGTAACGGCCTCGACCACCGCTCTGCCGCCTCTCTCGACAACACGGTCACGATCCCTTCGTCGCTCCTCGGTCGAACGATTGGCTTCCTTCAGCCCGATCAGGAGCGTGCGCTAGCGATGGCCGCGATCATGGCTTTCGACCTCGACGCGAGGCCGCTCGAGAGCTAAGCAGAGGCGCCGGTGGCACACTCCTTGCGCCACTCTCAATGAAAATTCCAGGGCTGCGGCCCCCTCTTAAGGGCTGCACGCTCTGGTTTTTTCATAAAGTCGCACGGTATTGGCCCAGATCACGCACGTAGGCTGAGGGGGTGAGTCCATGCGGGGCTCGCGCGAGATGAGGAGACTTCATGCCTGATATTGCCCTTCCCGCTGAACTCGTTGGCGAGCACTTTCGGATCACGCCGGTCACGCCGCGCGTGGTGCGCCTCGAGTATTCGCCGAGTGGCGCGTTCGAGGATCGCCCGTCGACCTTCGCGATCAATCGTGACGTGGTGCTGGAGCCTTCCGAGTACTCGATTGGCGAGTACCAGGGCCGCCTCACGGTCGAGACGGAGAATTTTTACCTCGAATACGATCGCGGCCCGTTTACGGCGAACGGCCTCAAGGTTGAGGTCAAGGGTGGGGTTTCGGCGTATCACTCGGTGTGGCGGTACGGGCAGGATCTGTCGCTTCCCGCGGATCGTCAGCTTGCGCTGAACGGGGAGACCCAGCGCGCGCTTGACGGGAACCTCGGTGGCGCGGCCCGTACGCTCGATGTTGCCGACGGCAAGATTCCGCTTGAGCCGGGCGTGAACTCTACGGTGGGGTATGCGGAGATCGATGATTCGAGCTCGATGGTGTTTGATTCCGACGGCCGCCTGCGCGCCCGCGCTGCCGAGGACGGCAGCATTGATCTTTTCGTGTTCGCTGCGGGTCGCGATCACGTGGCCGCGGTGAGGGATTATTTCGCGATCAGTGGCCCTCAGCCGATCGTGCCGAAGTTCGCGCTTGGCAACTGGTGGTCGCGCTATCACCGCTATAGCGAGGAGAGCTACCTCGAGCTCATGGATGCGTTCCGCGCGGAGGATATTCCGTTCTCGGTATCGGTGATCGATATGGATTGGCACCTTACCGATGTGGACCCGAAGTACGGTTCGGGATGGACGGGGTACACGTGGAATCGTGACCTTTTCCCTGATCCGGAGCGTTTCCTCGAGGAGCTGCACAAGCGCGGCCTTCGCGTGACCCTCAACATTCACCCGGCCGATGGTGTGCGCGCATTCGAGGAAGCGTATGAGGCGATGTGCGAGGCGCTCGGCAAGCCCGCCGACGGCACCGCCATCCCGTTCGACGTGAACAACGATGAGTTCATGGACGCCTATTTCGATGTGCTCCACAAGCGCCTCGAGGATGAGGGCACGGATTTTTGGTGGATCGACTGGCAGTCGGGCCCGTATTCGAGCGTCGAGGGCGTGGACCCGCTGTGGGTGCTCAACCACGAGCATTTCACCCGCAGCGAGAGGTCGATCGAGCGCCCGCTCACGTTCTCGCGTTTCGCGGGCCCCGGCTCGCACCGTTACCCCGTGGGCTTCTCGGGCGATGCGATCGTGACGTGGGAGTCGCTCGCGTTCCAGCCTGCCTTCACGGCAGCCGCGGCGAACATCGGCTACGGCTGGTGGAGCCACGACATCGGCGGGCACATGGAGGGCTTTCGCGATAACGAGCTCGCGACCCGCTGGGTGCAGTTCGGCGTGTTCTCGCCGATCAACCGCCTGCATTCGTCGAATTCTCCGTTCGCCGTGAAGGAGCCGTGGAACTTCCCGGCCCCGCACGGCGAGATCCAGGCGGCGCATTTGCGCCTTCGTCACCGCCTCGTGCCGTACCTGCACTCGATGAATTACCGCGCCCACCACGAGGGTCGCTCGATCGTCGAGCCCGTGTATTTCGAGGCGCCGCAATACCCCACGTATCGCAACGATCAGGGGTATCTGTTCGGCTCCGAGCTTCTCGTCGCGCCGATTACGCGCCCCGCCGCGAAGGATGTGGGCCGCGGCAGCGTCGAGCCGATCCTGCCCGGCGGCATGTGGTTCGACCTGTTCACCGAGCAGCGTTACGGCACACCCGATTCTGGCGCGTTTACGCAGGAGATGTTCCGCCCACTCGGCTCGATCCCCGTTCTCGTGCGCGCCGGCGGCATCCTCCCGCTCACGCCGGCGGGTGCGGTTCCCGAGAAAATTGAGGACAACCCCGAGGTGCTCGAGTTGATCGTTGCCGCGGGTGGCGATGGCGAGTTCACGCTCCACGAAGAGTGGAAGGCAAGCGACGATCTCGTGTGGAGCCACGTGCGCGTGGCCGTGCAGGCGTCGGAAAACTCCCTCAGCATCACGATCCCCGCCGACACCCCCGAGGTGGCGCGCGAGGCGCTCGAGCGGCGTGAGTGGCGCGTGCGGCTGCTCGGGCATGACCCGGCTGGGTTTGGGGATCTGGAGGCGCAAAGCTCCGACGCTACCTTCGCCCCCGGCGCTGAAAAACTTGCCGATGAGCTCAGCGTTCGCAAGCTCAGCCCGGCTGATCGGCCCGCGCCGCACGCGTCGACGATCACCGTCACCGGCCTCAAGGTTGGCGAGGAAGCAACGCTCACGAGCACCGGATTCGGCACCGTTCTCGACGACACCGAGAAGGGGCGCGACGTGCGCTACGCGCGCCTTCGTGCTCTCGTGAACGACGCCGAAATTGGCTTCACGCTCAAGCAGGCGATCGCCGGTGTGGCCGCGAAGCGCCCCGATTCGCTCATGCGTGAAATTTCGGCGTTCGGCAAGGCGCCGTCGGGCCACCTGCCGAAGACGTTCGACTACGAGCAGGCGAGCCCCGAACTCATTGCGGCCGTCGCGGAGATCTGGGGGTAGCCCCACCGGGTCGCCCCGCTCCGGGAACATATCGAGCCCTCCCTTCCGCGTCGCCACGAGGTGGCGCGGGGAGGGCTCTTATGTGCCGTGAAACGAGTTTCGGCGAACCTGGTTACAGAGAACTCTGAAGGCCGTGGGCGCCATAAAGCTCGAGCAGCTTGGGGAGCACCACCGCGGGATCCGGGTCGGGACCCACGAGGCGGGAGCCTTCGGGGGTGAGCTTCGCGCGGAACCTCACCCTCGACGTGCCCCATCTGTAGTAAACGGGAACCCTGAGGCTCTCACCTTCGGACGTGTGCGCGATGAGGGTGCGAACGCGTGTGCCGATGAGCTGGCCCGGCTCCAAAGAGGTGATCTCGCTCCACGGGAGGAACTTTCCCGTGCCCGGTAACGAGCGCATGAGAATGCCTTCTCGCGTGGCCCACACCCCCTGCGTGGTGAAAAGCAGAAATCCGAAAACGAGAAACAGGATGAGGCCGCTAAAGACGACCGCTTGAACGGCGCGCTCTGCACCAGAAGTGTCGTGGGGGAAGAGGTTGGTCATCACGAGTGCGACCGCGATGAGCACGGCGAAAAACGCGCACGTTCCGCCGTAGATCCAGCGGTAGATAGCGCCGGGGCCGGACGAGAGGAGAACATCGCCGCGCTCTTTGGCAGGTGGGATGGGCCAGCGTGATGCCATGGGCGCGCTCCTTCGTGGTGGGAGGATTTGACTCAAGTATGGCAGGCGACCGGTGCGACGAGACGCTGTTGTAGGGGATCGGTGCACGAGCCCGGCTATGCCCCGAGCTGCCCCTGGCGATGCAGGTCAAGCAGTTGGGGCAGCACGACCGCGGGGTTCACGTCGGAGCCCACGTAGCGGGCGCCGTCGGGCGTGATTGTCGAGGAGAGAAAATCTCGTTGCCCGTCCGTTCGATAGAAAATGGGCACCATGTGGCTCGTGCCATCGACCATGCGTGCAGTCAGGGATCGCAGCTCCACTCCATCGTGCATGCCGGGTTCGAAAGCGGCGATGGCAGCCCACGGGAGGAATTTCCTTCGGCCCGGAATGTAGCGCACGAGCACACCGCGCTGCGTAGCCCACACTCCAAAGCGCCTGCACCACACGAACCCCGCGAAAATAAGAAGCCAAGGCCCGCCAGAAGGATCGTCCCGATGACGAGCTCCGCTTGCGTGGCTTTCCCCGGATCGAGAACGAGAAACGTGGCACCCCCCCCCAAAGAGAACCGCGGAAATCGCGGAGGGAAAGCTGTAAATGCAATGGAAAACTCTGCTCGGACCACTCGCAAGCAAAACCTCGCCGCGCTCGCGCGCAGGCGGGGCGGGCCAGCGACGTGCCATGGGCGTTCTCCTTCGCGGCGTGCGTGTCGAGGTCAAGTATGCACGAAACCGACGCTTGTGGTTGTTCTGACATGCGGCGAGGGCCGGGCCCGGAGTGAGTGGTGGGCGCGTGCCAATAGTCTTCAACGAATGTCTTGCCTCGAGGCACGTGGCTCGCGCCTAGTCCCCAAGCACGAAGCGGTGGCCGAGGCCCGGTTCGGTGAGGAAGTAGCGCGGGGCGGAGGAATCCTCCTCGAGTTTCTGGCGGATCTGCGACATGTAGACGCGCACGTAGCCGGCCTCGTTCGTGTATTCGGGGCCCCACACGTTCTCGAGAAGTTCGTCCTTGCGCACGAGCTGATTGGGGTGGCTCACGAGGTAGCTCACGATGCCCCACTCGTGCGGGGTCAGGCGCGCCGGCGTGCCGTTGACGGTCGCGGTTTTTGCGGCGAGGTCGATCGTGAGGCGCCCGTCGGCGGTGGTCACGACGGGGGAGGGGGAGCCCGACGTTCGCCGCCTGAGGTTGGCGCGCAAACGCGCAAGGAGCTCCCCGAGCGCGAAGGGTTTGGTCACGTAGTCGTCGGCGCCGCGATCGAGCGCCTCGATTTTCGTGTGGGTTTCGTGGCGGGCGGTCACGACGATGATCGGGACGTCTGACCAGCCGCGGATTCCGTCGATGACGTCGAGGCCGCTCATGTGCGGCAGGCCGAGGTCGAGGAGGACGGCCTCGATCGGGTTGTCGGCGGCCATCACGAGCGCCTGCTCCCCGGTCGTTGCCGTGAGCACCTGGTATTTGCGGGCCGTGAGGTTCACGGTCATGGCCCTCGCCAGTGCCGGGTCGTCCTCGACGATGAGAATCATGACGCGCTCCCAACAGTGTTGTGTGCGGGGGTAGGTGCACTGTCGGCGGTGGCTGGGGTGATCGTGAGCGGCAGTGACAGCACCATTGTGAGCCCACCTCCTGGAGTGTCGTCGGCGGTGAGGGTGCCGCCCACGCCTTCCGCGAGCCCGCGTGCGACCGCGGCGCCGAGGCCCAGCCCGTGGCTGTTCGTCGTGTCACCGAACCGTGTGAAGGGCGTGAACAGGCGTGCCTTGCTCTCCTCGGTGAGGCCGGGTCCGTAATCGATCACGCGAATGAGGATACGCTCGCCGTCCTGTGTCGCGTCGATCGTGACCCCCGAGTCGGTGTGTTTGGCGGCGTTGCTGATGAGGTTCTCGAGCACGCGCTCCATGAGCGCCGCATCCGTCGTGATTGCCGGCAGTTCGCGCGGAACGCGCACCTCGAGCGAAGGCGGCACGAGGGAGGGGTCCATGTGGTGGAGGGTTTGGGCAACCAGCTCGGCGGGTCCGACGGTGACTGCCTTAACCTCGAGCTTATTCGTGTGGATGCGCGACATATCCAGGAGGTCCGCGACGATCCGATCTAGCCTGTCCGAGGACGATTCGATCGTGCGCAGAAGCTCCACCTGTGCGTCGCGGGGAAGATCAACGTCGTCGAGGAGGAGACCGGAGACGGCCGTTTTAATCGTCGCGAGCGGGGTGCGCAGGTCGTGCGAGACGGCCGTCAGAAGCGCCGTGCGCACGGCGTTCGCGGCCTCGAGCTGCCGGGCCTGCGTGCGGGCCCGGTTGAGCTGCGCCTGGGTCATGAGGCTCACGAGCCGGCCCGAATAGGCCTCGAGGAGCTGCTGCTCGCTCGACGTGAGCGGGCGGCCAACGAGGGCGAGAACGTGCTGGTCGTCGAGCGAAAAGGCTTCGTCGGCGAGCGTGACCGATTCGATCGGGATGCCTACTTTGTACTCGGGCACGAGCGCCGTGCCCTCGACGGTGGCGAGGGCGACGCCATCCTGGCCGAACGTCGTGGCGATCTGTTCAAGGATCTCCTGGATCCCGATGCCGTCGCGGATCACGGAGCGGGCAAGCTCTGTCATGAGCTGCGCGTGCCGGCGCGCCTCCTGGGACTCGCGCTGGCGGCGCACAGCGCCGTCGACAACCTGGGCGACGAGCACCGCGACGAGCACGAACACGATGAGCAGGAAGATGTTCTTCGGTTCAGTGATGGACAGCGTGTGCGTGGGCGCGGTGAAAAACCAGTTGAGCAAGAGCGCGCCACCGATGGCGGTCGCGAGGGCCGGCCACAGGCCACCCACGAGGGCGACGACGACGGAGGCGAGCACGAAACTCATGATCGCCGTGGACAGGTGTGCCGTGGGATCGCCGAGCGAGAGGTTCGCGAGGGTGACGACGATCGTCAGGATGGTCGCGAGTACCCAGCCCGTCGCGAGCCGCGCGGGGGAGAGGCTCGTGGGCGGCGCGGGAGCCGACCAGTGCGTGGCGGGCGGGTCCACGGCGACGATGTGCACGTCGATGTCGCCGGCACCGTCGATGATCGCGGCGCTCGTGGACCGCATGAGCAGCCGCTGCGCGAAGCCCTGACGCGACGCGCCCACGACGAGTTGGCTCGCATTCACGGTCGTGGCGAAATCGAGGAGCGTGCGCGGGACGTCATCGCCCGAAAGCACGTGCCACGAGCCGCCGAGAGATTCGGTAAGGGAGCGCGCCTCGCTCATCTGCTCGGGCGACATGCGCGGTGGGCCATCCGCCGCGAGGACGTGAACGACGAGGAGCTCGCGGCCGGCGATGCGCCCGGCGATGCGGCGGCCACGGCGAATGAGCGCGGCAGTCTTCGGGCCGCCGCCCACGGCCACGAGGATCCTCTCGCGCGCCGCCCACGGCTCCTTGATGCCCTCCTCGCTGCGGTACTTCTCGAGACCATCGTCGACCTGATCGGCGAGCCACAAAAGCGCGAGCTCGCGAAGCGCAGTGAGGTTCCCCTTGCGGAAGAACTTGCTGAGCGCCGCATCCACGGTCGCGGGCCCGTACACCTGCCCCTGCCGCAGCCGCACGCGCAGCGCATCGGGGCTCAGGTCGATCAGCTCGACCTCCTCCGCTTCGCGCAGGACCGGATCGGGAATCGTCTCGTTTTGCACGTGGCCCGTAATGTTCGTGACCACGTCGTTGAGGGACTCAAGGTGCTGAATGTTCACGGTCGAGATGACATTGATGCCCGCATCGAGCAAACGGTGAACATCCTGCCAGCGCTTCGCCGTCGTATCCTCGCCGTGCACGGTATGAGCGAGCTCGTCCACGAGAACGACGTCGGGCTTGCGCTCGATGATCGCCGGAACATTAAGTTCGTCATACGTCGAACCGCGATAGCTCACCCGCCGAGGCGGAATCACCGGCAGCCCCTCAAGCCTCGCGGCGGTCCCCGAACGCCCGTGGGTTTCAACGACGCCCACGACGACGTCCTCCCCGCCCTTCAGGCGGTCATGGGCCTCCTCGAGCATCGCGCAGGTTTTACCTACGCCGGGGGCAGCCCCCAGATACACCTTGAGTACACCGCGCACCGTGTTCATGTCAGTCCTTCGCCGCAAGCAGGTCGAGGTTCAGGTCATTGACGTTGACGACCTCTTCGCCTGCAAAGCCGAGGGTTCGCCCCTGGGTGTGCTTCTTGACGAGCTGTGCAACAGCTGACCGCGAAAGCCCCGAGTTCTTCGCCACTCGTTCGATCTGGATGCGAGCATACTCCGGGCTGATGTGTGGATCGAGACCGGAACTGCTCGCGGTCACCGCATCCGCGGGGACAACGGCCTCATCCACGCCGTTCTCGCGGGCGATAAGGGCGCGCTGCTCAGCGACCTGCGCGGTGATCTCCTCACCGACGGGGCTCAAGTTCGAGCCGCCCGAAGCCAAACCGTCGTAGTTGCCCGCCGACATCCGGGGGTGGAACAGAGCGGGGTCCTTCGACGTGTCCTGAGCGATCAGGGACGATCCAACGGTGCGGCCATCGAGGCTCATCATGGAACCGTCGGCATTGTGAGCGAACGCCCGGCCCGCGACCCACACGGCCGCCGGATAAAACAGGCCAAGCACAACGAGAAGGGCAAGAAGAACGCGCGTGGAGCGCCACACGGCGGAGACGAGTCCCGAGAGTGTCGAGTTCATGAGTTTTCCAATCGAGAGAAAAACGACAGTGGTGGTGGGGCCGAGCCGGAGAGGTCACGAGAAGCGGCGCCCTCGCGGCTCGGCCCTCATGGTTAGAGCCCGGGAATGATGCTCACGACAAGGTCGATGAGCTTGATCCCGATGAACGGAACGATGAATCCGCCAAGGCCATAGATGAGCAGGTTGCGGCCGAGGAGCTGGTTCGCAGAACCCGGCCGATACTTCACGCCCTTGAGTGCGAGAGGAATGAGCGCAACGATGATGAGCGCGTTGAAGATCACGGCCGAAAGGATCGCCGACTCGGGTGAACTCAGGCGCATGACGTTGAGCGCGTCGAGACCCGGGAAAACACTCACGAACATCGCGGGGACGATCGCGAAGTACTTCGCCACGTCGTTCGCAATCGAGAAGGTCGTGAGAGCACCGCGCGTAATGAGCAGTTGCTTGCCGATCTCCACAATCTCGATGAGCTTCGTCGGATCCGAATCGAGGTCCACCATGTTGCTGGCTTCCTTCGCGGCCTGCGTGCCGGTATTCATGGCCACGCCGACGTCGGCCTGCGCAAGCGCAGGGGCATCGTTCGTGCCATCACCCGTCATCGCGACCATGTTCCCACCGCGCTGCTCACTGCGAATGAGCGCGAGCTTGTCCTCGGGCTTCGCCCCCGCGAGATAGTCATCAACCCCGGCTTCCTTCGCGATCGCGCGAGCGGTCAGCTCGTTGTCACCGGTGATCATGACGGTGCGAATGCCCATCTTGCGAAGGTGCGCGAAGCGCTCCGTCATGCCTTCCTTGATGACGTCCTTGAGGTGCAGGCTCCCCAGAACGCGGCGCTCGCCGGCCTTTTCTTCGGCGACGACGAGGGCGGTGCCACCGTCGGAAGAAATCGCCCGTACGGCCTCATTGACATCCTCCGTGACGGCCCCGCCCTTCGCAGCGACCCACTTGAGAATCTCGGAGGCCGCACCCTTCACGATGGTGTGCTCCGGGGTGCGCTTCACACCGCTCATGCGGGTCTCCGCGCTGAACGGGATGAATTCAGCGTCCAGGTACTCGCTCTCGGGAATGGGGCCAACACCCATGGTCGTCGTTGCGAACTCCACGATTGAGCGGCCCTCAGGAGTCTCGTCCGCAAGTGAAGACAGGAGCGCGCCGTACGCGATTTCGTCATCGCTCACGCCGCTCGCGGGAATGAACGCGCTCGCCTGGCGATCACCCACCGTGATCGTGCCGGTCTTGTCCAACAGCAGAGTCGTCACGTCGCCAGCGGCCTCGACCGCGCGGCCCGACGTCGCCATGATGTTGCGGCGCATGAGCCTATCCATGCCGGCGATACCGATCGCCGAAAGGAGCGCGCCGATCGTCGTGGGGATAAGACACACGAGCAGGGCGATGAGAATCTCGATCGGCTGCTTCGCGCCCGCGTAATCGGCCATGGGGACGAGCGTCGCGACGACGAACAAGAAGATGAGCGTGAGCACCGAAAGGAACGCCGAAAGAGCGATCTCATTCGGGGTCTTCTGCCGCTGCGCACCCTCGACGAGGTCGATCATGCGGTCCACGAACGTGTTGCCCGGCTCCGAAGTGATGCGCACCTCGATCTCGTCCGAAAGGACGCGCGTGCCGCCCGTGACCGACGAACGGTCACCGCCGCTTTCGCGGATCACGGGAGCGGATTCGCCCGTAATCGCAGACTCATCGACCGTCGCGGCACCCTTGACGACGTCGCCATCGCCCGGGATCGTCTCGCCGGCACACACCACGACGATGTCGCCGGGGCGAAGATCCGCAGCGGGCACCTCCTCGATGCTTCCATCCTCGCGGCGCACGCGGCCCACGGCCGCTGTCTTCGCGGAACGGAGCGCATCGGCCTGCGCCTTACCTCGACCCTCGGCCACAGCCTCGGCGAGGTTCGCGAACACGACCGTGAGGAACAGCCAGATCGCGAGCGAGAACACGAACACGCTCGGCTTGAAAAAGCCCACGATGATCGTGATGAGCGCGCCCATCTCGACGATAAACATGACGGGCGTGCGCACCATGTGCGCGGGGTTCAACTTGCGCAGCGCCTGCGGGAGCGCCTTGGCAAGTGCGCGCGGCGTGAAGCCTGATCCGGAATTCGCGGTCTTCTCCTCGTGAGGCTGCGAAGACACGCGGTCGGTCACCTGTACCTGAGTCATTTCATGAGTCCTTCAGCAAGTGGTCCAAGAGCGAGCGTCGGAAGGAAGGACAGGCCGGTCACGATGAGCGCGATGCCGGCCATGACGCCTGCAAAGAGAGGTGTGTGAGTGCGCAGGGTGCCGCGGTTAGTCGCGACAACCTCCTTGGCGGCGAGCTTGCCCGCGAGCGCCACCACGAACAGCATCGGCAGGAAGCGGCCAAGCAGCATGGCGAGACCGAGCGCCACGTTGAAGAACGGCGTGTTCGCATTGAGACCCGCGAAGGCGGAACCGTTGTTGTTGGACGCCGACGTGAACGCGTACAGCACCTCGCTGAAGCCGTGGGGGCCGCCGTTGGCGAGCGACGCCGCCGTCGACGGCAGGGCGATGGCGACCGCCGAGCCCACGAGCACGAGCACGGGCACGACGAGGATGTACAGGCTCAGAAGCTTGACCTCGGTCGGGCCGATGCGTTTGCCCATGTAGACGGGCGTGCGGCCCACCATGAGCCCGCTGATGAACACGCTCATGATCGCGATGACGAGCATGCCGTACAGGCCGGAACCGACGCCGCCCGGCGCAATTTCACCGAGAAGCATGTTGAAGATCAACAAACTGCCGGAGATCGGTTCGTAAGACGAATGCATCGAGTCCACGGCGCCCGTTGAGGTGAGCGTCGTCGCGGTCGCAAACAAGCTCGAACCGACGATCCCGAAGCGCGCCTCCTTGCCTTCCATCGCGGCGAGGTGATCGCCCGCGAAGTGAAGCTGGAGGGCGGTCGTGGCGGCCAGCGAACCGATCGCGAGAACAGCCATCGCGCCGAGAACAGCCCAGCCCTGACGCTTGTCGCCCACCATGATTCCGTAGGTGCGGGGGAGGGCGAACGGGATAAGCAGGATCAGGAAGATCTCGATGAGGTTCGTGAGACCGTTCGGATTCTCGAACGGGTGCGCGGAGTTCGCGTTGAAGAAACCGCCACCGTTCGTGCCGAGCTCCTTGATCGCTTCCTGGCTCGCGACGGGCCCGCCGGGAATGATCTGTGTTCCACCGGTGAGAGTGTGCACGTGCTGGGCCGCGTTGAAGTTCTGGATGGCGCCGCCGGCGATCAGGAGGATCGCGCCGATGAACGCGATCGGCAGAAGGATGCGGAAGTTACAGCGCACGAGGTCAACCCAGAAGTTGCCGAGCTTATCCGTGTCATGGCGGGCAATACCGCGAATGATCACGATAGCCACGCAGATTCCGACGGCGGCCGAAATGAAGTTCTGGAACGACATGCCCAACATCTGCGTGAGATGGGACATCGTCGTTTCACCGCCGTACGACTGCCAGTTCGTGTTGGTCACGAACGAGGTTGCCGTGTTCCACGCCTGCGTCTCTTCGACAGGGCCGAGGCCGTGTGCCATGGGCAGCCACTGCTGAACACGCTGCAGGATGTAGAGGCCGAGCACACTCAGGAGGGAGACGGCGAGAATGTTGCGAAGGTAAATTCGCCACGAGTGCTCGCGGTCTGTTCGGATCCCCGCGAAGCGGTACACGAGCCGCTCCGGCCACAGGTGGCGCTCAGAGGTAAAGGTGCGCGCCATGTACGCGCCGAGCGGTCGATGCACCGCGACGAGTGCCGCGATGAGAACGAGGATTTGAACGAACGCCATGACTACCCGAACCTTTCCGGTCGAATGAGTGCATAGGTCACGTACACGATTGCGGCTGCGCAGATGAGCAGCCAGGCGATATCGAGGATGGTCACAGCAGGCTCACCGCCGATGCGAGGCCCAGGCATCCTCCGAAGAACACGGTCGTCAATACGACAAACACAATGTCGAGCACGGTATGGCTCCTGAATGGTGCTGCCGGAAACCCTCCGGCGTGGCGGATCCGCAACCGGGGTACCCGGTGTGCGAAGTCGCTCGGTTGAGCGGCACTGCTATCGAACGTCGAGGTCGCCCAGGCCCGAATGAAAACTGACGCGTTCTTGACGCGGCGCCGATTTTTCCTGACACATTCTTGACACCGCCTGGTCAGGGCTCACATTTTTGACCTGTTTCTCGCCGTGCGCATGCGTGAGGTGCGCCCCGCGAACTTGGAGGCGGGGCGCGGGCCCGCTATGCTGTTGTAGTTCGAGTAACAGGGGCCTTTAGCTCAGTTGGCAGAGCATCGGACTTTTAATCCGCGGGTCGCGGGTTCGATCCCCGCAGGGCCCACTCGACATGTGAACGGGCGGCTTGGTCATCATGACCGGGCCGCCCGTTTTCTGTGCCCGCCAGGTCGTGGTCGCCCGTTTTGAGCCGTCGTCCGCGCCCCGCTCTTCCTGTCTCTGTTTATGAAGAATCTGTCTCATCCCGGCCCTGCCGCTGCTTGGGTTGGCTGGTTTCTTCATAAAGAGCAACCGGGCCTGGGCTGCTGTAGTTCTTCTTGCCCCTCGCTGCGCAAGCTCAAGCCGGTGTACCTTTATCACTGCAGCCAGCAACAATGTCGCCTGCAACGCCCCGCCCACCTGCCCGCGCGATCACTGTGAAGGAGCCCTGCCGTGCCACTCGTTGATTCCTTCCTCGTGCGAGACGGCCGCGCGGTAGCCCCGAGCGCACACCGGGAGCGTATGTGCGAGTCGGCGCACGAGTTATGGGGCGCCGAGGTGGCCCCGGGCGCGATCGACGACGCCGTCACGGCGCTCTACGAACAAGCCGCGCACGCACTCGGGGGAGAGTCAGACCTGTTCTTCCCAAAACTCACCCTCGAGCATGTTGGCGGCGAGCTCAGCTACACCTTTGATCCGCGTTCCATCGCGGAGGAGCGCCTGGAGACCAACGCGCACCTGATCGCCTATCCCGGCAGCGATGAGCGCACCCACCCGCGCCTCAAGGGCCCCGATTTCGCCTGGCAGGAACGGGTGCGCGCGTGGGCCGTGAACAACGGCGCGAGCGACGCCCTTCTGCGCACACGCTCAGCGGAGGTGAGCAGCGCCGGAAAGCCCGACGGCACCTCGCACCCCCTCGCCCCTCAAATCCACTACAGCGAAACCGCATACGGGAGCGTCGTCCTGTGGACGAACGGCGTGCTCGTCACGAGCATCGATACCGACCGCCTGCCGAGCGTCACCGAACGCCTGATCGTGAAGATCGCGTGCGAGCGCGGCCACGAAACCCTCGCGGCGCCCCTCACCAAGCAGCGCCTTCTCGAGGCCGACGCCGTATGGCTGCTCAGTTCTCTGCACGGGGTGCGCGAGGCAACCGTCGGACTCACGGACCTGCCCGCCCCGCACATTGCCGACACCTACGCCCCTCCCCGCGGCCCCTTCGCTCCCGCTGCGCGGGACTTCCAGGCCGCGCTGTGGGAGCGCGCCGAACCGATCGGGGAGCTTGCCGCATGAGCGTGCTGATCATCGACAACCACGACTCGTTCACGTTCAACATCGCGCACCTCGTCGCCGAAGCCTCGGGCGAGATGCCGCAGGTGGTGCTCGCGAGCGGGCCACGCCCGAGCCTCGATGGCATTAGCCACGTGATCATCGGCCCGGGCCCCGGAACACCGCACAACCCCGGTGACCTCGGTTGCTCCCCGGACGTTTATCGAGAAGCACTCGAACGGGGCATCCCCGTGCTCGGTATTTGCCTTGGCCTGCAGCTCATGGCCGTCGCCCACGGCGGGCGCGTGGACCGTGCGCCCACCCCCATGCACGGTCTCGAGGATGAGGTGCATTTCGCCGACACAGTGGCAAACGATCCGGTGTTCGCGCGCCTGCCGAAAGTGCTGCGGGTCGTGCGCTACCACTCTCTCGCGATCGACGATTGCCCGCCTGAACTGGAAGTTCTTGGTACTACCGCCGACGGCGTCATCCAAGCAGCACGCTTGCGCGGGCGCAACGCGTGGGGCGTGCAATTCCACCCTGAGTCGATTCGCACCGAAGGCGGATTCGACCTCATGCGCGCCTTTCTCGCCGTCGGCGGCGGGGCCGCACCATGTCCTCGCCCCACGACCGCGCAGTGTGAAAACAGTGCAGGGGCGGGCTCGGCCCGGCCCTCGGCGGTGGGCTCCGACGTTGGCGCGGCGAGCGTCGGCCCAGAGTTTTCAGCGCCGACGCTCGCCTCCGCACCCGATTCAGCGCCCGCGACCCACACGTTGCTGCTCGGCAGCGAGGTGACGTTGACGAATGTTTTCACAGAGGCTGAAGCGCTTTACCGCAACCTTTTTTCAGCGCACGAACGGGCGGTGTGGCTCGACTCGGCAAGCGAGGATCACCGTTCGCGCTTCTCGATCATGGGCGCGTGCGATGGCCCAGGGGCGCACCTTTTCGAGTATCGAGTTCCGGAGGACGAACGCGTCGAGGGCGTTCCCGCAAAGGACGGGTTCTTCAGCGCGATGCGGATGAGGCTGAACGCGGTGCGGCTCGATGAAGAGGGGCGGCGCGCGTCGCAGGCCCTTGGCGGCTTCGCCCTCGGATACGTGGGCTACCTCGGCTACGGGCTCGGTGCCGAAACCCTCGGGCTCGAGCGAGAGTCTCGCGAGGACATGGAACCCGATGCTCACCTGGTGTTTCTCACGCGCGCACTCGTGATCGACCATGATCGCGGCACGGCGAGGGCCGTGGCGCTCGCGGAGCTCGACGCCGATGCGGATCATCCCGGAACGATGGGGGAACAGCATTCGTGGATCGTTGAAACGACTCGGAATCTGGTCAGCGTGCTCACGGGGGCGGGAGAAGCGCACGGGGAAGATCAGGGCGGTGAGGCGGAAGCTGGCGTCGGACCCTCACCCGCGTCCACCTACCGGCACACCGTGGCGGAATACGCGAAATTGATTGACCGCTGCCAGGAACTCATTAACGAAGGCGAAAGCTACGAGCTGTGCCTCACGAACGAGGCGCAGGTGCCGGGGAAGTACGACCCCCTCGACGTGTACGCGCAGCTGCGCCGCGTGGCGCGCGTTCCCTACGGAGCGTTTCTTCAGTGTGGAAAGTGGAGCGTCGCGAGCGCGTCGCCCGAGAGGTTTCTCGAGGTGAGCGCCGCAGGTGAGGTTGAATCGCGCCCGATCAAGGGAACGGCACCGCGCTCCGCAGATCCGGAGGAGGATGCGAGACTGCGCGCCGAGCTCGCCGCAAGCCGCAAAGACCGAGCCGAAAACCTCATGATCGTCGACCTCGTGCGGCACGACCTCTCGCGCGTGTGCGAGGCTGGCAGCGTGAAGGTGCCGCACATCTACCAGGTGGAGTCCTTCCCAACGGTGCACCAGATGATCTCCACCATTACCGGCAGGCTCGCGCCCGGCCGCACCGCCCTCGACGCCATCGAGGCGGCCTTCCCCGGCGGCTCGATGACAGGTGCGCCGAAACTTCGCACGGTGCAGCTTCTTCGCGACTTGGAGGGAGGGCCGCGTGGCGTCTACTCCGGCGCGATCGGGTGGATCTCGCCGAACGGGGCGGCATCGCTCAGCATTGTGATCCGCACGGCGGTGCTCGATGAGGCCGGCGCTCGCTTCGGCGTTGGCGGTGCGATCACGCGCCTGAGCGATGCCGGCGCCGAGATCGAGGAAACATTCACGAAGGCCCGCACGGTGAGGGCTGCCCTCGGCTGAGCGCTGCGACCTATCGGCTGAGCGCTGCGACCTAGGAGACGTGGCTTCGGGCGCGCCGGCTGAGGTGTTGCGGGTGGGGGCTGCGCCGCGGTCCAAGGCTGAGCCGTCGCGATCTAAGGCTGTGCCGGTGTCTCGCGTCGCGATCTGAAGCTTTTCCGTCGCGGATGGTGAAGAAAGTGCGGGGTTGCTGGCTTGGGTGGGGGTGTGGAGGCCAGTTTCTTTATGGAGAGCGACGGCAATGGGGCTAGCTACGGGAATCTGGGGTGGGCCCGAGGCGAAGGAAAGGCGCGGCCGAAGCCACGCCTTTCCAATTGCTCACTGCAGTGGTGCTGTGCGGTGCAGCGATGCTGCTATGTTCAGCGGTGATGCAGTGTGCAGCGCTTAGGCCGCAGCAGGTCCCTCAGCAGTGGTCGGCGAAGCAGCGTTCTCGGCGGTGGCGACTTCCTCGTCGTCATCGTCGCTGACCTTGCCGCCCGAGAGGCGATCCACGATCGCCGCGATCGCACCGTCGCCCGTGACGTTCGTGGCGGTGCCGAACGAGTCGAGCGCCACGTAGAGGGCCACCATGAGGCCCACCTGCGATTCATTGAACGCGAGCTGCTCCGCGAGAAGCGCCGAAGCCGTCACGATCGCGCCGCCGGGCACGCCGGGAGCAGCGATCATCGACACGCCGAGCATTGCCACGAAGCCGAGTAGGCTCGCGAAACTGTAGTCGCCGTGGGTGGTCCACAGGATCGCGAAGGCGAACAGGGTGATCTTCACGGTCGAGCCGGCGAGGTGGATCGTGGCGCACAGCGGAATCACGAAGTTGGCTACGGGCTTCGACACGCCGGCATCCTCAGCGCAGCGAGTCGTCACGGGAATCGTCGCGGCACTCGAGCTTGTGCCAAGCGCGGTGGCGTAGGCGGGAAGCATCTTGCCGAGCATGACCAACGGGTTCCTGCCCTTGGCAACACCGGCCGCAGTGAATTGAAGAACGAGCATGATCGCCGTGAGCACGAAGGCGAGCACCACGATCGGGAGCATCTTCATGATGATGTCCCACACTTCTTTCTTCGCCGTCATGTTTTCGAAAATGGCGAAAATGTAGAGCGGCAGAAGCGGCACGATGATCTTCGAAATCGTGGTGTTCACGATCTTGCGCAGCTCGAGGAAACCCTCGTGAATGGTGGCGGCGCGCACAGCCACGATGCCAAGGCCGATCACGAAGCTCGTAATGAGTGCCGTCATCACGCCAAAGATGGGATCCATGGCGATCTCGAAGAATGGCTCGAAGCTCGTTTCTGGCTCGCTTACCCCGCCGAGTTTCGTGCTCTCCCCGAGGAGCGTGGGGAAGGTGAGGTAGCCGGCGGCGATTGCGTAGGTGCCAGCGACGAGCGTCGAGGCGTACGCGAGCGCAGCAGTCACCCCGAGCCACTTGCCAGCGCCTTTACCGAATTCGGAAATGGCGGGCGTAATCAGGCCGATGATGATGAGCGGAATGATGAAGCTCAGGAAGTTGCCGAAAAGCTTCGAAAACGTTGCCGTCCCCCGCGACAGCCAGTCCGGCGCAACAAGCCCCACGAGAATGCCAAGCACAATCGCGATGACGATCTTCGTCAGCAGTGAATTCAGGATCTTTTTCATCAAGACTCCATTGTCAGCGTTAGGCGCGCGGTTCCGCGGCCTCCAAGCACTATAGGCCTCTGCGGGACTTTTCGCACACTCGCGGTGTTTCGCGGGGGTTAAAATCCGGCGGGCACATCGGCGTAGGTATATCCGACGGTTGCCGCGTTCACAGCGCCGCTCGATAGTTCCGCCGTAGCCCGCTCCAGGTCAGGAGCAGCGTCCACGCGGTGGATGAGGCGCAGGGTGAGCCCGTGCGCGGTGTAATCGGCTCCGCCGATGCTCACGCCTTCGGCGCTGTCTGCCCATGCGCGGATCGATGCCTCGAATGTCCCCGCGAGGTCGTAGCCGACGCTCAGGTCCGTGACCTGGCGAACGACGCGCTCGCGCACGAGCTTCTTTGCGCTTGCGGCATCGAGGGCGTCGGTCACGGCGCTGCCGTAGGCACGTACGAGGCCGCCTGCGCCGAGCTTGATCCCGCCGAAATAGCGCGTGACAACGGCGAGGATGTTCGTCATGTGCCGCCCTCTAAGGGCCTGCGCCATGGGCATCCCGGCCGTGGAGCTTGGCTCGCCGTCGTCGTTGGAGCGCTGTAGGTGTACCGGTGTGCCGAGCGTGAGGGCCGTGCAGTGGTGACGCGCGTTCGGGTGGAGCGCGCGGCGTTCGCGGATCAGATGGTCGGCTTCCTCGACGGTTTCGACGGGCGCGAGGTAGGCGAGGAATCGGGATTTCGTGATCACGAGTTCATTCTCGATAGGGGCCGTGAGCAGCAGCATTCGCTCGCTGGCTTCTGGCATAGTGTCGAGAATTTCGCGCATGGTGGACATTGTTTCACGGTCTCGAAGCTCGCGGCGGGCGGCCCGTATCCTTGAGACCATGAGCGCCCCAGAACATTTCGATATCGCCCTCATCGGCTCCGGTTCAGGCAACTCCTTCCCGGGCCCCGAATTCGCCGACAAATCCATCGTCTATATCGATCGTGGCGTGGGACCCGCGCACATCTTCGGCGGGACCTGCCTCAACGTCGGGTGCATTCCCACGAAGATGTTCGTCCACACGGCCACCGTCGCTGAAAACGCGAAAGAGGAGCACGCGGAGAAGTTCGGGGTCGACTCGAGGCTGGGCGGCGTCGGATTCCCGGCGGTGCGCGAGCGGATTTTCAACCGGATTGACCCGATCTCCCACGGGGGTGAGGAGTACCGCGCCTCCCACCCGGACAACGCTAACCTCACGCTCATTCGCGGTACGGCGCGGTTTACGGGCCCTAAACGCCTCGCGGTCGAGACCGACGGCGGAACGCGCGACATTACCGCCGATACTGTCCTTCTTGCCGCCGGCTCGCGTCCCGCGATTCCCGGTATTCCCGGGCTCAAAGAGGCGAAACCGCTCACGAGCGACACGATCATGCGGCTTGAGGAGCTTCCCGAGTCAATCGCGATCCTCGGCTCGGGCGTGATCGCCCTCGAGTTTGCGCACATTCTCGACGCTTTCGGCGTGGACGTGCACCTCATCGCTCGTTCCGGAACTCTTCTTCGCGCCTTCGATGAGGACATCGCGCACCGCATCACCGAGGTCGCTTCCGCGCGTTATCACGTGCACCTCAATGCCTCGACCACTCGGGTGCGGCGCACAGCAAACGGGGTCGAGATTGACCTGGAACCGTCGGACCCCACAGGCGAGGTGGCCCGAACCCTCACCGTCGCCGACATTCTCGTGGCGACCGGCCGCACGCCCAACAGTGACCTCCTGGAAGCCGCGGCCGGGGGCATCGGCGTCGATGATGGCGGCCGTGTCATGGTCGATGCCTACCAGCGAGCCCTCGACCCGAGCGGCCAGGTGCTCGACGGGGTCTACTCGATCGGCGACCTCAGTTCGCCGGCGCAACTCAAGCACGTCGCGAACTACGAGCTGAAGGTTGCGCGCCACAACATCCTCCACCCGCACGATTTGCGCCGAAGCGACGACATGCCGATCCCCGCCGCTGTCTTTACCGACCCGCACATTGCGCAGGTGGGCATGACCGAGCGCGAGGCGCGCGAGTGGGCAGAAACGACCGGGCGGGAGATCCGGGTGGCACGCCAGGAATTTGCCGACGTCGCCTACGGGTGGGCGATGGAGCTCGAGGCACCGGGTGACTTCGTGAAGATCGTCGCCGAGGCTGAGACCGGGAGGATCCTCGGTGCGCACATCATCGGCCCCGAGGCTGCGACGCTCATTCAAGTGCCTATCCAGGCGATGAGCTTCGGCCTGAACGCGCGCGACGTCGCGACCAAGCAGTACTGGATTCACCCCGCCATGCCCGAAGTTATCGAAAACGCCCTGCTGCAGCTCGCCTAAGCGAGCCGCACCAGGGCGCTATTCGCGGTGAGGGGTTAGCCCATCGGGTCTTCGTTGCCCGGCATGCACGGTGCGAGCGGGTCCTGATTGACCGTCGGGGTCTTGGTCTCGCCCGAGTCTGTCGAGTCACCGTCGTTCGAGTCGCCATCGGTGGTCGGCTCAAGCGGAAGAACGATCCGGATCCGCTGCGGCGCCGAATTGCGAGCACCAGCACCCGAGGGCGTGCCACCCGCGGCGCCGCTTGAGGGCTTGCCGCTCACGGGCACCTCGCCGTAGCCGACCATCGAATCGGCAATCGACGCCTGCACCCACTTCTTGATGTACGGGTAGTCGGGGTTGCCCGAATGCGTCACGGTCGGGTTGATCGGGTACGACTTGAAGCCACCCTTTTGGATGCGCTGCGCAAGGTCCGCAAACGCCTCGACCTGGCTGCGCGGGATGTCCGTCTCGATATTGCGTTCGGTCGCACCGATCAGCTTCGGGATATTGAGCGCGAGCGAGGACACGTTCGCTTCTTCCGCGACGGTACGCACGATGCGCTGCTGGCGGCAGTTGCGGTCGAAGTCGCTCGAGCCGTGGCGCGAGCGGGCGTACCACAGGGCGTGGAAGCCATCGAGGTGCTGCCAGCCCTTCTTGACGTAACCCTCGACCTTCGACGCGCCGCCGCCGATCGGGATGTCACGCTCCACTTCGATATCGACGCCGCCGATCGCATCGACGAGGTCGGCGAAGCCCTGGAGGTTCACCATCGCGTAGTAGTCGACCTTGAGGCCAAGCGTTTCCTCGACGGCCATTGTGGTCGCAGTCAGACCCGGGTTGTTGTCGCCCGGGAATAGATCGGGCCGCACGCCCTCGGCCCACGACCAGACCGCGTTAATGAGGTTCTGGTCCTTGCCGAAATACGTGAAGCCGTCCGGGAACTCTTCCGCAGGAGCCGAACCCTTCGGGAAGCGCACGTACTGAAGGTTGCGAGGGATCGAGAAGAGCGCCGTGCGGCCCGTCTTCGTGTCGATCGAGGCGACCATGATGGTGTCGGGGCGAGTGCCCGTGCGGTCGGGACCGGCATCCTGGCCGAGCAGCATGATGTTGACGCGTTCGCGGTTCGCCCACGGATCGACGCCGGGGGCGAGCTTGTGTTTGTCCGAGCCCGCAAAAACCTTCGAGTTACCAAGCAGCGCTTGGGTGGCGTAGAGGCTATGGGCGGTGTACACACCCGGAATTGCTACGACGAGTGCAAGCATGTAGGCGAGGGACCGCGACGCAGTGCGGGCGGGCCCGCGCAGCTTCTCGCGCACGTTGTGTAGCTGGTTCGTGAAGAAAATCGTCGAGACCCACGCGAGAGTGCCCACGATCACGGCGATGAGTGCGGCGATCACAACGGGGCGGCGCGTGCCGTAGTGGAACACGAGGGTGGCTGGATCACCAAACGCAAGGAGCGCGGCGCCGGCCCCCACGATGAGCACGGCGAGCACCATGAGCGCGATACCGAGCTTGCGCCACATTGTGGGAATGAGGCCGAATCCGGGGAACACGCTGCCGCTTGTCGTCCACACCGACGCTCGCGCGAGCGAGCCTTCCTCAAGACTCGTTCGACGGCCAATGCCGATGCTCGTGGGTGCGCCCGTGGGAATCGAATCGTCATCGTCGCGCGCAGCAGCGCCCTCGTGGCCGCGTGGGCGCACGTTCGGAAGCGGCTCGGTGCGCATCACGCCCTCGGGAAGTGGAGTCACGGCCGCGCCCTCGGCGAGGCGGGCAACAGTCCCAGGCTTCTCCGTTTCGGTGGCGGTTCCGACGGCTGCCTCAGCCCTCGTGCTGCCGGGCTTCGGGAATTGAGAAGCTTGCCTGCGGGAGAGGTCGAAACCATGCTCCCGCTGCGCCGCCTCATGGCGTTCCCGGGCGTTTTTTTGTGCGATCGAATCGGCCTTGGTGGGCCTCACGTATCGATGTCGACCCGCGCTGCGCTTGGGCAGTGTGGGTTCGGACGATTCTGGCACGGTCATGCCCGTCAGTTTACGGCGCGAAATATCTATTTCGTGGTTGCGGCGTGTGATTTGCGTGGAGATTCCGGGGAGGTTCCAGAGGGTGGGGCGTTTAGACTGAGGCCATGACAACTTTGGTTATTGGTGGTGCAGGTTACATTGGCGCACACGTTGTGCAGCTTCTTCTCGAGCGCGGCGAGTCCGTCGCCGTTGTCGATGATCTCTCGACTGGCTTTCGCAACCGCATCGGCGATGCTCCGCTCATTGAGCAGGACGTCACCGCCGATGGCGCCGTTGAGGTTCTCGAGCGCGAGATGCGCGAGCGCGGGGTGAAGGCCGTGATCCATTTCGCTGCCCACAAGCAGGTGGGCGAATCCGTCGAAAAGCCCGAAATGTACTGGCACGACAACATCGGCGGCCTCGCCAACGTGCTCGAAGCAGCGGCGCGTGCAGGCGTCCGCGACTTCGTTTTTAGCTCCTCCGCGGCCGTGTACGGCACGCCCGATGTTGACCTCGTCGATGAGGAACTCGAGTGCCGACCCATCAACCCCTACGGCGCGACCAAGTACGTGGGCGAATGGATGCTTGCCGACGCCGAGCGCGCTCACGGCATGCGCACCGTCGCCCTGCGCTACTTCAACGTAGCCGGCGCCGGTTCCCCAGAGCTCGCTGACAGTCTCGTCATGAACCTCGTGCCGATCGTGCTCGACACCCTCGAATGCGGGAAGAACCCGAAGGTTTTTGGTAACGATTACGACACCCCCGACGGCACCTGCATCCGCGACTACGTCCACGTCGAGGATCTCGCCGACGCGCACGTCGCCGCCCTCGGCTACCTCGAAAACGACGAGCGCGAATACCGCGTATTCAACGTCGGCACCGGAAAGGGCTCGAGCGTTCTCGAAGTAATTGACGCTATCGGCCGCGCCAAGGGCATCGAGATCACGCCCGAGATTGCCCCGCGCCGCGCTGGCGACCCGGCCCGACTCGTGTGTTCGACCGAGCGCATCGAGAAGGCACTTGGCTGGAAGAGCTCGAAGGACCTCGACGACATTGTGCGTTCGGCGGTCGAGGCGACGACCTGCCACTGAGCCGGCTGATTGCTGATTGTTGAGGGCGG